>DATJQW010000011.1:0-75808 GCA_035505395.1 Acidobacteriaceae bacterium
TGGCGCGTTCGATGAGACCGTGCGCCAGGCCGAAGCGGCGGCGCAGCACAGCCTCTTTTCGAGCCATCTGGCCGGAATCGGTTTCGTGGTCGTATCCGGCAAGGTGCAGGACCCCGTGCAGGACGAGGATCTGCAGTTCCGTAGCCAGGGAATGCAGGGCTTCCCGCGCCTGGCGGTCAGCCGTGTCAACGGAGATGGCAAGGTCGCCGGCGATGCGATGATCGTCGCCGGTGAGTGCTGCGGGAAAGGAAAGCACGTCGGTGGGGTGGTCCTTGTAGCGGAACTCGCGGTTGAGGCGGCGGATGCGAGCATCGCCGGTAAGCAAGACGGAGACAACGCCGCGAAGCTTCGCTGCGTCCGCGGCCTCGGCGAGGAATGCCGCAAGAGCTTGCCGCCGCAGCGCGCGGCCGAATTTCGCTTGTATGGAAGGATCGATCAGGATCATGGCCGGGCGGCAACCGAGTGAACGGGCCCGCACAGAAAACCTCAGGAGGGCTCAAAAACCCTCCTGAAATGATGGTAGCTCCAATGGCGGTTCTATTGCGGTTGCCTGGAGACGCGGACTTCTTCTCCGTCGAGAGAGAGCGGCAACTCCTCCTGTTGTGCCCGGCCAAACCCCTCGTAGGCGCGGATGATGCGCTGGACGAGGTGGTGGCGGACGACGTCGCCATCTTCAAACTGGACGAAGCGGATACCGTCGACCCCGTCGAGGACGCTTATGGCCTCCACCAGGCCCGACTTGCGGGGATTGGGCAGGTCGATCTGGGTGATGTCGCCGGTAATCACGGCCTTGGCGTTATTTCCCATGCGAGTGAGGAACATCTTCATCTGCTCGCTGGTGGTGTTCTGAGCCTCGTCCATGATGATGAAGGCGTCATTGAGGGTGCGGCCGCGCATGAAGGCGAGAGGCGCGATCTCGATCACATTGCGTTCCAGCATCTTGTCCACACGCTCCGGCTCCAGCAGGTCGTAGAGGGCGTCGTAGAGCGGGCGTAGGTAGGGATCCACCTTCTCCTGGAGGGTGCCGGGCAAAAAGCCGAGGCGCTCGCCGGCTTCCACGGCGGGACGCACCAGGACGATGCGGTTGATTTTCTTGGCCAGCAGGGCGGCGGCGGCCATGGCCACGGCGAGATAGGTTTTACCGGTGCCGGCCGGACCGATGCCAAAGACCATATCCGCCTGTTCGATGGCTTCGACGTAGCGGCGCTGATTGAGGGAGCGCGGCTGCACCATGCGCTTGATGCCCGCCGAGCGCTGTTTGCCGCTTTCGGCGAGGCTGCGCAGCGAAATGGAGGGGTCGGCGACGACGAGGCGGAGCATGCCGTTCAGCTCCCCGTTCTGGAGCAGAATGCCCTGGCGGCGCAGCGTTTCGTAGTCCTGGAAGATGCGCTCCACGCGGGCGATCGCGTCCTCAGGGCCCTCGATCATGACGGCATCGGATTCGAGGTCGATGCGGGCATGGAGAGCGTCCTCCATGAGTCTCAGATTTTCATCGCGGGTCCCGAACAGGGGCTCAAGATTAGGCGTGATCTCGAGATGTTTTCTCATCAGGCGAGGAAAAGACCTCCGATCGCGGCCAGGCGCGAGCCGCGAGGCTGGAAATGGGTTGTGGGTCGGATTGGCGCCAGCCGGGACAGGTGTCGCACCACACTGATTGGATGCTTCAGGCAGGGCGAAGGAAACGGGTTGGCAATCGGCGCCAAAGTGTTGAATTGCCGCCAGAGTAGCCCGGGTTTGCGAGAGAGTCAATGGGGATTCGTTGAAATTTGGAGCAAATTGAGCCGAAGTGGTACAGGCATCCCGCGATCGTCTTTCAGAAGGCCGGCGGCCGCGGCACCGCGCCCGAAGCAATCTCCTCGGGGCTGGCTTCAAACGGCTCGTCGGCGCTGGCGACGTAGATGGCCGGCACCTTCGCCCCCATCGGCCGCAGATAGGCCGAGAGCTGGCCGCGATGGTGCACCGTATGCCGAATGGCGAGGCTCAGATAGGTGACCGCGGGATCGTTCCGCAGCCCCAGCCAGTTCACCGGAGCCGCCAGCTGGTCGCCTGGTAGTGCCTCGATCTGCGCCGTTCGCCGGGCTGCTTGCTCCTCGTACCAGGCGGCCATCGCCGCTCCGGTTCGCACTTCGCCGGACGGTCCCTGCCCGTCCACGAATTGCCCGTGGATGACGGCGTGGAGAAACCACATTTCCGTGCCGGCAAGGTGCCGAGCCAGGCGCAGCGCCGTCCAATTCTTTTCGTGCGGACGGTACTCTTCCTGCCCGATGGGAATCGCGGCCAGAATTCGCCGGGTCACGCTCTGTTCGGAACGCAACTGCGGCAGCAAATACGCGCGAAGGAAATCCGCCTCTTCGGGCCGCATCGCTTACCGCCCCGCCGCGGCAAGTTGGGGTTTCGCAGCCAGATACGCATCGAGCACGGGCAGAAGCTTTCCCAGCCACTCGGGGTGGGCCGGCCAGGCCGGCGCGGTGACCAGATTGCCGTCCACGACCGCGGCGGTCATCTCAACGGGAGCGTAGGAACCGCCGGCCAGCTCCACCTCGGGCGAGCACGCCGGGTAGCAGCTGATCCTTCGCCCCCGCACCACTCCGGCTGCGGCCAGAATCTGCGCGGCGTGGCAGATGGCGGCGATGGGCTTGTTCTCGCGCGCAAAATGCCGCACCGCCTCAATTACCTGCGGATCCAGCCGCAGATACTCCGGAGCGCGTCCGCCTGGGAGCACCAGACCGTCGTAGTCTTCGGGGCGAACCTCAGCAAAGGTAGCGTTCAGGGTGAAGTTGTGGCCGCGCTTCTCGGAGTAGGTCTGATCGCCTTCGAAGTCGTGAATGGCGGTTCGCACCTGCTGGCCGGCTTTCTTCCCCGGACACACGGCGTCTACCGTATGTCCCACCATCTGCAGCGCCTGAAAGGGCACCATCGTTTCGTAATCCTCGGCATAATCGCCCACGATCATCAGAAGCTTTGCATGGCTCATGTCAATATCCCTCCTGCTTCGATCGGACGCAGCGGCGCACCTCTGCGATTCAGGAGCGATAATAGACCCCCTCGCCGCCCGAAGGGTTGACGCCGGGCAAATCTCTATAATCGAAGTGCAATCTCACCCAGAATCTGCCCGGATCCCGCTTGCGACTCTTCGGAAAAAAACTGAAGCAGGAACACAAGGTGATGCTGCAGGCGGAGCGCGCCGGCGGAGCGCTGTTGCCGGAGTATCACCGCGCCACGCCGGAGTGCCCGCATCCCGAGCGCTGGCACATGTACGACTCGATGACGGCCGAGGCGGAGGTGCTGGAGTTTCTCAGGACGCTGGTCACCACCATGAAGCCCGGTCTGATCGTGGAAACCGGAGCGTTTCTCGGGGTCAGCACGGTGTGGATGGCTGAGGGGTTGAAGAGCAACGGGTTCGGGCGCATCGTGAGCTGCGAGTTCGATCCGGTGGTCTACGCGAAGGCGCAGGAAAAGATTGCGGCGTCGGGCGTGGCGGAGTGGATCGAGCTGCGCAACGCTTCGAGCCTGGAGATGAAGGTTCCCGGCGCCATCGATCTGCTTTACAGCGACAGCGATCTCGATATCCGCGAGCAGGAAGTGCGGCGATTCCTTCCGCAGATCAGCCCCAACGGGCTGATTCTGATGCACGACGCCAGCTCGCATCCGGGAACCGTGCGCGAGGCGGCACAGCGTCTGGAAGCGGAGGGGCTGATTTCCGTGGTCCTGCTGCCAACGCCCCGAGGCCTGGCCGTTGCGCAGAAGCGCGAGGGGCGGAAGTAATTTCCACGCGGGCGATTGCGTGATAGTTGACAAAGTCAACTAAATGGGCGCATGTTGCGCCTATGACTGCTCAAACCACCGCGAATGCAGGACTGACGGCGGACATTGCGGCTTTTCGGGGCTTCAACCGCTTTTACACGCGATTTATCGGCACCGTGACGGAGAGATTTCTCCACACGCGCTACAGCCTGGCCGAAGGGCGGGTGCTCTACGAGCTGGCGACCCGGAATCAACCTCGGGCGAAGGAAGTGGCTGAGGCGCTGGGGATGGATGCGGGGTATCTAAGCCGGATTCTGAGCAAGCTGGAAGAGTCCGGGCTGGTGACGCGCAGGACCTCAAATACCGACAGCCGCGCGGCGGACCTGCTGCTGTCGGCAAAGGGGCGAGCGGCCTTCCGGATGCTGAACGAGCGGTCGGAGGAGCAGGCGCGGTCGATCCTGGCGGAGATGGCCGGGACGCGGCGGGCACAGCTGGTCGACGCCATGCAGACCATCGAGCGAGCCGTGCAGAACGGGAACGGGGAGCAGCCAGGATACACACTGCGCACGCATCGGCCGGGCGATATGGGCATGGTGGTAGCGCTGGAGGGCGCCGGGTACGCCGAGCAGTTTGGATGGGACGAGACGTTCGAGGCGCTGGTGGCGCGCATTGTGGCGGACTTTCTGGAGAATTTCGATGTGCAGCGCGAGCGGTGCTGGGTCGCGGAAATCGATGGAAAGCATGTCGGGCACATCTTTCTGGTGAAGCATCCCGAGCAGCCGGGCGTGGCCAAACTGCGGCTGCTTTACGTTGATCCGGCGGCGCGCGGGCTGGGCCTGGGCCGGGCGCTGGTGGACGAATGCGTGCGGTTTGCCCGCGAGGCGGGCTATCGCAGGATCACGCTGTGGACGCAAAGCATCCTGAAGGCCGCGCACCGGATTTATCAGGAAGCAGGATTCCGGCTGGTCCGCGAAGAGCAACACCGCAGCTTCGGCCATGACCTGGTCGGCCAAACCTGGGAGATGGAGCTGGACGGCGGAGGCTGATGAGGGCTGCGATGCGGGCCGCGGGGGCGGATCTTACTGGACTTCGCCCTGGGGGCGCAGGCGATTGAGCTCGAGGGCGCAGGCCAGGGCGTGGAGCGCGGCAAAGCGAAGATTATCAAGGCCGGCCCAGATCCAGAAGCGGGTGGATTCGGGATTCCGGGTGGGCTCGGGGCGGACGCGCGCGAGGATATCGGGCTGACCGGCGATGCTGAGGTTGGTAGGTTGTTCGGCGTCCGCAGTGGCGACTTCAATATGCTCGCCGGCCAGGGCGGCTTCGATCTGATCGAGCGAGGCCGGTTCCGCGAGCTCGACGGCCAGCGAGATGCCGTAGCCATGAAAGACAGGCACATGGAGGAGCTGAATCGCCGCCGGTGGCAGCCGGTCCTCAGCCAGCAGCGCGTAATGGCGGCGGATGCGGGTTTCGCTGGCGCCGAGGCTGAATTTTGCCGAGTCGCCGAAGGTGGCGGTGGCATTGAAGGCGACCTGGGTGTCGTAAACCTGCTTGGGAAGATCCTGAAAATTGAGCAGTTTGACGGTTTGCTGGTGCAGCTCGTCCATGGCGGCACGGCCATATTCGGAGGCCGGCTCAAGAACCGTGGCTGAGGCGCTGCGCACGGGGGCGAGGCGATTGATGCGCGCCAGAAGCAGGGCGAGCGTGAGCGCTGCCGCCTGAGCCGGAACGACGGCGGGCGTTTCGAGATCGGGCGATGGGCGGTCCGCAGGGGGCGGGAACTCATCGTCGAACCAGGGAGCGCGCACCAGGACGCCGGGCTGGCCCTCAAGAGCGCCGGAGACGTCGACGATGCTGGCGCCGGCGCGATGGGCGGAGGCCCAGTGCTTGCGGGTGATGGATTCATCGCCGGCGAAGAAGGCGAGGTCGACGCGGTCGAAAGAAGACGGTTCGATGCGCTGGATAAAGGTGACTTCATCGCCGACAGATTCGAGGGTGCCGATTTCGGACTCGTCGTCCATCAGGAGGAAATCGGCAGCGGCGAAGGGAGAATCGGCGAGAGCGTCGTTGAGTTCCTTGCCGCGGAGCGAGCCGGCGCCGACGATAGCGATTTTTGCGGTCATGCCTGTGGGCCCTCAGGAAATGGGGGCAGGGCCTGCGGCTGGGGGCGATGGCGGCGGCGCTGCCAGGAGTACGCCAGGCGCGCGATGACGCCCGAGAAGAGGTAGGCGAAGGCGAGCATGAGGAGGACTTCGCGCGAGAAGAAAACCAGGAGGTAGATGCAGAGGCCGAGGAGGACGATGAGGCGGACGGGCTGGCGGCCGGTGAGGTTGATCTCCTTGCCGCTCCAGAAGCGCCAGGTACTCACCATGAGGAAGCCGAGGAAGGCGACCAGCAGCGCCCAGATGATGGCAACCCACCAGTTGGAGATGGGCCAGCCGATGAAGCCGTGAACGATGGCGACGACGATGCCGGCGGCGGCGGGGATGGGCATGCCGACAAAGTACTTGCGTCCGGGGCGGCCGGGATTCTTGGGGACCGGATTGACGCTGATGTTGAAGCGGGCCAGACGGCTGGCTCCGCAAAGCAGGAAGAGGAAACAGACGAAGGCGCCGAACTGCACCAGCTTGAGGCGAGACTGGTGATCGATGGACATGGGGAGGGAACGGAATCCCCAGGCGAAGGCGAGGATGGCAGGAGCGACGCCGAAGGTAATGACGTCGGCGAGAGAGTCGAGCTCGCGGCCGAAGTCGCTTTCCGTATTGGTAAGGCGGGCGATGCGCCCGTCGAGGGCATCGAAGGGGATGGCGAAGCCGATGGCAAGGGCGGCGTAGTCGAAGTGGTGGGGCTCGAGCGCCGAGCCCTCGAGGCTTTGGGTGATGGCGAAAAAGCCCGCGGCGATGTTCACGGCGGTGAACATGGAGGGCAGCAGATACATGCCGCGGGGACGGCGGCGGGGACGGGGATCGGCGTTGTTCATGCGTCGATCTCCGCGGCGACCGCGGCCAACTGCAGGTCGGGTTCGGAGCCGGGAATGCGGGCGATGATGCTGGCGCCTCCTCGGACGCGGTCACCGGGATTGACGAGGACTTCGGCGTGGCCGGGGAAGATCAGATCGGTGCGGGAGCCGAACTTGATGAGGCCAACCCGCTCGCCGCGGCGGAGACGATCGCCGACGCGCTTGGTGAAGACGATGCGGCGGGCGAGGAGACCGGCGATCTGGGTAAAGGAAACCTGGTAGCCTTCGTCGCAGTCGACGAGGGCGAGATTCTGCTCATTGCGCGCAGCGCACTCCGGATTGAGGGCGTTGAGGTATTCACCCTTGCGGTAGCGAACCTCGCGGAGGACGCCGGAGACTGGAGAGCGGTTGACGTGGACATCGAAGACGCTGAGGAAGATGCTGACGCGGACGAGGCTGCCGGCCGGGGTGTTGAGGCGGGCGACCTCAGTGACTTTGCCGTCGGCGGGCGAGACGATGAGGCCGGGCGGCTGCGGAATGGCGCGCTCGGGATCGCGGAAGAACCAGAGAAAGAAGGCGGCGAGGAGCAACGGAACGACAGCCCAGCCCCAGCCGGCGAGGAACCAGACGAGAGCGGCCACGGCGATCAGCGCCAGTCCGTAGAAATATCCGTCGCGCACCATACGAGAGTTGACCGAGACGCGCTGCACAGGGTGGGAATTCTGTTCGCGGCGGTCGGAAAGTCCTTTTTATTCTAGTTCCCAGGGAGGGAAAGACAAAACAGCGCGGTCGGCATGTCTTCGCCGGGGGCGAGTGAGCATGGAGGTGAGAGCACAGTCCCTCGGGCGACAGGCGATCGTCACAAAGGGGCCGAACCACAGGCCGATGGATACGACCTGATCAGGCGGCGCTGTAGGCGCTGGGCTGGCCCCGCTGCTGGGCCAACTGGTCCTTGATATGGAGTTTGAGCTTTTTCAGGCGGACTTCCTCGAGTTGCTCGTCCTCGGACAGCCAGGGTTTTTGGAGCAGGGCTTCCAGCTTCTCCGAATAGTGACGGTGTTGCTCTTGCAGGTGGCGAATTGCTTCACTATCCGGCTGATCGTTCGTCTCCAAATCCATATGCGACACCTCCGATGCGGGACCGTCCCGACGGAGCCGGCTGGAGCTTCGCCGGGCGAATTGACTCACAAAAAGTGAGACGTACCACGCTAGCACCAGGGAGGCCCGGCTTCAACAGGTTTCCTGGTGGAAAACTACGGAGGGGTGGAATCGGGGGTAACGGCGGTGCCCAGAAGCAGGGCATCTTCATCGGGGTCAGCATAGTAGCGGGGCCGGCGGCCTTCTTCGCGGAGGCCGAGGCGCCGGTAGAGGGCGATGGCGGTGGTATTCGAGGCGCGGACCTCGAGCGAGAGACGGCGGGCGCCGTGGGCAGCGGACCAGGCGGCGGCGGCGCGGAAGAGCGCCGAGCCGAGACCGTGGCGGCGAGCGCCGGGATGGACGGCCATGGAGTCCAGCTCAGCACGATTCTCCTGGCCGTCGAGGAGGAGGGTGACGCAGACGAAGCCGAGGACGCCGGAGCCCTCGGCGGCGACGAAGGCGGCGCGGAGGAGGGTGGCGTCCGGACCGGCGGGAGCGAGGTAAGCGGCCCAGGCGGAGGGCGGCCAGCGGGGAGCCTCGGGCGAGGCGGCGGCGATGGCGAGGACGGAGTCGAGATCGCCGGGCTGGATGGGGCGGACGGTCATGGATGGTGAACGAGCTTCGGTTTCGAGAAGATCTCGGCGTCGGAGCGGCGGAGGTAGTTGCCGTCGAGGGTAACGGGATCATCGAAGTCGCGAGCGCGCAGGCGAGGGAGGGCGAAGCCGAGAGAGTCGGCGGCGGTGGGCGCGGAGACCAGGATCGCGGAGGGTGCAAGGGCGTGGACGGAGGGCTCGCAGACGGCAAGATGCAGGCCGAGGCTGGCTGCGCGTTCCAGGAAGGAGTCGCGGGCGAGGAGCCGTTCATCGGAGGCGGCCGAGAAATCTCCGAAGTAGAACTCGTGGCGGCTGGCGTCGAGAGCGGCGGCGCGGGTTTGGGCAAGGTGGGCGAGGACGGCGAGACGCGAGACGGCGACGATGGGGATGGAGCGGGCTTCGGCCAGGCCCTTGGCGGTGCTGAGGCCGATGCGGACGCCGGTGAAACTGCCGGGACCATTTGTAACAACGATGGCGACAATCTCGGCGACGGTAGCGCCGCGCGCGGCCAGCAGCTCCTGGATGGCGGGGATGAGCCGGGCGGAATACGTTTTGCCGGGGATCTCGGTCTGGGCGAGGAGTTCCGGGCCGTCGCCGGAGGAGCGGGCGAGGGCGACGGAGCCGAGGGGTCCGCAGGTGTCGATGGAGAGGAGCATCAGGGTACAGGGTACAGGGAGCGGGGAGCGAGGAGCAGAGAACAGAGAGCAGAGAGCAGAGAGCAGGGAGCGAGCCCCGGAGCCGATTCACGAGGGGATCGGTCTGAAGGCGCGAGTTTGTCCTCAGACTCTGTCGGCTGCGAGCTTCACGCTGCGGGAGATGACGAGCCGCTTCGGACCCTGCCAGTTCGGGCTCACTCTTCTCTCAGCAACACCGCGGGATTGGCCATGATGGCGCGGCGCGCGGGCGCCAGGGCGGCGATCGCGCCGATCGCGACCATGGCCACGATGGCGAGGGAGAGCACGACAGGATCGTAGACGGTGGCTTCGTAGACGACGCTCGCCAGCACGCGGCTGCCGAGAATGCCGAGGCCCAGTCCGGCCACCGAACCGATGGCCAGCAGGAGCACGGTTCGCCCCATCGCGGCCTCGAGCACCTGCTTTTTCTGCGCGCCCAGGGCCACGCGGATTCCCATCTCGCGCAGGCGGCGGGCGACGGTGTAGCTCGCCATGCCGAAGATGCCGGTGGCCGCCAGCATGCCCGCCAGCAATCCCAGGATGCCGAGCGCCACAGTAGCCACGCGCGCCGGGAAGAGGGGCAGTTCCATCGCGTTCGGCCACGCCTCAATGGTGACGGGCAGGTTCGGATCGATCCTGCCCATCATGGTCTGGAGCGCCGCAGCCAATTCGGCCGGCGGGCGCGCGGATCGCACCACCAGGATTGTGCTGTTGTCGGCGCTCTGCGCCAGCGGGAAATACATCGCGCCCTGCGGATCCTCGGTCAGGGAGTCGTATTTTCCGTTTTCGACCACGCCGACGACCTGGTAGACGGTCCCGTGGGGCATGGCAAAATATTTCCCGATGGCGGGCGCGTCGCCGTATAGCTGGTGCGCCAGAGTCTGATTCACGAGGGCGACCTTCGGCGCTTGAGCGTCGTCGTGCCAGGTAAAGTCGCGGCCGGCGAGCAGCCGCGTGCCTGCCGCGTGCAGCAATCCGGGCGAAATGCTGTAGTAGTGGGGCGCCGCGACGCTGTTCGAGTTGCGAAAATCCGTTGTCCCCTGGCGATAGACCGGCGTCTGGCTGCCGCCGCCGCTGAGCGGCAGGTTGTTCATGGTGCCCACCGCGGTCACGCCGGGGATCTGCTCCGCGTCGTCGATCATCCTCTTCTGCACCGGCAGGGATGCCTCGTCGGAGTAGCCAGCCATGTCCATTTCGGTTTCTACCAGCAGCGCGCCCTGCGGCTGGAAGCCGATCGGGGCGTGCAGCTGGCGGTCCATGCCGCGCAGCGCGACCAGCCCGCAGGTGACGAGCAGGGCGCAGAGGGCGACCTGCACGCCGAGCAGCAGATCGCGCAGGGTGAGACGGCGAATGACCTGTTGCGACCCGCCTGCTTTGATCACCTGCATGGCATCCGTCTTCCAGATCTGACGAGCGGTGAGGATGGCGGGCAGGATGCCGCTGGCGGCCGCCAGCAGCACGGCCAGCCCGTAAACGCGCGCGTCGGCCACGACGGTCAGGTGGATAGGGTAGGCCGCGATCGGCTGCCACTGGCTGAGAACGCCCAGCAGCCACCATGCGGCCCACGTGCCGATGGCGCCGCCGGTGACGGAAAGCAGCGCGGCCTCGGCCAGAACCTGGCGGAGCACCCGCCAGCGGCTGGAACCGATGGCCATGCGGATGGCCAGCTCGCGGCTGCGATCGGCCGCGCGCGCAGCAAAAATGCTGGCCAGATTCACGCAGGCCGCGGCCAGCACCAGGAGGGCGAGCACCAGAATGCCGGCAAGAAATTCGCGCGCCGCGTCGCCCAGCACATCGCCCAGGAGCCCGGGCTTGACCAGGCGAGCGGCCAGCCCGTCGTCGGCCTGCGGATATTGTTTCGCCATCTGTGCAGCGATGGCGTTCAGGTTCTGCGTCGCCTGCTCCGCGGTGATGCCTGGTTTGAGCACGCCGATGACGTCAATGCCGTGGTTATACCGCCTGCTGAGGAAGTCGTAACCCTCCAGCTGCTGCTCGTTGACGATGGGGACCCAGAAATCCGGCCAGAGGAAGATTTCCGTGCCGTGAAAGGCCGGCGGCGCCACACCGACGATGGTGAACGGATGCTTATTCAGGTCCACTATCTCGCCGATGACGCGGGGATCGGCGGCGAAGTGGGTGCGCCAGAAGGCGTCGCTGAGGACGATATAAGGCGCGGAGTTCGGGCCATGCTCGTCGTTGGAGTGAAAGAGCCGGCCCAGCTCGGGCTGAACGCCCAGCATGTCGAAGTAATTGCCGGAGACCTCGTAGATCCAGCTTTTGTGCGCCAGGCCCTGGGTGCTGAGCCCGACGTCATTGATTCGGAAGGCGGCGATATCGCTGAATGTGGAGTTCCGGGAGCGGAAATCCTGGTAGTCCGGATAGGACTGGCTGATGTATCCATGCTCCCGGTGCTCGATCATCATCAGGCGGCTGGCGTTGGCCACGTTGAGCGGCCGCAATACCGCCCCGTTCATCACGCCGAAGACGACCAGGTTGGCGGCAATGGCCATGGTCAGCGACAGGATCGCCACCAGGGCAAATCCCGGAGCATGCCGCAGCCGTCGAGCCGCAATATTCAGGTCCTGCCATCCATCGCGCATTGCCTGCCTCCCAATTTTGTGTAGCCAGCGGCCAACGAGCAGTGCTTCAGGCCTGTTCCAGTTAGAAGTGGTGAAGTTTACCGTTGCACGCGGGCCGCCAATCGACGATTGCCAGTAAACCGAAGAAGAAGATCGGATTACGCTGATCGGCGACTGGCTGTGCGGGGCCGCGCGCTGTTCGGATTCCGATCCGCTCGTCCATTAGCGGACAGGCGGAAGCGGATCGTGCCGGGCCGCGCCTTCGCCATTCCGGGCGAGGCTAGACGTCGGCGATGGGATCCTGGCAGATTTCGACGAGGACGCCGCCGGCACTGGAGGGGTGGACGAAGAAGTAGAGATGGCCGCCGGCTCCGATCTGGATCTCGTCGGATATGAGGCGCGCGCCGCGGGCTTTGAGCGATTCGAGGGCGGCGGAGATGTCGTCGACGTGGAGCGCGATGTGGTGCAGGCCCTCGCCGCGTTTCGCGAGGAACTTGCCGATGGGCGAGTCGGGCGCGGTGGGCTCGAGGAGCTCGATGCGGGCGTCTCCGGCAGGGATGAGGGCGGTGCGGACGCGCTCCTGCTCGACGGTCTCCTCGTGAACGACGGTGAGGCCGAGGGCCTCGTAGAGCCGGCGCGCGTCTGCGATGCTGCGAACGGCGATGCCGATGTGGTCGAGTTCGGGCATAGGGTTTAGCGATCAGCGATCAGCGTACAGGGAGCAGCGATCAGAGAACAGCGTATAGCGGTCAGCGTTGAGGGTACAGGGAGCAGCGGGCAGCGATCAGGGAACAGCGATCAGCGGTCAGCGTTGAGGGTACAGGGAGCAGCGAGCAGCGATCAGGGAACAGCGTACAGCGGTCAGGGTTGAGGGTACAGGGAGCAGCGATCACAGAACAGGGATCAGGTGGGGGCGTCGAGGGTGAGGATCATTCTGGCGAGGCGGGGGACGAGTTGCCAGGGGTCTTCGGCGCCGGAGGCGACCTGGGCGGCGTGACGGTGGAGCTCCTCTTCGGTGAGACCGTTGTGGCGGGCGCGACGCATGAGCTCCGCGCGCAGCATGGCGTCGAGGCGGCGCTGCCAGTGGCGGGTGCGGCGTTCGGCGAGACGGTTGGCGGTGCGGAGCCAGGAGTCCATTTCGGCGATGGAAGCGGCGAGGGCATCGATGCCGTCGCCGGTGGTGGCGATGGTGCGGACGACGGGCGGGGTCCAGATGACATCAGGGGCTGAAGCCCCTTTTTCTTTGGCAGCTTCTCCGGCACGGCTGAAGCCGTGCCCCTTCAAAGCGGAGGCTTCACCGGGGGCTCCGCTCAAGGCACGCCCTGATACAGAGCTCGTTCTGGATGGTGGGGCGAGGGATTGGAGGGCGCGGATCTCCTGCTCGACGCGGTCGGCGCCGTCGCGGTCGGATTTGTTAACGACGAAGATGTCGGCGATCTCCATGACGCCGGCTTTGAGGCTCTGGACGTCGTCGCCCATGCCGGGGACGAGGACGACGAGGGTGACGTCGGCGAGGCGGGCGATCTCGATTTCATCCTGGCCGACGCCGACGGTTTCGATGAGGAGGAGGTCTTTGCCGCCGGCTTCGATGAGGAGGGCGATGTCGGCGGTAGCGAGGGCGAGTCCGCCGAGGGAGCCGCGGGTAGCCATGGAGCGGGCATAGAAAGCGGGGTGGTTGTGGCGCTCCTGGAAGCGGATGCGATCGCCGAGGATGGCGCCTCCTGTAAAGGGGCTGGTGGGATCGACGGCGATGACTCCGACGCGGCGACCGGCGGCGAGAAAGTGGCGAGCGAGGCGCTCGACGAGGGTGCTCTTGCCGGCTCCGGGTGCGCCGGTGATGCCGATGCGGAGAGCGTGGCCGGCGCGGGGAAAACAGGCGGAAAGGATGGTGGCGGCCTGGGGCGCGGCGTTTTCGACGAGGGAGATGGCGCGGGCGAGGGCGCGGGGTTCGCCCTGGAGGAGGCGGGCGACAAGATCGACCACCCCCTCCCCTCCCGCTGCGGATTCGCAAGTATTTGATTTCACGTACGGGCGTTTCCCGGTGCGCCGGTCATCCATTTGATTCTGCCATGGTTGCGGGTAGCCATTGTGTTTTGAAATGCGCAGGGATGCGACGCCTATCCATTTGGAGGGACGGGGGTTGCGCGCAGGCATTTCATTTGGGACGGTTTAGGAAGGATTTGACGATCAAGTTGCTGAGTTCCCCGTCGGCGAGCCGGGCGAGCGGGCCGGGCACAGAAAGGGGAATGGGTTCGGAGGGAGCGGCGACGATGCGTTCGGTAACGATGCCGAGGGCGATGGCGGCGCGTGCAAACATGATGCGATTGTGCGGATTGGGGCGGGCGAGGATGTGAATCTCGATGGGGCAGAGGGCGCGGGCGAGGGCAAGGAGGAGATCGTGGAAGTGCATTCGGGCACACTCGGCCGACCAGGCGCGCATTTCGCGGACGAAGGCGGGGTCGTCAGGATCGGATGCGGGTGCTGCAGGCGCGGGATTGGGCGCGGCGATGGGTTGTGGGCGGCTGTGGGCGGGGCAGTGAGGCTGGCCATGGCGAGGGATGCGGCCGCAGCGGTGACCGTCGGGGTAGATGTACCGACATTCAGGGAGCATGGAGGTTCCTCCGAGTTGAAACTTCGGGCAGTCAGGTTCCGAGAGACGACGCGGGCAAGAAAAAAGGCCCGCACGGCGGACCTTTTGGTAAATCCTGATGGGTAAGACAGACTGCTTTTTACTCTATAAGTTCAGAATACCAGATAGACACAGTTAGTCTGCCAAATATCTTTCGAGTTAGTGGATTGTAAGTGGCATGGAATCAGCACGCGTTACTTTGGTGAAGAGGTGCGGGGCTTGACAGTTTTTCAGGGGAAGGGAGCAAAGAACAGAGATCGGAGAACAGGGACCGGTGCGGGCGCTGCGCAGAGCGCTGAAGGGCTGGGCCAGTGAGCGCTGCGCCAGCGGCGCGGGTTAGGTTGCAGGGAATCGTGTTTTGATTTCCCGGCTGAACCAATGCAGGTCCCCGTTCGACTCGGGTGCTACGCACCCTCGCTCAGGGCAGGCTATTCGACTCGCGGCTGAATTGATTGTTGCGCGCGCAACGAATTTGGAAGGCTGGTTCAGGGTGACAGATTTTTTCTCTTCCGGATCGATTGGTGGGGACACGTGCTTTCCCACATCTCCGAACGGCGCGGAGATGTGGGGCACCCGGGGGTTCGTGCAGCGCTGTCCCTGCGGGGTTCGGGTTCGTTTTTTTGCTCGTTCCTGGGATCAGCAGGCGTTATTTTGGTGGAGAGGTGGGGGCTTGACAGTTTTACAGGGGAAGCCGATGCGGGCGCTGCTGTGGGTGTGCGTGGCGCTGGGCATGGGGATCGCGGGCGTTGCCATCTGGTCGGAGGCGCAGGCGCGGGCTTCGGCTCCTCCGGCCGGATCGGCGTTGCGCAGGGAGTGGAGCGCGGCGGCGGCGGCTAAATATCTCGACAGCCGTGAAGTGTGGTGGCAGCAATGGCCGCATGCGCAGCGCGACGAGGGAACGGTGTGCGTCTCGTGCCACACGGTGCTGCCGTACGCACAGGTTCGACCGCTGCTGCGGGCGCAGCTGCACCAGGCCGCTCTGACTCCGATGGAGAGCCGGATGCTGGCGGATATCGAAAAGCGGGTGCGGGACTGGCCGCACGTGAAGCCGTGGTATCCGGATCCGGCGCACGCTGAGCCGTCGCGGGCGACCGAGGCGGTGCTGAATGCGGTGATCCTGGAGAGCTACGAGGCAGATCCGGCGAGGCCGGGCCCGGTGACGCGGGAGGCCTTCGACGAAGCATGGGCGCTGCAGGAGAAGATAGGCGCGGACGCGGGAGGGTGGCTGTGGCAGGACTTCCACGAGGCGCCGTGGGAATCGCCGGAGTCGGCGTATCAGGGCGCGGCGATGATGGCGCTGGCGACGGGGATGGAGGGCGATGGGTACGGCGGCGATCCGGCGGTGCGGGAATCGGTGGAGCAGATGCGGGCGTACCTGCAAAGGGAGTATGAGGCCCAGCCGATGCTGAACCGCCTGTACGTTCTGTGGGCGTCAGGCAGGATGCCGGGGCTGCTGAGCGCAGAGCAGCGGAGCGAGCTGCTGCAGCGGATCGCGGCGCTGCAGAAACCGGATGGAGGATGGTCGATGTCCTCGCTCGATCCGCAGCGCGACGCGAAAAAGACGTTTCTGGATTTTGTGAAGCGCGCCAACGATGAAGATACGAGCGACGGGTGCGCAACCGGGCTGACGATTGTGGCGATGGAAGAGGCAGGGGTGGATGGGAACGATCCGGCGCTCAAGCGCGGGCTGAAGTGGATCGAGGGGCACCAGGCGCAGGACGGGAGCTGGTGGGCGGCGTCGCTGAACGGATTTCGCGATCCGGCGAGCGGCGAGGGGCGCTTTATGATCGATGCCGCATCCGGCTACAGCGTGCTCGCTCTCGAAGAGGCACGGAGCCGCGAAGAAGCCGCAAGCGCCGCGCGCAGCACTGCAACCGGGGACTGAACGCGGGGCGGATCAGGCGCCCAGAACGGCGGCGACGGATTCGCGGGCAGCGTCGACCATCTCATGAATATCTGCTGCCGTGGATACGAGCGGCGGCGCGAAAAAGAGCTGATCGCCGGGGGCGGGATGCGGGCCGGCGGCGGGGCGAGTGCGGGTGAGGACACCACGGCGGCGCAGTTCGTTGCGCAGGCGTGTGCCGATGTCGTCGGCGGGGGCGAAGTTCTGCTTTGTGGCGCGGTCCTGGACGAACTCGATGGCGGCGAGGAGGCCTTTGCCGCCGCGAATCTCGCCGGTATTGGAGTGATTGCCGAGAGCCTGGGTGAGCGACTCGAGGAGAAGATCGCCCATCTTCGCTGCGTTCTCGACGAGCTTTTCCCGATCGATGATGTCGATGTTGCGCAGGGCGACGGCGCAGCAGGTGGGATGGCCGGAGTAGGTGTATCCGTGCATCCAGCGGTTGGCCGGCTCGACGGAATCGAGCGCCTGCTGGATGTCGCTGGTGACCATGATGCCGCCCAGAGGCAGGTATCCGGAGGTGACGCCTTTGGCGAAGGAGAGGATGTCGGGGCGGACGTTCCAGTGCTCGAGGGCGAACCAGCGGCCGGTGCGGCCGAAGCCGGTGATGATTTCGTCGGCGATGAGGAGGACGTTGTAGCGGGTGCAGATTTCGCGGACGCGCGGCCAGTAATCTTCGGTGGGATAGATGATGCCGCCGGCGCCGTGAATGGGCTCGGCGATGAAGGCGGCAACGGTGCCGGGGTCTTCGCGGAGGATGGCTTCTTCGAGGGCGCGGGCGGCGGCCTGGCCGGGGGTCTCGCCGGGCTGGAGCGCATCCTGGCGGTAGGGGTAGCAGGTGTCGATGTGCAGAAAGCCGGGGACGCGGGGCTCGAACATCTTCCAGTAGCCGGCGATGCCGGTGGCGCTCATGGCCTGGAGGGTGACGCCGTGATAGCCGTGGATGCGGGAGATGATTTTGAGCTTGCCGGTCCGGCCGCGGACCTTCCAGTAGTAGCGGGCGGTTTTGAAGGCGGACTCGTTGGCTTCGGCGCCGCCGGAACAGAAAAAGACGGCGGCCATGTACGGGGCGAGCTCGATGAGGCGGTCGGCGAGGAGGATGGAGGGGACGGTCGCGGAGCCGGCATAGCCGGAGAAGTAGGCGAGGGTCTTCATCTGATCGGCGGCAGCCTCGGCGAGCTCGGCGCGGCCGTGGCCGACGTTGACGTTCCACAGGCCGGAGAGGCCGTCGATGTACTCCCGGCCTTCGGCGTCGCGGACGCGGACGCCTTTTCCGCTGACGCAGAGCACGGCATCCTGGGTGTCGCTGGGATGGTGGAGGGAGTGAATCTGGTGGCGGCGGTCGGAAGCGGCCAGATCGGCGGTGGGCATGGAGCGGGAATCCTCCTGAAGGGTGCTTCGGCCATGATACTGAGGCGGCATGTGGGACTGAAGGGCGCCGGACTGGGGGGCGGGGAGCGGGGCGGAGGGTTGACAAACGAGAGTCGAATGTCTACTATCAGGCTCCATTGAGGGTCGAATGTCTTCCATGGCAAAGCAGGCATTGCAGCAACGGGCGAATCTACTGCAGGGGACGCTGGACATGCTGGTCCTGCGGACGCTGCTGTACGGGCCGGCGCACGGGCACGAGATCGGCAAGCACATCCAGCGCACCACGAACGACTTTCTGCAGATGCAGCATGGGTCGCTGTATCCGGCGCTGCATCGGCTGGAGAAGCGGGGGTGGGTGGTCTCGAAGTGGGAGACGGCTCCGGACCGCAATCGGGAATTCAAGTACTACCGGCTGACGGAGAAGGGCAGGAAGCAGCTGGTGGCGGAAGAGTCGCAGTGGAAGCAGATGACGGAAGCGGTGGCGCGGGTGATGTGGCCGGCGGTGGAAGAAGGCTGAGTGAGGGAGGACCGGGATGCGCTGGTGGACTTTCGGCAGGCGCGATGCGGACCTGGAGCGGGAGCTGCAGTCGGACCTCGAGCTGGAAGAGGAAGAGCAGCGGGAACGCGGTGTTCCGCCGGAGGAAGCCCGATACGCGGCGCGGCGGGCGTTTGGCAATGAAACCCTGATCAGAGAGCAGACGCGCGAAGCCTGGGGCCGGGCCCCTCTTGAGCGATGGCTGCGGGACCTGCGTTTTGCGTGGCGGTTCCTGGCGAAGAGCCCAATCTTTGCGCTGACCGCGATTGTCACGCTGGCGCTGGGCATCGGGGCGAGCACTGCGATCTTCAGCGCCATGGATGCGGTGCTGCTGCGCCGGATGCCGGTTCCGAACCCGCAGCAGATGGTCTATCTGAGCGTTCCCAGCGGGCAGCCCTACGGCGCATCCAATACCGGCAACTCGGACAGCTCGTTTTCACTTCCTGTCTTCGAAGTGCTGCGGCGCGAGCATCGCGTCTTCTCCGACCTGATGGCTTTTGTCCCGCTCGCCTTCGACGCGGTCGACGTTCGCGCCGGCAAGGATCGGCCGGAGCAGGCCTACGGCGAGATGGTCAGCGGCAACTTCTTCTCGGGCCTGGGCGTCTCCGCGGTGCGCGGACGGGCTCTGACCCCTGCGGACGAGGAGCAGCATGCCGCGGTCGCGGTGCTGAGCTACGCCTTCTGGACGCGCCGCTTCTCGCGCGATCCCGCGGTGCTGGGCCGGACCCTGTACATCAAAGGCGTTCCCTTTACGATCGTGGGGATCGCCGCCAGCGGCTTCCCCGGCGTCGAGCCGGGCGGAGTGACGGACTTCTGGATTCCCCTGCAGCGGCGGGCTGACCTCAGCCCGTGGGGATCCTCAGACAGCACGCTGTATGGCTCGCCCAACTGGTGGTGTCTTTCGCTCATCGCGCGACTGGCGCCGGGCGTGAGTCCGCAACGTGCCGTTGCCGGGCTCACGCCGGCGTTCCGCGCAGCAGCTTTCGCGGGCCTCAAGACGCCGCTCTCCGAGCAGCAGAAGCTGAACCTCGTGCTGCTTCCCGCCAAAGGCCTGCAGGGCCTGGGAGACTACGACGCTGATCCGGTCCGCATTCTCATGGCGCTGGTGGCGCTGGTGCTGGTGATCGCCTGCAGCAACGTGGCCATGCTGATCGTCGCGCGGAACGCGTCGCGCCAGCATGAATTCGGCCTTCGCATGGCGCTGGGCGCATCGCGGCGCTCGCTGCTGCAGCATCTGCTGAGCGAAAGCGCGCTGCTGGTGGGCGCGGGCGCGGGGCTGGGCTGGATCTTCGCCCTGTTCGCCACGCGCGCTCTGGCCAGCTGGGCGCGCATTGAAACCGGCCTGGCGCCGGACCGCACGGTGCTGCTGTTCACCGCCGCTATTTCCGTTCTCGCCGCGCTTCTTTTCAGCCTCGCTCCCCTGCGCATGGTGGCTCACGCGCCGGTTACGGGCAATTTACGCACGGCCTCGGGCAGTTCGCCGCAGGGGGGCCGCGCCGGATCGGCGGTTCTGATCGCGCAGGTGGCGCTCTGCTTCACGCTGCTGACAGCGGCGGGGCTGCTGCTGCGCACGTTGCTCAATTACGAGAACACCAGTCTGGGGATGCGCACGGAGGGCCTGCTGGTCTTCGGCATTACGCCCCAGCGAACCGCGACCAACGCCGAACGGGTGGATTTCTACCGCAATCTTCTCGATCGCATGCGCAGTCTTCCCGGCGTGGAGTCGGCCACCATGATGGAGGAGCGCCTGGGCGGCGGCTGGAGCGAGAACGATGAGCCAACGGTGGATGGGGTCACGCATTCCTTCGAACAGATTCCGCTGCGCATCAACAACGTCGGCGCGGACTACCTGCACACCCTCGGCATCCCAGTTCTTTTCGGCCGCGACATCCGGGAGTCCGACACGGCGGGTTCGCGCCGCGTGGTTGTCGTCAACGAGACGTTCGTGAGGAAGCTGCTGGCCGGCACCAATCCCCTCGGCCATACTCTGGGCGGGTTTGGCGACAAGAAGGAAGCCTTCACCATCGTCGGCGTCGCCGCAGACAGCAAATACCGCAGCGTCGACGAGGCTCCGCGCGCCATGGCGTATTTCCCGTACACGCAACTGGCAGATGTTCCGGGGAGCATGCAGGTCGAGCTGCGCGTGCATGGTGCACCGCTGGCGATGCTTCCCACGGTCGAGCAGGCCGTTCACGCCATGGACGCCAACCTTCCTCTGGAAAAGCCCATGAGCCAGGCCGCGGTGTTCGAGAACTCGTATTCAGACCAGCGGCTGTTCGCGCGCCTCGCGATGTTCTTCGGATTGCTGGCGGCGCTGCTGGTGGCGATCGGTCTGTACGGGGCGCTCTCGTATCGCATCGGATGCCGCACCACGGAGATCGGGGTGCGCATGGCGCTGGGCGCGTATCGGCGGCAAATCCTGATGATGGTTCTGCGCCAATCGCTGCGGGTGACGGCTTTCGGCATCGCCATTGGACTCCCGCTGGCGCTGCTCATCAGCCATTTCATGGGGTCGATGCTCTACAGGCTGGCGCCCACGGACACGCTTACCCTGTGCGCCGCGTTTTTCGGGGTCCTCGCTGTCGGGATCGCTGCCGGATCGATACCGGCGTACCGGGCGGCGTGCGTCGATCCGATGCAGGCGCTGCGGGCGGAGTGAGGGGGGAGTGCGGAGTGGCGCGGCCCGTGCAGCTGTTGTTATGAGCTCGTGCGATAAAAAGCAACCGCAGGTGCCCTCGCTTCGCCTGCTCACCACGCGCTGAGCGCGTGGGGGGTCCCCGGTGCGCTCCGCTTCGGGATGACAAATCCAGCGTCGCGATGACGAATCTATGCGTCGAGTTTGAGGACGAGGAGGGTCATGTCGTCGTGCTGGGGGGCGCCGGCGGTGAAGGCGTCGGCGGAGGCGAAGAGGGCGCGCAGGATGTCCGGGGCGGTGCCGTTCTGGACGGCGCGGGCGGCGGCGATGAGGCGGTCTTCGCCCCACTCTTCGTCGGAGCGGGTCATGGCCTCGCTGATGCCGTCGGTATAGAGGAGGAGCAGATCGCCGGGCTCGAGGGTCAGGGCCTGTTCGGTGTAAGGCGCGGTGGGCAGCAGGCCGACGACGGGACCGCCGGTTTCGAGGCGGAGGGTCTGGGCGCGGCGGAGGAGGATGGGCGGGTTGTGGCCGGCGTTGACGCAGTCGAGGCGGCGGGTGTGGGGATCGTAGGCGGCGAAGAAGAAGGTGGCGTAGCGGTTGGAGTCGGAAGCCTCGTAGACGAGGCGGTTGACCTTGTGCATGAGTTTGGCGAAGTCGCGGGGATTGTCGAGGGCGACGCCGCGGAGCGAGGCGCGGAGGCTGGCCATGAGCAGGGCGGCGGAGATGCCCTTGCCGGAGACGTCGCCGATGGCGAGGCCGATGCGGCCATCGCCGAGATCGATGAGGTCGTAGTAGTCGCCGCCGACGCCGAGGGCGGGACGGCAGGCGCCGGCCAGCGAGGCGCCGGGGATGACGGGCATCTGCTGGGGGAAAAGACGCTCCTGGACCTCGCGGGCGATTTCCATTTCGCGGTTGGCGCGCTCGCGCTGGGCGGCCTCGGCGGCGAGGGAGTGGGCCAGCTCGGAGACCTCGAGGGCGAGGCCGGTCTGGCGGGCGACGGTTTGCAGAACCTGGAGGTCGGTGCGGGACCAGGCGGCCTCAGAACGCTTGGGGCCGAGGGCCATGACGCCCATGAGGCGATTGCGGCCGGTGAGGGGCAGGAGCAGCTCGGCGTGGAGCTGATCGAGGGCACGGCGCTCGACGGTTCCGGCCATGATGTACCAGGCGTCGGGGTCGTCGCGATAGAGGCGGGCTGGCTGGCTGGAGTTGGTGAGATGGCGGATGGATGAGGATTGCGCGGGGAGGGCGAGAGATCCGTTGGGGGTGAGGCCGAGAGCGTGCTCGACGTGGAAGGCGTCGCCGCGGCGGAGGAGCAGGGCGATCTGGGTGACGTGGAGGGTTTCGCAGATACGGCGGGCGACGGTTTCGAGGAGGGGCTGGGTTTCGGTGAAGTGGCGGACTTCGTCGGATAGTTCGCTGAGGAGGACTTCGGCGTTGTAAGCCTCGCGGAAGAAGCGGCGGTCGAGCCATTGCTGGATGCGGCGGGCGACACCGAAGCGGAGAGCGAGGACGAGGGCGAAGAAGACGGCGATGCCGATGAGGTCGGAGGGCTGCGGCTCGCGCCGGTGCATAGCGGGGAGGAGCAGGGCGAGTCCGATGGCGGTGACGAGAGCGATCTGGAGGATATAGAGGGAGGCTTTGGCGAAGGCGTAGCGGGCGCCGGTGCGCACGAGGACGCGGACGTCGAGAGCGCGCTGGACGACGACGACGTAGCCGAGGCTGAGGGGGGCGAGCAGGAAGAGGAGCAGGCCGATGTAGCGAATCCAGATATCGCGGGGATGCCAGCCGTTGACGCCGAACCAGGGGAGGACGGTGAAAACGATGAGCAGAGAGCTGAGGCCGATCGTCGTGCCGGCTGTGAGGACGCGCAGGCGGCGGCGAGCGTCGGCGGTGGAAGCGGAACGGAGCTTATCGAGGACGAAGACGAAGAAGAGGAGGAGGCAGACGAGGTTGAGGATATCGGCGGCGCGGTTGGCGAGGGCGCCGGAGCGCGCCAGGGCCGGGCCGGCGCCGCCCAGGTAGTCCTCGGCGAAGAGCAGGGGGAGGGTGACGCAATACGCGAGGGTGAGGGGGACGAGCACCAGCCACTTGAGCCAGGGCAGGCGGGCGTCGACGCGGGAGCGCTCGGGGAAGCGGATGCCGAAGAGGAGCAGCGCGGGGGCGGCGGCGCACTGGACGAGGCTGTACCAGAGGGTGCGCAGGAGCAGCGGGAGCCCGGAGGAGATGTTGAGATCGGAGAAGAGCGCGGTGGGGAGGGTGAGGAGTACGAGCAGGAGCCAAGCATTGGGATCGGCGGGGCGGGCGAAGACGACCCAGTAGCCGATGAGGAGGCAAAGGAGGGGAAGGAAGGAGTAAGCGACGGCATCGCGGGCGAAGGCGGTCCAGCGGGAGACGTTATGGGCGGGCTGGCGGGAGGCGAGGGTGACGTCGGCGCTGGCCTGGGAGCCGTCGGGACGATTGAAGGAGACAGTGAGGATATCGCCGGGGTGCTCGCCGGCGACGACGGCGATCCACTGGGCATCGCCGGTGTAGGAATCGCCGTTGAGGCCGGTAAGGATGTCGCCGGCGGCGATGCCGACGGAGCGGGCTTCGGGCTGGACGTCGGAGATGACGCGGGTGTCCTGATTGAAATTGAAGGGCAGGCGGACGTAGTTCTGCGGAGAGAGGACGAGGTGGGACCAGGTGAGGGTTTCGGCGAGGAGATAGGAGAAGCTGGCGACGACGTAAAGGATGAAGAGCACACGCAGGAGGGTGGGCGGGGCGGTCTGGCTGCGCGATTTCATCCGTGGGGACATGGTATCCCGTAGATTCGGCGGAGTGGAATTGCGATATTCTCGATACGCATTTACGGGGGGTAGGGTTCATGCGGCGTGTTTTGTGCGGGCTGGCGGCGGTAGCGATGGCGTGCGGGGCGCAGACGCGGCCGGCGGAGCGGCCGGCGATCCTGGGGATCTCGCATATTGCGGTGTACACGAGCGATGCGGCGAAGGCGGAGCGGTTTTACGTGCACGATCTGGGGCTGGAGAAGGGTGACGATCCGGAGAATGCGCAGGGAGTTCGGTATTACGTCAACCAGGAACAGTTTATCGAGGTCTTGCCGCTGCCGGCCGATGCCGGGGCGAACCGGCTGGATCACATCGCCTACATCACGGCGGACGCGGAGAAGATGCGGGCGTATCTGGGAGCGCACGGGGTGGCGACGCCGGATGCGGTGAAGCAGGGGCCGGATGGAAGCGCGTGGTTCGAGGTGAAGGATCCGGAAGGGAACAGGGTCCAGTTTATGCAGCCGCCGGCGGCGCTGCTGGCGGAGCATGATACCGAAGCGCTGTACAAGCTGACGGATGCGGATCCGATCGGGCGGCGGATCATTCACTGCGGGATGATGGTGCGGAGCCGGGAGAAAGAAGACACGTTTTACCGGGGATTGCTGGGCTTTGAGCCGTACTGGTATGGCGGGATGAAGCCGGGGAAGCTGGACTGGGTATCGCAGCAGGTTCCGGAGGGTCACGACTGGCTGGAATATATGCTGATCCACCCCAGCGAGCAAAACCGGCTCGCCGGGGGCCCCGGGACCAGCGGCCCTTCGGGGAGCGCGATTCCGGCGGAGATGTCGCAGAAGCAGCTGGGGGTGCTGAACCATTTTTCGCTGGGCGTGGTGAATATGGAAGTGGCGGTGACGACGCTGGACGCGGAGGGGCGCCTCGATAACGAGCATGTGGGGCCGCAGATTGGGCGTGATGGGAAGTGGCAGTACAACCTCTTCGATCCGGATGAGACGCGGGTGGAGCTGATGGAGTTTTCGGCAGTGGAGAAGCCGTGCTGCTCGGAATTTACGGCGATCAGCCCGACGCCGGGGACGCAGCCGTGAGGGGGGCGAGGAGCAGATGCGAGGTTACAGGTTACGGGTGACAGGGAGCAGGGAGCTGGGAGCTGGGGACCGCGCGGTGATTACAGACTGCGGGTTTCGGGTTCGAAGAGGTCGGGCTGAGCGGGGCGCTCTTCGGGATCGCGGAAGTTGCCGAAGCCTACGCCGATGAGGCGGTAGCGCTGCTGCGGGCCGAGGTGGACGCGTTCGCGGAGGGCGAGCGCGATGGCGGTGAATTCCTCACAGGAAGCGGGCGGCGCGGCGGGGGTGAGGCTGCGGGTGAGGATGCGGAAGTCGCTGGTCTTGAGCTTGAGGACGACGGTGCGGGGGATGCGCGGCTCTTTGCGCGCCGCGGTCCAGACGCGTTCGGCGAGGCGGCGGATGGCGTCCTCGGTTTCGTCGAGAGAGAGATCGCGCTCGAAGGTGTCTTCAGCGGAGATGGACTGGGTGGGGCGATTGGGCTCAACGGGGTTCTCGTCGATGCCGTAAGCCAGCTCGTGCAGGCGCAGGCCGTGGCGTCCGAAGTTGGATTCGAGCAGGGAGAGGTCGAGAGCGCGGAGATCGCCGACGGTGCGGATTCCGAAGGTGGCGAGGTGACTGGCGGTGACCTTGCCGACGCCGGGGATGCGCTCGACGGGGAGCGGGGGAAGGAAGGCGTCGACGTCTTCGGGCTGGATGACGAAGAGGCCGTCGGGCTTGCGCCAGTCGGAGGCGATTTTGGCCAGGAATTTGTTGGGGGCGACGCCGGCGGAGGCGGTGAGATGGAGCTCCTGGCGGATGTCGCGGCGGATGGCGGAGGCGACTTTGGTGGCGGTGGGCAGGCCGGCTTTGTTGACGGTGACGTCGAGGTAGGCTTCGTCGAGGGAGAGCGGCTCGATGAGATCGGTGTAGCGGCTGAAGATCTCGCGGGTCTGGCGGGAGACGGTACGATAGCGAGGAAAATCGGGGGGGATGAAAATGGCGTCGGGGCAGAGGCGCTCGGCGCGCATGGCAGGCATGGCGGAGCGGACGCCGAAGCGGCGAGCTTCGTAAGAGGCGGCGCAGACGACGGAGCGATTGCCGCGCCAGGCGACGACGACCGGCTTGCCGCGGAGGCTGGGGTCATCGCGCTGCTCGACCGAGGCGTAGAAGGCGTCCATGTCGACGTGGACGATCTTGCGAACGGTCATGCGGGAAGGGTAGCAGGAGCCGGACGCAACTCCGGGGGATTCGGG
The DNA here is from genome assembly GCA_035505395.1 of Acidobacteriaceae bacterium. Taxonomy (GTDB): domain Bacteria; phylum Acidobacteriota; class Terriglobia; order Terriglobales; family Acidobacteriaceae; genus Palsa-343. Next base: position 25,833 of record DATJQW010000011.1, read on the forward strand.
GGCGGTTATAATCTGGACACCTGTTTGCCCGAAGCCGCGCACAGTCCCCTGAGATCCCCCGCATGCCAGCCGACAAACGAGGATTTGCCCCGATCGACTTCAAGACGCGATTTCCCGCGCTGGACGGAATCCGCGCGCTGGCGATCACGATGGTATTTGCGTGCCACTACGGCGGCGGTTCGCACGGGGGGATGATTCTGCGGGCGATCAACGCCGTGCGCGAGCGCGGCTGGGTGGGCGTGGACCTGTTCTTTGTGCTGTCGGGATTTCTGATTACGGGAATTCTGTACGACACCAGCGCGGACTCGCGGTTTTTCTCAAGGTTCTACATTCGCCGGTCGCTGCGCATCCTGCCGGTGTTCTACATTGTGGTGCTTCTGGTGCTGCTGCTGACGCCGATCTTTCATTACGAGTGGCACTGGATGCAGCTGACGTTTGTTTTCTATGTCGGCAACTTCTTCGCGAACTACCACTGGGACCTATACCAGATCGTAAGCGCGAACCATCCGGCGGCAGACGTGGGCATTTCCCATTTCTGGTCGCTGTGTGTTGAGGAGCAGTTTTATCTGATCTGGCCGCTGGTGGTGTGGTTCGTGCGCGACCGGGTGAAGCTGATTGGGGTGGCGGTTGGGATTTCCGCAGTGTCTCTGGCGCTGCGGTTTGCGATGATCGGCGTATTCGGGCGGGTGATTGCGGAGACGTGGATCATCCGGACGCTGCCGTTCCGGATGGATTCGCTGCTGATCGGGGGGATTCTGGCGCTGGTGCTGCGCGGACCGGCGGCGGACCGCTGGCAGCGGGCATCGAAGTGGGTTTTCGCGGTGTTCCTGGGGGCGGCGCTGGCGGTCTTCATTTTTTCGCCGGCATACGATTCTCCGTGGCTGTTGTCGGTGGGTCTGACCTTCAATGCGCTGGCGAGCGCGGGGCTGATCGGGATGACGCTGCGGCCGGGGTCGCCGGCGTACCAGTTATTCCATCTGAAACCGCTGCGGGTGCTGGGCAAATACAGCTACGGGTTTTATGTTTACCACCTGCTGTTTGCAACAGCCTGGATTGACGCGCTGGTATCCCTGGAGCACCGGCTGCACTCGCTGGCTTTGCCGGGCCTCATTCTCCTTCCGATGAATTATCTGCTGGTTTTCCTGGTGTCGAAGGCGAGCTACGACTGGATTGAGGTGCGGTTCCTGCGCCTGAAGCGGCACTTCGAATACGACTCGGAGATTGCGGAGCATCGGCACGCCTTTGCCGGGCGCTGACGCGGACCTGGGAGTAGCCGCTGCTGCATTGCGGCCGGTGAGGATGGTTCCTTCGGCGCGCTGTGGTCTGTCCAAATCCGAACACGCGGGTGCGATTGCGGACAGGCGGGGATCGGTGAGGCTCCGGTAACCTCCGTCTTTTCAAGGCTGGTTCTCAGCAAATCTTTGGCAGGCAAACTGCGTTCACTCTCTTTTTCCGATCCAACGCCCAGGGACCAGAGGAGAGCAGGGAATGCTGGGAGACCTGAAGTATGCGTGGCGGCAACTGCGGAAGTCGCCGGGATTCGCGATCACCACGGTTCTGACGCTGGCGCTGGGGATTGGGGCGACGACGGCGATCTACACCGTCTTCGACCAGGTGCTGCTGAGGATGCTGCCGGTTGCCGATCCGCACCAGCTGGTGCGGATGGACTGGCATGGGACCTTCTCGGGGTCGTTGAGCGACTTCGGCGGAGACATCGGGAATTACTACTCCTACCCGATGTATCTGGAGTTGCGCGACCGCAACCAGGTCTTCAGCGGCATGCTGGCGGCGGTGAGGACCGGCTTCGGCGTCTCGTGGCACAACCAGGCGGCCGATGACGATGGGGAGCTGGTGAGCGGGAATTATTTCCAGGTTCTGGGGCTGAGACCGGCGGTGGGGCGGCTGTTCACGGCAGCAGACGAGACGGCGAAGAACGCGAATCCGGTGGCGGTGCTGAGCTACGACTACTGGCGGACGCACATGGCCGCGGACCCGTCGGTGGTGGGGCAGGATCTGCTGATCAACGGGCATCCCTTCACGATTGTCGGAGTAGCGCCGGAGAATTTCCATACCGCGATCGGGGGGTACCGGCCGGATGTGTTCGTGCCGGTGACTGAAGTGGAGATCGCGATGCCGTGGACGGCGCCAGGACACAGGCTGGACAACGCGCAGTCGCTCTGGCTGACCATCGTCGCGCGGTTGAAGCCCGGAGAGAATATCGCACAGGCGCAGGCGGGGATCGATCCGCTGTGGCACGCGCTGCGGGCGCAGGAGCTGACGCTCTACAAGTCGCAGAGCGCGAGCTTTCGCGAGCGATACGTGCAGAAGGCGACGATCCGGGTGATGGATGACTCGCGGGGATTTTCTCCGGGGCGCGAGGACCTGAAGACGCCGCTGATCATTCTGCTAAGCATGGCGGGGCTGCTGATGGCGATGTGCGCGCTGAACGTGGCGACGCTGCTGCTGCTGCGGGCCTCGGCGCGGGTGCGGGAGATGACGATGCGCTACGCGCTGGGGGCGCGGAGCAGCCGCATCGTGCGGCAGCTGCTGCTGGAGGGCGGGCTGCTGGGCGCAATGGGCTGCGCGGCGGGGCTGGCGCTGTCGCCGGCGCTGGCGCAGATGCTGGTGCGGCTGATGACACATGCGAATGCGGGAGACGAGCTGGCGTATTCGGCGAACGTGAACACGCAGGTGCTGCTGTTTGCGCTGGCGCTGGCGTTTGTGGTGAGCATCCTGTTTTCGATTGCGCCGGCGCTGCACTTTGTGCGGCCGGACCTGGCGGGCGCGCTGCGGCAGAGCACGGGGACGGCGTCGAAATCGACGCAGCATTTTCGCAAGGCAGCGGTGGGGGTGCAGATCGCGCTGAGCGTGCTGCTGCTGGGCGGCGCGGGGCTGTTTGTGCGGACGCTCGATCACCTGCGCGATCAGGCGGTGGGCTTCGACACGAGGCATCTGGCGACCTTCGGCCTGGATCCGACCATCTCCGGCTACAACGGCACGCGGACGGTGCAGATGGTGACCGCGGGGCTGGATGCGGTGCGGCGGATTCCGGGGGTGCGGAGCGTGGCGGCGACGACCGATCCGGAGCTGGTGGGGGATTCGGAAGTCGATGGGTATGTGATCCAGGGGCACAAGTTTGGCGAGAACGAGCCAAGCAGCTTTGAGTCGGAATTTGTGACGCCGGATTACTTTGCCACGCTGCGGCAGCCGCTGCTGGCGGGGCGAGACTTTACCCTGGCGGACGCGAAGGGCGCAGCCAAAGTGGCGATTGTGAATCTGAGCTTCGCGAAGAAGTTTTTCGGGTCGGCACAGGCTGCGCTGGGACGGCTGATCGGCGAGGCCGGGCCCGGAAACAAGACGGACACCACGATCGTGGGCGTGGTGGGCGATGTAAAGCACTCCGATCTGCGAACGGACATCGGGCCGGCGGTGTACGAGCCGTACTTTGCGATGGAGAACCCGGTGGGCGTGCAGGTGTATGTGCGGACCGCGCAGGATCCGGCGGCTGCAGAAGGATCGATCCAGCGGGCGATGCACGACATCGACCCGACGCTGGTGGTGGCCGGGCTGCGCACGATGGAGGCGCAGGTGGACATCAGCGCGGCGGATGAGCGCGCGCTGGCGATGCTAGCGGTGGGGTTTGCGGCGTTGGCTGCGGTACTGGCAGCGGTTGGGCTCTACGGGGTGCTGGCCTACGCGACGCAGAGCCGGACGCGGGAGATCGGGGTACGCCTGGCGCTGGGCGCGCCGCGGAGTTCGCTGGTGGGGCTGGTGGTGCGGGAGATGGCGTGGATTGCGGCGCTGGCTACTCTTGCGGCGCTGCCGGCGACGGCGGGGCTGGCGCACTTTTTCCAAAGCCAGCTCTACGGGGTGAGCACGGCCGATCCGGTGACGCTGGCGTGCGCGGTGGCGCTGACCGCGGCGATGGTGGTGTTGGCGTCGGCGGTGCCGGCGCGGCGCGCAGCGTCGGTGGATCCGATGCAGGCGCTGCGGGAGGAGTGAGGACAGGGTGCAGGGGGCACGGTACAGGGTACAGGGTACAGGTTACAGGTTGCAGATTGCAGCCAGTCAGCGAGTTAGCACGGCTGTGAGTTAGTGAGGAGACGGGATGCTGGCGGATTTGAGATATGCGTGGAGGCAGCTGAGGAAGTCGCCGGGATTTGCGCTGACCGCGGTACTGACGCTGACGCTGGGGATCGGGGCGAATACGGCGATCTTCAGCGTGGTGAACGCGGTGCTGCGGCATCCGGCGGGAGTGGATCGTCCGCAGCAGGTGGCGGTGCTGAACACGCGTTACACGAAGTTCACGCTGGATGTCCCGGTAGTCTCCGTGCCCTTATTTGCTTTGGCGTCGAAGCTGCACAGCCAGGTTGAGTCGGCGGCGCTGGAACAGCCGGCGAGCTTCAACATCGAGCACGACGGAGAAGCGGAGCACGTATCGGCGGCGAGCGTGTCGTGGCAGTGGTTCGGGGTCTATGGAGCGCGACCGATTTTGGGGCGGACCTTTACGGCCGATGAGGATCAGCCGAATGCGGGGCCGGTGGTGGTGCTGAGTTACGGCTTCTGGCAGCGGGTGTTTGGCGGGCGCAGCGATGTGGCGGGGCAGACGCTGATGCTGGACCAGAAGCCCTACCGGGTGATCGGCGTGATGCGCAGCGATTTTGCGTGGCCGCGGCGCGCCGAGGTGTGGGTTCCGATCGCGCTGGCGCCGGCGGCATTTACGCCGGATCACGCCTTTGATGAGAACTACTATGCGGCGGTGCGGCTGCAGCCAGGAGTGAGCGTACAGCAACTGAACGCGGTGCTCTCCGCGACGGCGTGGGAGGCGCTGCGCAAGGGCGGCGGGGACAAGTTCGCGACCAGCTCGGGATGGGGCGTGTATGCAACGCCGCTGACGGATTTTGCGGCGGGACCGCTGCGGACGCCGCTGTACGTGCTGTCGGGGGTGGTGGCGCTGGTGCTGCTGATTGCGGCGGCGAACGTCGCAGGGCTGTTCCTGGCGCGGGCGTCGGTGCGCAGCCGGGAGTTTGCGATCCGCACGGCGCTGGGCGCGAGCGCGGCGCGGATGATGCGGCAGCAATTTGTGGAGACGGCGCTGGTGGCGGGAGGCGCGTGTCTGGCGGGGGTGCTGGCGGGGCCGGTGACGGGAAAGCTGCTGCTGCGGCTGGCGCCGCACAATCTGGCGGCGGGGTTTGCCGTGCATCCCGAGCCGGTGGTGGTGGGGTTTGCCGCGGGCGCGGCGCTGCTGACGCTGGTGATTGCGGGGATGGGCCCGGCGATTGCGCTGCTGCGGCGGAACGACCGGCTGGATCTGCACGAGGGAGGGCGCAGCGGCACGGCCTCGGCGGACAAGCAGCGGTTGCGGCGGGTGTTCGTGATCGCCGAAGTGGCGGCGGCGTTCGTGCTGCTGGCGGGAACGGGTTTGTTCCTGGCGAGCCTCGAGAAGCTGCAGCAGATCGATCCGGGGTTCAATCCGCATGGCGTGGCCACGGGGATGGTGTCGTACTCGGGGCAGGAATTCCGGCATAACCAGGCGGAGCAGGCGGTGTTTGTGCACGGGGTGGTCGACAATCTGGCGGCGCAGCCGGGGGTGGTTGCGGCCGCGGCGGTGGCGCCGGCGCCGTTCGACGAGGCCGGCACCTCGTCGTGCTCGTTCGGGATCATCGGGCGGCCGATGGGGCCGAACGATCCGGGACCGCACAGCCAGCTGACGCTGGCGACTCCGGGGTACCTGAGCGCGATGCAGATTCCGCTGCTGGCGGGGCGGTGGTTCACGGAGGGCGACCTCGCGACCACGCAGCGGGTAGCGGTGGTGGACGAGCGGCTGGCGAAGAAGTACTGGCCGGGGGAGAGCCCGATCGGGCAGCACATCTCGTTCGGATGCGAGGGCGGGAAAAATCCCGCGGTGGTGGTTGGGGTGGTCGCGACGATTCGGCAGAGCTCACTTGAAGAAGACACCAGCGACGGGATGCGCTACTACCCGTTCGCACAGAGCATGAACGGCGTGGCGGCCTTTGTGGTGCGGACCCACGGCGATGCGGCGGCGATGGCCCCGGTGCTGAAGCGGGCGGTAGCGGCGGTGAACTCGTCGCAGGCGATTCACGAGATCACGACGATGGACACGATGGTGGAGGACTCGCTGGCCGGGCGCAGGCTGATTGTGTGGATGCTGGCGGCGTTCGGCGGGCTGGCGCTGCTGCTGACGGTGGTGGGGATTTACGGGCTGATCAGCTATCTGACGGCGCAGCGCACCAACGAAGTGGGAGTGCGGATGGCGCTGGGCGCGCGGCGGATGGATGTGCTGCGGCTGATCCTGGGCAATGCGCTGGCGATGGTGGGGGTTGGGCTGGGGATTGGAGCAGCGGCGTCGGTGTTTGCGTCGGCGATGCTGCGGAGCGTCTTCGCGGGGTTCGGAGCGGGCGAGGCGCCGTCGCTGATGGGGGCGGCGCTGGCGATGCTGGCGGTGGGCGCGGTGGCAGGATTGTTGCCGGCGCTGCGGGCGGCGAGCGTGGATCCGGTGCAGGCGCTGAGAAGTGAGTGAGGGGATGGGGCAGGGTACAGGTTGCAGGTGACGGGTTGCAGGTTACAGAAAGATGCGAGTTAGCGAGTTAGCAGGTCAGCGGCTTAGCGAAGCAGTGAGCTAGTGAGGAGAGACAATGCTGGCGGATTTGAGATATGCGTGGAGGCAGCTGAGGAAGTCGCCGGGGTTTGCGCTGACGGCGGTGCTGACGCTGGCGCTGGGGATTGGCGCGACGACGGCGATCTTTTCGCTGCTGGATCAGGCGCTGCTGCGCACGCTGCCGGTGCGCGATCCGCAACAGCTGGTGATTCTGGAAGCCACGCCCGCCAATGTGTGGAACGGAGACACGGACACGGAAGGCGGCGATACCTCGGCCTACTTTTCTTATCCGATGTATCAGTGGCTGCGCGATCAGAATCAGGTGTTCAGCGGGCTGATCGCGACGTATCAGGCGCAGGCCGGAGCGGTGTGGCACAACCAGTCGCATCTGGTGGCCACGGAGCTGGTGAGCGGCAACTACTTCGACGTTCTCGGAGTGCGGCCGGCGATCGGGCGGCTGATTACGCCATCCGACGACCGGACGCGCAACGGCGGCCCGGTGGTAGTGCTGAGCTTCAATTACTGGCGCACGCACTTTGCCGGAGATCCCGGCGTGGTGGGGCAGACGCTGGACATCAACGGTCACCCGTTCCAGATCGTCGGGGTCTCGGCGCCGGGATTTGAGAACACGAATTGGGGGAATCCCGCCGACGTTTTTGTGCCGATCAACATGAAGCCCACCATCACGCCGGAGTGGGACGAGATGGACGCGCACAACGGGCGCTGGCTGAACATTCTGGGGCGGCTGAAGCCGGGCGAGACGATCGCGCAGGCGCAGGCGGGGCTGGCGCCGCTGTGGCATAACCTGCGCCAGGCGGAGATTCCGCTGATGGGAAATTCGTCGGCGGATTTTGTCAGGCAGTTTGTTACAGAAAGCCGGCTTCATGTGATCGAAGGAGCGCGGGGCTTCTCGTGGTCGCGGGACGACGTGGCCGAGCCGCTGCTGATCACCATGGTTCTGGCCAGCCTGGTGCTGCTGATGGCGGCGGTTAATGTCGCCAGCCTGGTGCTGGTGCGGGCGGCGGGACGGGAGCGGGAAATCTCCATGCGTTATGCGCTGGGGGCGCGGCGAGAGCGGGTGGTGCGCCAACTGCTCGCGGAGGGCCTGCTGCTGGGACTGCTGGGCGGCGCGGCCGGACTGGCGCTGGCCCCGGCGTCGATTCGGCTGCTGGTGAGCCGTTTGCACGTGGGCGGGGGCGAATCCGCTTATTCCACGCATCTGAACGGCGCGCTGCTGGTCTTCGGTTTTGTTCTCGCCGTGGCGGTGAGCCTGCTGTTCACGATTGCGCCGGCGTTCCAGATGTGGAAGCCGAACCTGGTGGGCAGCCTGAAGCAGCAGGGCGCGGGCAGCATGGGAGGACGGCTGGGTTTCCGGCGCGCGATTGTGGGGCTGCAGATCGGGCTGAGCCTGCTGCTGCTGATTTCGGCGGGACTGTTTGTGCGCACGCTCCAGAATCTGCATGACGTGAAGGTCGGGTTCGCCACCGAACATCTGATTACGTTCGGTGTGGATCCGCGGCTGGCGGGATACGATGCGGGTGCGGTTCCCGCGCTGGTGCGGCAGATCACGGAGCGGCTGGCGGCGATTCCCGGCGTGGAAAGCGCCGCGGCGACCAACGATGCCGAACTGGCCGGCAACAGCAGCGGGAGCAATTTCGGGGTGGAGGGTTACACTCCGGCTCCCGGCGAGAACATGCACCTGGAGCGTGCGATGATCACGCCGGGCTACTTTGCCACGCTGAAAGTGCCGCTGCTGGCAGGCAGGGAATTCACGTTACAGGACAGCGCCTCGAGCGAGCCGGTGGCCATCATCAACCAGGCTTTTGCCGACCAGGTGTTCGGGACGCCGGAAAAGGCCATCGGCCACATACTCACGCGCGGGCACGCAGGCAGTCAGGTGCGGATGCAGATTGTGGGCGTGGTCGCGGACTACGTGCACCGCGACGTGTGGAGCAAGGTCAGAATCTCGGCTTACACTCCAGCCGCGCAGCAGACCACGATTCCGGAGATGTACTACTACCTGCGCACGTGGGGCTCGCCGTCTGCGGCCATGAACATGGTGCGGCAGACGATGCAGAGCATCGATCCGAAGCTGGTTCTCGACGGGCTGACCACGATGGACGGTGAAATCAGCCGCGACCTGAACGATCAGCGCATGGTGGCGCTGCTGGCAGTCAGCTTTGGCGTGCTGGCGATGCTGCTGGCCGCGATTGGGCTGTACGGCGTGCTGGCCTACGCCACGGCGCAGCGCACGCGGGAGATCGGGGTGCGCATGGCGCTGGGCGCGGATCGGTCACGCGTGGTGGCGCTGGTGCTTCGCGACGTGATGCGGCTGGCCGGCATCAGCGTGGCCATTGCGTTGCCGGTGGCGCTGCTGGCGACGCGGGCTCTGAAGAGCCAGCTCTTCGGCGTGTCGAATATGTCCGCGATCGTTTACGTTCCCATGACGCTGCTGGTGCTGCTGGTGGCGGTGGCCGCGGCGGCGCTGCCGGCGCGCAGGGCGGCGCAGGTGGAACCGATGGAAGCGCTGCGGATGGAGTAGCGACGAGGCGGTCAGCTAAACGCCAGTTAGCTAAGGGACGGTTAGCGATGAAACGGTCAGCGCAGGAACAAACAGCGCGTTAGGTAGTTAGCGAGTTAGCGGGAACCTGGGGTGGGGGCGAAGCGTAAGGAAAGGGCATGATCGAGGACCTGAAGTTCGCGTTTCGGCAGCTGCGGCGGAGCCCGGGGTTTGCGACGGCGGTGGTGGTGACGCTGGCGCTGGCGATCGGGGCGAACACCGCGGTGTTCAGCCTGCTCGACGGGTTCCTGCTGCGGAGCGTGCCGTATCCACACCCGGAGCGGCTGGCGGTGCTGATGACGCACGAGCAGAGCAGCAGCGGACCGCCGCATTCGGTGGAGATGGATTCCGCCAGCAGCAGCACCTGGGACGCGGTGACTCACGACGTCCCCTCGGTCAGCGCCGCGATTGCCGGCGAGGGCTTCGGCGGTACGGAGGGCGTGAATCTGCAGGCCTCGGCCGCGCAGGGAGGGGCGGTGCGCTACGTACGCGGCGCGAGCGTGTCGGCGCACTACTTCCAGGTGCTGGGGATCGAGCCGGCGCTGGGGCGCGGGTTCACGGAGGATGAAGATGGCCCGGGCGCAGGGAAGGCGGTGGTGCTGAGCTACAACCTGTGGCGCACCTCGTTCCACCGGGACGCGCATATCCTGGGCCAGACCATCGATCTGAAAGGCGCGGCGTATACGGTGGTGGGCGTGCTGCCGCAGGGCGCGCAGATGCCGAATCCCGCCGATCTGTGGACGCCGCTGATGGCCGATGACCCGCACAGCTCCTGTGCGGGGTTCAACTGCATGATCCTGATGCGGCTGAAGCCAGGGGCGAGCTGGGAGCAGGTGAGCGCTCAGCTGGCTCACCTGCCGCAGCCGCAAAACCTCTCCGGAGGCTCGTGGAAATACCGGTACTATCCCAGCCCAATCAATGTGTATGCGGGGAGCTCGATGCGCGAGCAGACGCAGGCGCTGATGCTGGCGGTGGGGCTGATTCTGCTGATCGCTTGCGCGAACCTTGCGGGGCTGATGCTGGCGCGGATCCACCGGCGGATGCCGGAGATGGCCACGCGCATGGCGCTGGGCGCGACGCGGGCGAGGATCCTGCGGCAATTGTGGGTGGAGAATCTGGTGCTGGCGCTGCTGGGCGGAGCGGCGGGAGTCGGCCTGGCTTTTGGGCTCTTCCCGGTGCTGCGGCAATTGCTGCCCGACGTGATGATCCCCATCAGGGGATTTACGCTGGACGGCCGAGTGCTGGCGTTTGCGATCGGGGTTTCGCTGCTGACGAGCCTGCTGTTTGGGGCGCTGCCGGCGATGGAGACGCGGCGGGTGGACCTGCGCAGCTCGATCGCGTCGGGAACGCGCTCGGTGGCGGGCGGATCGGGGAGGGTGCGGCAGTGGCTGATCGGCGCGGAGGTGGCGCTGACGGTGGTGCTGCTGGCGGGCGCGGGGCTGCTGATGCGCACGGTGAGGCATCTGGAGACGCTGCCGCCGGGTTTCGACGCGCACAACGTGATTGCGGCAAAGGCTTCGCTGGACGATGCGCGGTACCAGGACGCGGCGGCCTTCCGGCAACTGCTGCGGGAGAGCACGGCGGCGATGCAGCGGATTCCGGGCGTGGAATATGCCGCGGTTGGACTGAGCGCGCCGTATGAGACTTTCGTGAACGATTACGCGCAGGCCTTCGACGGCAAGCGAGCCGGAGCGGGCACGGCGGTGAGCTTCACCTATGTGACGCCGCAGTATTTTTCGGCGCTGCGGATTCCGATCCTCGCCGGCCGCGGACTGAACGACAGCGACACCGCGGATTCGCAGCTGGTGGCGGTGGTGAACACGTCATTCGGGCGGCGTTTCTTCGACGATCCGCTGCCGCTTGGCCGTCATTTCGGGAGCGGCAAGCACATCATGACGATTGTTGGCGTGGTTCCCAACGTGCTGGATCAAACCAGGGCGGAAATGGCAGCGGCGCCGATCGTCGATGAGCCGATCTTCTACATCCCGTATACGCAGTTTCCGGGGCAGTACCTGCAGCTGATTCACATGTGGGTGCAACCTTCGTGGATCGTGCGCACCGACGGGCCGGTGGCGGGACTGACGAAGCAGATGCAGCAGGCACTGGCGGATGCCGACCCGGGGCTGCCGTTTTCAGGGTTCTATTCGATGCAGGATCTGCTCGATCAGCAGTTACAAATGCAGCGGATCGAGGTGCTGCTGCTGGGAACGCTGGCGGGGCTGGCGCTGCTGCTGTCGGCGGTGGGGATTTTCGCGCTGGTGTCGAACCTGGTGGTGCAGCGGACGCGGGAGATCGGGATCCGGATCGCGCTGGGATCGACGCTGGGGCAGGCCATGCGGCATATGGCGGCGAGCGGAGTGCTGGCGGCGTGCGGAGGCGTGGCAGCGGGACTGGCGGGGTCGTTTTTTGTGCTCCGTCTGATGAAGAGCGCCATCTATGGAGTAAGCGTCTACGACCCGGTAACGCTGGTGAGCGTTCCGGTGCTGCTGGTGGGGATTGCGGCGGCGGCGAGCGTGCTGCCGGCGCTGCGGATCGCAGGGATCGATCCGGCGGAAACGCTGCGCGCGGAGTAAGGAGACGCGGGCAGACACAAGATTGAACGGCCCGGAACAAGTACAAGAGCCGAGGTCCAAACCATACAGCTCCTCCAGGCGGCAGGGTTACGAGCGCTCTGCCGCCCTATTTTTTTGTGCGGGAACGGGTCGACTTATCCTGAGGCCATGAGATATGTGACGATCGCGGAGTTTGGCGGCGCTGAGCAGCTGCGCCTGGCGGAAGGGCCGCAGCCGGTTCCGGGAACGGGGGAAGTGCTGATCCGGGTAGCGGCGGCCGGGGTGAATCGAGCGGACATCCATCAGCGGCAGGGGAATTATCCGCCGCCGGCGGGAGCATCGGAGATCCTGGGGCTGGAAGTGGCGGGCACGGTGGCCGAGCGCGGGCCGGGAGCAGAGGCGCGGTGGACGGTGGGATCGCGGGTGTGCGCGCTGGTGCCGGGGGGCGGCTACGCGGAGTATTGCGTGGCGCACGGCGGCTGCTGTTTGCCGATTCCGGAAGGGCTGACGCTGGAAGAAGCGGCGTCGTTGCCGGAAGCGGCGATGACGGTGTGGGCGAACCTGTTCGATCCGCGGCGGCTGTTTGCTGGCGACCGGTTCCTGATGCAGGGCGGGACGAGCGGAATCGGGGTGTTTGCCATCCAGGCGGCGCAGGCCTTTGGCGCGCAGGTGGCGGCGACGGCGGGATCGACGGAGAAATGCGCGTTTCTGCGGGAGCTGGGCTGCGAGCAGGCGTGGAATTACCGCGAGGAAGACTGGGCGGCGGGGGCGCGGGCGTGGGCCGGCGGCGCAGAGGGCAACGGGCAGCCGTATCGGGGCGTGGACGTGATCCTGGACATGGTGGCGGGGGACTATTTCGCGAAACACGTGGAGCTTCTGGGACGGGACGGACGTCTGATCCATATTGCGACCGGGCGCGGCAGCGAGGTGGCGCTGGACCTGCGCAAAGTGATGGGGAAACGGCTGACGATTACGGGGTCGACGCTGCGCTCGCGCTCGGTGGAGGAGAAAACGCGGCTGCGCGATGGCGTGGAGGAGCATTTGTGGCCGCTGATCGGCCGGGAAAAGACGGCGGGAAAGATTCGTCCGGTGGTGGACCGGATTTTTCCGCTGGCGGAGGCCGCCGAGGCGCACCGGCTGATGGAATCGAGCCGTCATATGGGCAAGATTGTGCTGCGTGTGCAGTAGTCTCGCGTGGTGACGTGGCGAGAGGGAGGGAGCGTGAAAGCGGGTATGGGCGTGGGAATTGCGACTGGAGTGGCCCTGGGAGCGGCTTTGGGAGCAGCGCTGCACAATCTGGCCATGGGGGTCGCTCTGGGAGCGGCGTTCGGCGTGGCACTCGGCGCCGGATTGGGCCGGCGCCGGCGGAAGTCCACCTAGAGCGCAGTGATGGCCTGGGCGGATCCTGTCAGCGTCGATGAGAAGATGAATCAGATATGCGTTTAACGATCAAGGGGCTGCGCCAGTGGATTATTGGAGCGGCGGCCCTGTTGCTGGTGGTGGTGGCCGGCTTTCTTTTCTACGGCCGGTACCGGTTCCGGCACATCGCGCGGGATCTTCCGGCGCGGCTGGGGATCAACATTCAGCAGACGGCGACGGGCTTCAGTTACTCGCAATCGAGCCAGGGGCATACGCTGTTCACGCTGAAGGCCTCGAAGGAGTTTCAGCTGAGGTCGGGGCACGTGCTGCTGCACAACGTGGACATCACGCTGTACGGGCCGCCGGGATCGAACCGCACCGACCATATTTACGGCAGCGATTTCGATTACGACCAGAACGCCGGGGTCGCGATCAGCCACGGCGAGGTCCAGATCGAGCTGGCGGGGATGAGCGGGGAAGCGCCGGCGGCGGGGAGCGCGGGGGCGAAGCCGGGGGCGGCGAATACGATCCGGGTGCAGACGTCGGGAGTGACGTTCGCGCAGAAGACCGGGGAAGCGTCGACGGCGCAGCCGGTCGAGTTCCAGCTGCCGCGGGCGTCGGGGACGTCGGTGGGGGCGGATTACAACTCGAAGAGCGGGGTGCTGATCCTGAACAGCCAGGTTCACATCGCCACCAGCAACAACGGGAAGACGGCGCTGATCGGAGCGGCGCACGCGACGCTGCTGCGGGCCTCGCAGGAGGCGTTTCTGACCACGGCGACGATTGCGTACGAGCGGGAGACGGGCAGCGCGGACCAGGCGACGGTGTGGTTCCGGAAGGACGGCACGGCGGAGAAGATCGACGCCGAGGGGCATGTGCGCATGGCGACGCAGACGGGCGCCACGGCGGCCTCGCAGACGGCGGAGATCGTGATGGACGCGAAGAGCCAGCCGGTGCAGGCGGTGATGGGCGGCGGAGTGGAGTTTGCCTCGGCGCGCGGCAACGACACGATGAACGGGTCGTCGCGGGAAGCGACGCTGGACTTTGTGAGCTACAGGATGGCGAGCGGCTCGACGCAGACACAAATACGACACGCGGAGTTCCGGCAGGCAGTCGAGTTCGCGGAGCTGGGGACGGGCCTGGAGGGCGATCCGTGCGGGCGGGAAGAGAAACACCTGGCCGCGCAGAAGGTTGACGTGGAGTTCGCGCGCACCGCGCCGGGGCAGCCGGTGGAGGCGAGACTGGCGACGGCGGAAGGGAATCCGGTGGTGACGATGCAGCAGCTGCCGACGCGGAGGCCGTCGCAGACGACGCGCATTAGTGGGGATCGTCTGGTGGCCACGCTGGCCGGGGACAACGAGCTCGAACGGCTGGATGGGACGGGAAACACGCAGATCGCGCAGAACTCCAGCGACGGCGCACACGATAGCAGCCGGGGAGCGCTGCTGCGGGCGACGTTTGTGCAGCAGGCGCCGGCTCGGAGGGGAGCAGCGCCGCAGGGCGAGGCGCAGTCAGGCGGCGAGCGGCCGTGTGCCGCGCCGGCCACGGCACCGCATCCGGCGGGCGCAGCGAAGCCGGGGAGTTCCGGGCCAAAGACGGAGACCGCGCTGGAGACGGCGGTGCAGGACGGCAACGTGGTGCTGACAGAGACGCCGGCGCGCAAGCCCGGATCTTCAACGCAACCGGCGACGCTGACCGGATGGGCGCAGCACGCGGAGTATCACGCCGGAGACCAGGTGCTGCACCTGAGCGGCAAGCCGCGCATCAGCGACGGGGCGACAATGCAGCTCTCAGCGGAGCAGATCGACTACCACCGCGATTCGCAGGACGCCGCGGCGGAAGGCGATGTGAAAGCCACGTACATCGAGCCGCCGAAGCAGGCCGGCGGCGAAGCCGGGCCGGAGGGTGCGCCGGCGATGGGCGGCAACGGGCCGGTGCACATCATTGCGGAGCGGGCGGAGATGCACCACGCGACGAACACGAGCTTCTTCTACGGGAGGGCCGAGGAGCGGGCGCGGATGTGGCAGGACACCGATTCGCTGCTGGCTCCGGTGATTGAGGTCGACCGCAACCAGAATGTGCTGAAGGCGTGGAGCGAGATGCCGTCCTCGACGGGCCAGGAACCGGCGGCGACGCGGCCGCTGGTGAACGCGAACTTCACCTCCGCGATGGGGGCGAAGCATCAGGCGACGCTGGTGCGGGTGAACAGCGAGACGCTGGTGTATTCGGACAAGACGCGCGAAGGAGATTTCCGGGGCGAGGTGACGGCGGAGGAATCGGGAGAGACGATCCAGGCGCGCGACGCGCTGGTTTTTCTCAAGCCTGCCGGGACGGCGACGCGGAACGCCGCGCATCCGGAGAAGGAGAATTCGCAGATCGACCACGTCGTGGCCACGGGGCAGGTCGTGATCACCGAGCCGGGGCGGCGCGGCGAGGGAGAGAAGCTGGTGTACACGGCGGACAACGGAGTCTACGTGCTGACCGGAACAGCGGAGAAGCTACCGGCGCTGTGGGATCGAGCCCACGGGACGACGACGGGGGCGGAGCTGACCTTCAACAGCCAGAACGATCGGATCCAGGTCAACGGGGGAAAATCGAGCGCGGTGACGCACACGGTGGCGCCGAAATAGGAGTTTTCGGGTTAAAGGCAGGACAGAGGCCGCGGATTTTTGCGCGCGGGGCGCGCGGAATTATAAGCTGAAGACAGCACATGCGTAAGTTGACCACCGACGGGATCTGCAAGGCGTACAAGGGCCGCCAGGTTGTTCGTGGCGTGAGCGTGCAGGTGACCGAGGGGGAAGTGGTCGGCCTGCTGGGGCCGAACGGCGCGGGAAAAACGACCAGTTTTTACATGATTGTGGGGCTGATCCAGCCGGACAGCGGGCGGGTGCTGTCGGACGGGCAGGATATCAGCAACGTGCCGATGTATTTGCGGGCGCGGCAGTACGGAATCAGCTATCTGCCGCAGGAGCCGTCGGTTTTCCGCAAGCTGACGGTGGAGGAGAACATTCTGGCGGTGCTGGAAGTGCAGCCGATCACGCCGGAGGTGCGGCGGGCGCGGGCGGAGAAACTGATCGAGCAGCTGAATCTGGGACACATTCGCAAGACGCGGGGGTACGCGCTGTCGGGCGGGGAGCGGCGGCGAGTGGAGATTGCGCGGAGCCTGTGCATCCAGCCGTCGTTCATCCTGCTGGACGAGCCCTTTTCGGGAATCGATCCCATTGCGGTCCTGGATCTGCAGGAGATCATTTTCGATCTGAAGGCGAGCGGGATCGGGGTGCTGATCACGGACCATAATGTGCGCGAGACGCTGTCGGTGACGGATCGGGCGTACATCATCAACGACGGGCAGATATTCCGGCACGGCACACCGGAGGAACTGGGCAGCGATCCTGAGGTACGGCGCGTCTACCTGGGCGAGAGCTTCTCGCTGGGGTGAGGCAAAGTCTTTGGGGCCTTTACGATACGGTAAAGCGCGGCAAAACGGGGTCACAGCGGCGCGCCGACGGATGTACACTTTGAGGCACGAGAGGGCGACGGAGCCCCTGAGCCGAGGTTTATGACACTCCTCCAGCCCAAACTGAGTTTGAAGGTCGCGCAGCGGCAGATTCTGACGCCGGGGCTGATGCAGATGGTCAGCGTGCTGGCGCTGAACAAGCTGGAGCTGAAGGAGATGATCCAGGCGGAGATTGCGGAGAATCCCGTTCTGGAGGAGATGGAAGAGAGCGTTCCGCTGCTGGACGACGTAGCGCGCGAGGAAGAAGACCGCGACCGTCCGGCGGAGATGCAGGCGACGAGCGAAGGCGAGAGCAAGGAAGAAAAAGATCCGTTCGACGAGATCGACTTCGGGAGCTATTTCCAGGATTACCTGGACCCGGGGTTCCGTTCACCAAATAATTACGAGGAGATCGAGAAGCCGTCGATCGAGAATTTCCTCTCGGCGCCGGCGACGCTGAGCGACCACCTGTTCTGGCAGCTGGGGGCGCTGAACCTGTCGCCCGCCGTGCGGGAGGCCGCGGAATACATTATCGGGAACCTGAACGAGGACGGGTACCTGACGGCGACCGATGAAGAGCTGCTGGCCGGATATCTGCACGAGCAGCTGGAGCCGGACGGGACGGCGCAGAAGGAAGTGCGCATGCGGGTGGCGGAGCTGCCGGCGGCGATGACCGACCGGGCGCGCGCGCATCTGGCGACGGCGCTGGATGTGGTGCGGCAGCTGGATCCGATCGGCGTGGCAACGCGCGACCTGCGGGAGTGCCTGCTGGCGCAGGTGGAGGCGCAGCGGAAGGAATTCGATCTGATCTTCCGCAGGAACGGAAAAGGGCACCCCGGAATCCACGCAGAGAACGGAACCGCAAGCGCGCCGGAGGCGGAGCCGGCGAACGGAAGCACAGCGCATGCAGCCAGCACGAACGGGCATGCGGCGAAGGCGGAGAACGGCACGGGCGTGGAAGCCACCAAGCTGGAGATTTTTGAGATCGCGGCAAAGATCATCGACGCGCACATGCTGCTGCTGCAGAAGCGGGACCCGCGGGAACTGTCGAAAGCGGTGGGCAAGCCGGTGGAGGAGACGCAGCGGGCGATCGATTTTATCCGGACGCTGGATCCGCGGCCGGGACAGCGGTACAACCGCAGCGAAGCGCGGCTGATCGAGCCGGACGTTGCGTTTGTGAAGCGGGGCGACGAGTGGATGGTGGCGATGAACGAAGAAGACCTGCCCACGCTGCGGCTGAACCAGGGGTACCGGCGGCTGCTGACCCAGGACGGCGCGGAAAAGGACGTCAAGGATTACATCAAGGAGCGGTATCGCTCGGCGCTGCAGCTGATGCGGAACATCGAGCAGCGCAAGAACACGATTCTGAAGACGTGCGAGGCAATCGTACGGCGGCAGAGCGAGTTTCTGGAGAAGGGCGTGGACGCGCTGAAGCCGATGATGATCAAGGAAGTGGCGGAGGAGATCGGCGTGCACCCGTCGACGGTGAGCCGGGCGGTCTCGAGCAAATACGTGCACACGCCGCAGGGGGTCTACGAGCTGCGCTTCTTCTTCTCGGAGGGCGTGAACGGTCCGGAGGGCGCGGGGACGCCGCTGATGCTGCTGAAGCGCAAGGTAAAGAAGCTGATCGAAGACGAAGACCCGCGCAAGCCGCTGACCGACGATCAGATTGCGACGCTGCTGCAGGGGCAGGGCATCGACGTGACCCGGCGGACGGTGGCCAAGTATCGCGAAGATCTGCGCATCCCGAGCACGCATCAGCGCCGCGTCCGCGGCTAGACCTCTCCTCAGGAAAGGAGCTTTCCCATGCAGGCTGAGTACACAGGAAGGCAGGTAGCGATCACCCCGGCGCTGCGGCGGCTGGGGGATGAGGGGATCGGGCGGATCGCCCGGGTGCTGCCCCGGGCGGTGGGCGCGCACATCGTGCTGACCTCGGAGAAGTACCGGAAGACGGCGGATGTGACGGTGAAGATGCGGGCGGGGAAGATCGTGGGGTTCGCGGAGTCGAACAACATGGAGTCGGCGCTGAGGGAGGCGCTGGCGCGGGCGGAGACGCAGGCGGTGCGCAGCCGCAAACGCATCCACGCCATCAAGCGGCAGCCGAAAGAGGAGAAGATGCCGCACGAAGTTCTGCCGGTGCGGGCGCGCCGGGCGACGCGGACGCGTGCGGAAGGCGCTGACGGAGAAGCGGGCGCGACGATGGCGGCGGCGAAAAATAACGGGAAGCGTCCCGCGAAGGCGGTGGTGCCGGTGACGGTGCACACGTTTCCGGCGAAGCCGCCGATCGCGGAGCCGCACGTGGTGCGCTCGGCGGATTCGGTGGCGCTGCGTCCGATGACGATCGAGGAAGCGGTGAAGGAAGCCGAGTTTCGCGATCGCGAGGTATTCGTCTTCCGGAATCCGGCGGGGACGGTGTGCGTGCTGCACCGGAAGCGCGACGGGAAGATGGAGCTGATCGAAGCGCCGTAGGGGCGCGTTCGCGATTGAAGCGACTCCGCCAGGAGCGACAAAAGGTATGGACAAGGCCGTTCGCATCTTCAGCAGTCCGGCGGCGATGAAGGCGGAGGAGTATCGCTACTGGCAGGGCCGTCCGGCCCACGAGCGAATCGCCGCTGTTTCGGAACTGACGCTCTCTCTGTACGCTATGAAGGGAGCGCTGCCGGATGTTCCCCGACTTCAGAGAGTTATTGCGGTCCTTCCGCGCCCACGGCGTTAAGTACCTGATCGTGGGAGGCTACGCTGTATCGTTCCACGCGCAACCGCGTGCGACGAAGGATCTGGACATTTTCGTGAGGGCGGATCCGGAGAATGCAAAGGCGGTTTGGAACGCACTGGCTGCTTTCGGTGCGCCGCTTGAGGGAATCGCGGCCGAAGATCTTGGCAATCCGGGGAAATTCATCCGGTTCGGCCATCCCCCGGTGGCGGTGGACATCCTGCCGGCGATCGACGGGGTGAGCTTTGACGATGCCTGGTCGCGCCGCGTCGAGACAGCGGTCGAGGAAGGTGGCGATCTGGAAGTGAACTTCATTTCCCGGGAAGACCTGATCGCGTCCAAGCTGGCGGCCGGCCGCGCTCGAGACCTTGCGGACGTTGAGGAGATTCGCGAGGCCAGCGCCAACTCCTGAAGTCTGCGCGAGATCCTATACATCCTCATCGAGATCGAGGCTGCGGATGGCCTGATCGAGCGCCTGCTGGGCGGCGGTGCGCTGCTGCTCGAGATCGGCGAGATCCTTGCGCAGAGACTGAAGCTGATCCTCGTCGGCGTTCATCTCGCGGGCGTAGCGCTGCGCGAGGGCGCGCTCTTCGGCGCTGTCTCTGAGTCCCTGAAGATTGTTGTGCAGGCGGGTGGAGTCGGCCTCCACGTCGTCGATGGCTTTCTGCTTCGTGTCGATCTGCGAATCCAGATCGTGAACTTTGGCGCGGGCTGAAAGGACCGGAGCCAGAGCTCTCTCGATGGCAGGGCGATTACCCGTGCCATTGAGCATGATGGTGAGCTGGTCGTCGGAGATCCCGGTGAGGCGGTAGACCATTCTCTCCGGATGGACCTCGCCCACGTGCAGGCGGACGGTCTCGCCAGGAGGCGTGACCACGTTGAAGCGATACCAGGAGGCGGTGGTTTCGACGGGGGCAGGA
Source organism: Acidobacteriaceae bacterium (assembly GCA_035505395.1). Classification (GTDB taxonomy): domain Bacteria; phylum Acidobacteriota; class Terriglobia; order Terriglobales; family Acidobacteriaceae; genus Palsa-343. Next base: position 46,052 of record DATJQW010000011.1, read on the forward strand.
TCGGAGTTGAGGGTCCAGCCGCTCTGGACCGGGTGCTCGACGATGACGTCACGGGCATCGGTGGCGGCATTGTGGACCACGTAGGTGACCCCGCGGATCTGTTCGCTGCGCTCGGTGAGATAGCCGTCGTGGACGGTGAGATGGTGGAGGTGAGCGGAAAAGAGGTCGCTCTCGATCGAGACGTGGACGGCCTGATCAACGGCGTAGGAGAGCAGGCGCTTTTCTCCGGCATGGATGGGGTCGGTGAGGCCTTCGCCGGCAAACTCCCCGTTCTCGAAGACGCTGAAGCTGCCGCGGTCGAGGGTTGCTTTGCTGGAGTTCGTGAGCCACAGGGCGCGCAGGGGCACAGGAGTTTCTGGGTTCCAGAGGGTGACCTGGGCGGCTTGCACGTTGGTTTGCAGGAAGGGAACCAGAGCGGACTGGTTGCGATGGATGGTGACGGGCTGGGCGAGGGTGTACTCGAAGAAATCATCGAAGCCGGTGGACGACGTTGCCTGCGACTCGTCCTGCAGAGGCGCGCCGTCGACGGTGTGCATGTAACCGCCGCCATATCCGCCCCCGGAGCCGCTGCCGAAACCGGCGCGGAGTTTCGGCGCCATGGTGGGCAACTCGTTGAGTGCTCCATTGACCATGACGGTCTGGGCGGTAGCGCTGGGCAAAGGCGCGGCTTCGCCACTCTCGTGGAGGGTGGGGGCGACGTTTTCGGCTTCGGGGACGGGGACGACGGGGCGCTGGGTGTAGATAGGCTGGGAGAGCGGTTCGATGAAACTCTGGGGCGCGCCGGCGACGAGCGAGAGCTGGACGTTATCCCAGTCCGAGCCGCCGGTGTTGTCGACGACGGCCCATCCTTGCAATATGGCTGACTGTTCGGTTCCCGGCGCGGCGGGGCCGCTCGCGTCAGAGCTGGGCGGAAAGACGATGCGGTAGGTGCTCTTCCAGACGGGGACCTCGCTGATGTAGCTGACGCGAATGTCGCGCGTGCCGGCTCCCTCGGCTTCGAGGGTGAGATGGCGGACCTGGCGGCTCTGGGTCGAGGCGAGAAGGGCGAGATAGTCGTCGAGGTCGCGGCGCAGATCGCCGTCGAGAATCTGCACGCTGACTGCGGGGGTGATGGCGAGGGAGCGAATGTCTCCGGCGTCGGTGACGATGGTGAGAATGCGCTCCTTCTCCGCTCCGCCCTGCGCCGTCGTCTTATCCGCGCGCACCTCGTAGTGGACGATGCGCCCAGATACCGGAGGTTCGCCGCCGCCGCTGACTTCGACGCGCGCGCCGCGGAGTGCGGCATAGAGCTCCATGGTGGTGGGCTTTTCGCCGAGGCCAAGGGGGATATTTTTGAGCTGCTGATCGAGCGGGGTGGCGGAGTTGTAATCGACGCTGGCGATGCGGCCGCCGCCGAGATCGAGCGCGGTGAGCGACTGCAGGACGTCGTCGAGCTGCGACGAGGTGAAGTCGATGGTGACGGGCTCATTGCCGGTGACGCGGCCGGAGTGCTCGAAGTATCCAACGCCGTTTTTGTAGAGAACGACGCGACGGATGGGGAGCTGCGCAGCGGTGGTCTGCGGCTGCGGCGCGGAGTGGGTCGTGGTTCCGGGATTTTGCGCGAGGAGAGAAGCAGACAGAAGAAACAGGAACGCAGGTACACGCCGGTTCACGAGCATGCGGAGCCCTCCGCTGATGATTACGTCTGAGCTTTGGGATATAGACGCAGAAAGATTGGAAAGGTTCCCGGGGGATGGGTGCAGGGTACAGGGTGCAGGGAACAGGTTACAGGTTACAGGTTACAGGTTGCACCGGTCGGAGGACTCAACGCGACATGATTTGAAGGCGACTAAAGGTATTCGTTCATCATGCGGGCCCAGGTGGGCCAGGCCGGACACGAGGGCTAACGCTTCGCTATCGCCCTCGCGCTCAGCTCGCGCGAGCCAGCGCTCGCTTCGCGCTCACCCGCACGACTGGCCTTTCAAAGATATTCGTTCATCATGCGGGCCCAGGTCGGCCAGTCGTGACTATTCCACGAGTCCCAGACGAAGAGGTGGTGGGGGATGGATTTGGAGCCGAGGATGCGGGCGAGGTTCCGATTGTCGCCGAGGCACTGGTCGTCCCAGCCGGTGGCGAGCACATAGTTTGCGCTGCGATAGCGGTCGAGGTACCAGGGATCGCCGAGATTGGGGAGATAGTGGGGCGGGAGATTGAAGTAGACGTCCTGGTCGTAGTACCCGCGGAAGAAATCGGAGAGGTCGAAGGCGCCGCTCATGGAGAGGAATCCGGTGAAGCGGTCGGGATGGCGCAGCGCGATGTTGACGGCGTGATAGCCGCCGAAGCTGCAACCGAGCGAGGCCAGGCGCGGGTTGGTATTCAGGGTGCGGATGAAGGGCAGCACCTCTTCGAGGATGTAGTTCTCGTACTGCAGGTGGCGGACGATGCGCTGGCGCGGGCCGGCGGCGCGGTTATACCAGCTTTCGGCGTCGACCGAGTCGAGGCAACAGAGCTGGATCTCGCCCGCGTCGAGTTTGCCGGCGACGGCGGCGATGAGGCCGCGATCTTCCAGCTCGTAAAAGCGGCCCTGGGAGGTGGGGAAGGCGACCAGCGGCAGGCCGGCGTGGCCGAAGACGAGCAACTCCATCTCGCGCCCGAGGCGCTGGGACCACCACTTGCGATAATCGCGGCGCATGTTCAGGTATCGTAAAGCATCGGACAGGTTGTGAGGGCCGCAGTGCGGCGTAAGAGGACGAGGTTGGGAACACAGATTCAAAGCCCCGCGGGGAACCTTCCGCCGCTGAACCAACCACCGCATCCACGCGTGCGGAAGCATGCGGAATTCACCAGCCGAATTCTGCCCGGGGCACGCGAACTGACGGTGTACGTGCCGCCGGGATATGAGGAAGACGGCACGCGCGAGTATCCGCTGCTGGTGCTGCAGGACGGGCAAAACCTATTCGATCCGGAGACGTCGTTTGTGCGCGGGCAGACGTGGCGCGTGGCGGAGTCGGCGGACGATGCGATTGGAGCGGGCGAGGCGGAGCCGCTGGTGATTGCCGGCATTGCCCACGCGGGCGAGCGGCGGCTGGCCGAATACACGCCCAGCCGCGACTGGAAGCTGGGCGGCGGCGAGGCGGGGAGATACGGCGAGATGGTGACGCGCGAGGTGCTGCCGTTCCTGCGCAGGCGGTATCGCGTGCGGCGGGAGCGCGAGGCGACGGGAGTGGGCGGATCGTCGCTGGGCGGACTGGTTTCGCTGTGGATGGGGCTGCAGTTCCCGGAGATTTTCGGAAAGCTGGCGGTGCTGTCGCCTTCGGTGTGGTGGAATCACCGGTACATTGTGAGCTACGTGAACGAGCGGGCCGCGGAGCTGAAGGAGCGTCCGCGGATCTGGCTGGATGTGGGCGATGCGGAGGGGCGGCGCACGCTGGGCGATGCCGAGCTGCTGGATGCGCGTTTGCGGGCGCATGGCTGGCGCGAGGGCGCCGACCTGCACTTCGAGCGCGTGCGCGGGGCCGGGCACAACGAGGCTGCCTGGGCCGAACGGGTGCGGCCGTTGCTGCGGTTTTTGTTTCCGGCGGAGGGCGGGCGATGAGCGAATCGCCGATGGAGCTGATCAGGAAGCTCGATCAGGCGGCGGCGGCGCTGCTGGAGCTGGCGCGGCACGTTCGCGCGGCTGCGCCGGAAGTTGCGGATGCGGAGCTGCGCCAGGAGATGCTGGAGAGCGCCGAGGGACTGGAGCAGCGCGCCCAGGAGATGGCGGAGGCGATCGCGAAGCTGCGCGTGAAGATCAACTGAAGAGCGGGCCCGGCAGCCGGGCAGGTTGCCATGGACAGAGGTCGGGGCAACCCCGGGCAAACCCGGTATACTCAGTATTCAGAGGAAGTTCCGGAAGGAGAGGACCCCAGGCAAGCGGGGTCTTTTTTGATTCGGAGACGTCAGGGCGCGCTGCCGCGAGTTTTGGCGTGCGACCCCTCTGGATTTTTCATGGGCACATTACTCGATACGATTCATTCCCCTGCCGATCTGAAGAAGCTTTCCGTCCCGCAACTGGAAACCCTGGCGCAGGAGATCCGCGAACGGCTGATCGCCACGCTTTCGAAGACGGGTGGGCATCTGGGGCCGAATCTCGGGGTGGTGGAGCTGACGCTGGCGCTGCACTACGTATTCGACACGCCGAAGGACAAGTTCGTATTCGACGTGAGCCACCAGGCGTACGTGCACAAGATGCTGACCGGGCGCAGCGAGCGCATGGAGACGATGCGGCAGCCGGGCGGGCTGAACGGCTTTATGCTGCGCACGGAAAGCCAGCATGACTGCTATGGCGCGGGGCACGCGGGGACGGCGCTCTCGGCGGCGCTGGGGATGGCAGTGGCGCGCGACATGAGCGGCGGGCGGGAGCATGTGGTAGCGCTGGCCGGGGACGCGGCCTTCACCAACGGGATTTCGTTCGAGGCGCTGAACAACATTGCCGACCAGACGAAGCGGCTGATCGTGGTGCTGAACGACAACGAGTGGTCGATCGACCGGAATGTGGGCGCGATCGCGAAGTATCTGCACAAGATCGTGACCAATCAGCACCTGAGCCAGCTGCACGAAAGCGCAGCGCGGCTGCTGGAGCGCATCGGCGGCAAGGGCGCGGTACACGTGGTGCGGCGCGCGGAAGAAGCGGCCAAGGGCATGCTGTGGCCGTCGTTCCTGTTTGAGGAGTTCGGGCTGACGTACTACGGGCCGGTGGACGGCCACAACGTGGGACTGCTGATCGAGACGTTCAAGTTCCTGCGCCAGCAGGAGCGCCCGGTGCTGCTGCATGCGATCACGCAGAAGGGGCGAGGGTTCCAGCCGGCGCTGGACAAGCAGAAGAAATTCCACGGCCTGGGGCCGTACGATCCGGAAACCGGCGACACGAAGACCGCGGGGCAGCGCACGTATTCGGAGATTTTTGCCGAGACGCTGGTGAAGCTGGCCAATGAGAACGACAAGATTGTGGCCATCACCGCGGCCATGCCCAACGGCACCGCGCTGGATCTGTTCCGCCCGCATCATCCGAAGAAGTATTTCGATGTGGGAATCGCCGAGGAGCACGCGGTGATTTTCGCGGCGGGGATGGCGACACAGGGGTTCAAGCCGTTCTGCGCGATTTACTCGACCTTCCTGCAGCGTGCCTTCGATCCCATCGTTCACGACGTATGCCTGCAGGATCTCCCCGTGGTTTTTTGCATGGATCGCGCGGGGCTGAGCGGGGACGACGGTCCGACGCATCACGGGCTGTTCGACATCGCGTATCTGCGCGGGGTTCCGAACATGGTGCAGATGGCGCCCACGAACGAAGACGAACTGGCCGACATGATGATGACGGCGATGCTGCACAACGGCCCGAGCGCGATTCGTTATCCGCGCGGGACGGGGCCGGGCGCAAGGGTGAAGGAGCATCCGCAGGCGCTGGCCATCGGCAAAGGCGAGGCGATCCAGGACGGCGACGAGTTCGCCATCCTCGGGCTGGGGGCGATGCTGCCCATGGCGAAGGAGCTGGCGGCGCGGCTGGAGCTGCAGGGCTACTCGGCGGCGGTGATCAATCCGCGCTTTATCAAGCCGCTGGACCGGGAGCTGATCGAGCGCTACGCGCGGCGGGCGACGGCGGTGGTAACGCTGGAGGATCACGTGCTGATGGGGGGCTTCGGCAGCTCGGTGCTGGAGGCGCTGAGCGAGGCGGGGATCGAAGTTCCGGTGATCCGCATCGGATGGCCGGACCGGTTTATCGAGCACGGGAAAGTGGATCAGCTGCGGGCGCGGCACAGCGTGAGCGTGGAGGCGGCGCTGGAGAAGCTGGCGCCTTATCTGAAGCGGCACGCGCGGCGCCTGGTGGCGCGGTAGGGGCCCGTTGACCAGGGATCGCAGGGAATGTGGGAAGATGCGGGGAGAGCCCCTGCCGCCGGCGCCATGACCGCTTCCTCCGTTCAGCTTCGGACCGACCGCTCGCAGCACAATCGGTGGATTATTGCGATCGGGCTCTTCAAGCTGATCCAGGCGGTGCTGTTTGTGCTGCTGGGCATCGGGGCGATCCGGCTGCTGCATAAGGATCTGGTGGTGGAGACGGAGCGTTTCATTCTGGCGATGCGCTTCAATCCCGAGGGGCACTTCGTGAACCTGCTGCTGGAGCGGGTGGCGATGATCGATCCGCACCGGCTGAAGCAGATCAGCGCCGCGATCTTTGCCATCGCCGCGCTGGACGCGATCGAAGGCACGGGGCTGGTGCTGGAGAAGGCGTGGGCGGAGTTTGTGACGCTGATCCTGACGGCGTCGTTCCTGCCCTGGGAGGTGGTGGAGATTATTCGCCACGACACCTGGATCCGCATCGCGCTGACGGTTATCAATTTTGCCGTGGTGGTTTACCTGCTGGAATTCGCGAGGATGCGGATGCGCGAGCGGCGGCTGCGGCGCGCGGGGAGGGTGTGATGGCGCGTGCCGCGGTCATCGGATCGGGTCCGAACGGCCTGGCGGCGGCGCTGGTGCTGGCAGGCGCCGGGGTTGCGGTGGACGTGTATGAGGCGGAAGCGCAGGCGGGCGGCGCGGCGCGGACGATGGAGCTGACGCTGCCCGGATTCCGGCATGATTTTGGATCGGCGGTGCATCCGCTGGCGGCGGGCTCGCCGTTCTTCACGAAGCTGCCGCTGGGCGAGCGGGGACTGCAGTGGATTCACGGAACGGCGCCGCTCGCGCATCCATTTGAGGACGGCAGCGCGGTGACGCTGGAGGCCAGCCTGCACGATCAGGACCGGGCGCTGGGCGAGGACGGGCGCGCGTGGCGCGAGCTGATGGAGCCGCTGGCGGAGCACTGGGCGGATTTTGCCGCCGACGCGCTGGCACCGGTGGCACGCATTCCGCGGCGGCCGTGGCTGATGGCGCGCTTCGGGCGAGTGGCCACGCAGCCGGCGCGCAAGGTGGCGCAGCGCTATTTTCGCGGCGAGAGAGCGCGAGCGCTGTTTGCAGGATTGTCGGCACATTCCTTCCTGAGCCTGGACGATTCGCTCAGCGCGGCGTTTGGGCTGGTACTGGGCGCGGCGGCGCACGCGGTGGGATGGCCGGTGCCGCGCGGGGGATCGCAGGCCATCACCGATACGCTGATTGCGGAGCTGCGCGCGCGGGGCGGCCAGGTACACACGGGGCAGCGGATCGGGTCGCTGGACGAACTGGATCTGGAAGCCGGCCCGGTGCTGTGCGATCTGACACCGCGACAGTTGCTGGGCGTGGCGGGCGAGCGGCTGCAGAAGACTTATCGGGAGGCGATGCAGGAATTTCGCTACGGTCCGGGAGCGTTCAAGATCGACTATGCGCTGTCGGATCCGATTCCGTGGCGGGCGCGGGAGTGCCAGCGCTCGATCACGGTGCATGTGGGCGGCACGCTCGAAGAGATCGCGCGCGCAGAGCAGGCGGTCTCGCGGGGCTACAACGCAGAGCGGCCGTTTCTGCTGGTGGCGCAGCCCTCGCTGTTCGACAAGAGCCGCGCGCCGGAGGGGAGGCATGTGGCATGGGTCTACTGCCATGTGCCCAATGGCTCGACGGAGGATATGGCGGAGCGGATCGAGGCGCAGCTGGAGCGTTTCGCGCCGGGGTTCCGCGACTGCATTCTGGCCCGCAGCATTCTCACGCCGATGCGGCTGGAACGGATGGACGCGAACCTGGTGGGCGGGGATGTGAACGGCGGGGAGCTGTCGATGCGGCAGTTCGTCTTTCGGCCGGCGCTGGGGCACTACTACACGGGGACGAAAAATCTCTACATCTGCTCGGCGTCGACACCGCCGGGGGGCGGCGTTCACGGGATGTGCGGCTATCATGCGGCGCGGATGGCGCTGCGGCGGCTACGCTGATCCGGCCGGGGCGTTCGCGGCAACGGCGGCGACGGCACGATCGGTCAAATCCTGCTTCACGGAATCCATTTCGCTCCAGGGATCGCGGCGGAGGCGCGCCTTCCATTCGGAGAAAGTGGCGACGGTGAACTTCGTGGGATCGGTTTTCTTCAGCGCGGCCCATGTGAGCGGCATGGCGACGCGGGCGCCTGGGCGAGCGCGTGGCGAGTACGGAGCGACGGCGGTTGCGCCACGCTCGTTGCGCAGATAATCGAGAAAGATTTTTCCGGTGCGGGCGGATTTCGTCATTTTGGTGAGATAGAGCGCGGGGTTGGCGCGCTCCATCATGAGCACAAACCGGTGCGCGAACTCCCTGACCGCCGGCCACTGGAGGCGCGGCGCGATGGGAGCGACGACGTGGATGCCCTTGCCGCCGGTGGACTTGACGAAGGTCTCGAGCCCGAGCTGCTGGAAGAGGTCCCGCACCTCGATGGCGCTCTCGACAAGGCGCGACCAGGGCAGGGCGGGATCGGGATCGAGGTCGATGACGATGCGGTCGGGGGTTTCCAGGGTTTGGTTGCGCGAGCCCCAGGGATGGATCTCGAGTACGCCCATCTGCGCGAGGCCGACGAGGCCCTCGACGGTGGCGAGGGTCAGATACTGCTCCGGCGCGCCGCCCTTCTTTGAGCGGATGGGAACGCTGCCGATGCCTTTGGGAACGCCCATGCCGATGTGCTTCTGGAAGAAGCAAGGCTTGCCGGACCCTTCGGGGCAGCGCACCAGGCTGAGCGGGCGGTCCGCAATGTGGGGCAGCATGTTTTCAGCGACGGCCGCGTAGTACTCGGCGAGTTGGCGCTTGGTGAGGCCGGACTGCGTGTCGAGGATTTTGTCGGGGTGGGTAAGGCGCACGCCGGCGACTTCGGCCTGGCCGCTCTGCGCGGATGATCTTGCCTTTGCGGCAATGGGCGCGGCGGCGTGGTGGGATGCGGACTTCGAGGGGCGAGACGGCGGCGAGGATTTCTGCGAAGCTGCCTTTGGCTTGTGCCCGGCCTGCTCGCGAACCACTTCCTTCGGATCCTTATCTTCGCGGATGCCGAGAAATGCGGCCTGGCGCACATTGCCTCCGGCGGTCCAGGTAGCGAAGCGGGCTTCGACGACGAGCTCGGGCCGGACCCAGATCGCGTCCTTTTTCGCCTCGGGAGGCGGCGCGTGGAAGGGCGTTTTTGCCTGGCGCATTTTTGCGAGGCGCCGGCGCAGGGTTTCGCGCATTGTGCTGGAGAAGCCGGTGCCGGCGCGGCCGGCGTACGTTAGTTCGCCGTTGCGGTAATAGCCGAGGAGGAGCGAGCCGATGGCGTGCGCGTTCTTCGTGTGGGGAGTGAAGCCGCCGACGACCAGCTCCTGCTGGAGAACGCACTTGGATTTCACCCAGTCGCGGGAACGCTCGGAGCGATACGGCGCCGACGCCAGTTTGGAGACGACGCCCTCGGCGCCCATGCGGCAGGCGCGGCGGAACATCTCCGATCCGCTGGCGCGGATGTGGCTGCTGAAGCGCAGGCTCGGGTCGTCGTCGCGCTCCTGCAGCAATCCTTCGAGAATCGTCTTGCGGCGCTCCAGCGGGAGGCCGCGGAGATTGTGGCCGTCGAGGTGCAGGAGGTCGAAAGCAAAGTAGGTGAGCGGATGCGGTGCGCCTTCATCGAAGGCGGCCTGCAGATCGGCAAAACTGGTGCTGCCGTCTTCCTTCAGCACCACGACTTCTCCGTCGAGGATGGCAGCGTGGACGGGGAGCTGGGCTGCGGCCTGAGCCACGGATTTCATGCGGTGGGTCCAGTCGAGGCCCTTGCGGGTAAAAAGGCGCACGCGAGGCGCCGATTTAGTGCGGTCGATGTGAATCTGGATGCGGTAGCCGTCGAGCTTGAGCTCGTGCAGCCAATCGCCACCCTCCGGAGGCTCGCTGACCGAGAGGGCGAGCTCAGGCGGGAGGAAGTGAGGCAGCTTCTCTTTGGGCGTTGCCGCCAGGACCGAGGTGCGATCGGGGATAGCGGATGCAGCTTTCGATTTTGGCGCAGGCTTCTTTTGCGTGAGGCGCGAGGGGTTGGGCGGGGATTTTGACGGCTTTTCGGGCCGGTTCGAGTTCCAGACGTGGTCTTCGGCGGCGGCGATCTCGTCGAGACTGCGGCCGGTGACCGCGCTGTTCGGGGCTTCATCGGTGATGGCGGGAGCGCCGGCATCGCGCGCGAACTCATCGCGCTCCTTGATGAGCAGCCAGCTGGGCTTGTCGCTGCTGCCGAAGCGGTTGCCGTGCATGCGCACGAGAACCCAGCGGCCGCGCAGCTTCTTCCCATGCAGCTCAAATTTAAGATTGCCCTTGCGGAGGCCTTCGTCGGCATCGTCGAGCGGTTCCCAGGTTCCCTGATCCCAGACCATGACGGTGCCGCCGCCGTACTGGCCTTTGGGGATAGCGCCTTCGAAACCGCCGTACTCGATGGGGTGATCCTCGACTTCGACGGCGAGGCGCTTGTCGGCGGGGTTGAAGCTGGGGCCTTTGGCGACGGCCCAGCTTTTAAGGACTCCGCGCCAGCCGAGGCGAAAGTCGTAGTGCAGGCGGGTCGCGGCGTGCTTCTGGATGACGAAGGGCAGCTCCGCGGCGGCCTTTGCCTTAGGGGACTTTGAGCCGCCACGGGGCTCGGCGGTCGTGGCAAAGTCGCGCATGGCGCGGTAACGGGCGAGCTGGCGGTCCACGGCGTCCGACGGGGATTTCGATTTGGAGGCGCGTTTGGGCATCACTCGATTGGAATCGCTGCGGGGCAGACGGGCTGCCAGAGATGCGGCGACCTGCGCAGACATTAGCCCATCTGGAGGGCGCCGGTCATGCGCAGATCCTGGTCGAGGACGACGGAGACCTCGGGCTTGTCCGCCTGATAACGGACCTGGATATGGCGGCCGCGGAGGGCGTCGGCGAAGGCTTCAGCGTCCTTTTTGCGGCGGAAGTGGCGCGCGTATTTGCCATAGCGATACTGCGACTGGGCGAAGTAGCGGTACTGGATGACGGCGTTATAGCCGCGCCCGCTGCGCACGGAGACGGACTGGACTTCGCCGTCAGCGCTGGGCCACGCCGCGGCTTTGCGCTGGCGCCACTTTTGCCAGAGCGTGGAGCCGCCGGCCGCGCCGCCGCCGCCAATGATCCAGGGCAGGAAGTTGTGGATCGCACCCCAGAAAGGCGCGAGGAAATGCCACCAGGAATGATGCACGGGCGAATCTCCGCGTCGGATCGACGCTGCCGCCAGCATACGACGCGGGGGCATGAAACTCTGAGGAAAATCCGCCGAGGCGGCGACGCGGGGAGGGGGAAAATCGTCTTTTCTTTATATGGAAGCCCCGCTGGACCACGGTGGCCGCGGGGGTTTATTGTAATCAGTCGCTTGCGCCCAGGACGGCTCTTCCGGAGGGAAGAGCCGGCATGGGCGAGACGCACAGCGCACAAGGAGTTGGTTCACTATGTCGACCGTTCTGCAAACGCCTGAAGTTGCTGCCCCGAAGGATTTTCTGCCTCTGAACGGCACCGACCACGTGGAGTTTTACGTGGGCAACGCGCGTCAGGCGGCCTATTTTTACCGTCTGGCTTTCGGCATGAAGCTGGTGGCCTATGCGGGCCCGGAAACCGGGGTTCGCGACCGCTGCTCCTACGTGGTGCAGCAGGGAAAGATCCGATTTGTGCTGACGACGCCGCTGCGCGCCGATGGGGAGATTGCGGAGCATGTGCGCGTGCACGGCGACGGGGTGCGCGATGTAGCGCTGTGGGTGGATGATGCGCGGCAGTCGTGGAAAGAGACGACGAAGCGCGGGGCGCGGAGCATCCGGGAGACCTTCGAACTGAAGGACGAGTACGGCACAGTGCGCATGGCATCGATTGCCGCCTATGGCGACACCATGCATACGTTTGTGGAGCGCAACGCGTACAACGGTCCGTTTCTGCCGGGTTATCGCGCTGAGCCGGAAGACAAGCTGGCGCGGCCGACGGGACTGCTGCACATCGACCACATGGTGGGCAACGTGGGCTGGAACGAGATGAACCGGTGGGTGGACTTCTACGCCCAGGTGATGGGCTTCTCGCTGTACCAGCACTTCGACGATAAGGATATTTCGACGGAGTACTCGGCGCTGATGTCGAAGGTGATGGCCAACGGGAACGGGAGGGTGAAATTTCCCATCAACGAGCCGGCCGAGGGGCGGAGGAAATCGCAGATCGAGGAGTATCTGGAGTTCTACCATGGGCCGGGCGTGCAGCACATCGCGCTGGCGACGGGCGACATTCTGCAGACGGTGGCGAAGCTGCAGGAGCAGGGGGTGCCGTTCCTGACCGTGCCGCACACGTATTACACGGAGCTGGAAGGACGCGTGGGGAAGATCGACGAGCCGATCGGGGAGCTGGAGAAGCTGGGCGTCCTGGTGGATCGCGACGACGAAGGCTACATGCTGCAGATCTTCACCAAGCCGGTGGAGGACCGGCCGACGCTGTTCTTCGAGATCATTCAGCGGAAGGGCAGCCGGAGCTTCGGCAAGGGCAACTTCAAGGCGCTGTTCGAAGCGATCGAGCGCGAGCAGGCGGCGCGGGGCAATCTATAGCGGCGCGTTAAACGTGACGGCGGGAGCGCACCGGGCGGAAGAGCCTGACGAGGCCCTCGCCGTGCGGGTGCATCTCGCCGACCATGTGGGCGAGGGTCCAGAGCAGAAAGCCGATGCCGAAGGCCACGACGACGGCGAGGCCGATCAGCGGTAATTCGTCCAGAGAAAGCATGCGAAATCCTCTGAATGGATTTCAGAGGAGCGGGCGCAAACAGGGCACAAGGGGTTTGTAAGGCTTTTGTAAAGCCTGGATCGCGGATCAGTCAGCGACCATCAGCTCGCCCGGGAGGATGGGGCGGGTGCGGGGCAGGACGCCGAAGGCGGCGAGGGCGCTCATCAGGATGAGGACGGCGCAGTAGACGACGAGCTTGACGATGTCGGTCGAGTGCGATTTCGGCAGGGCTTTCCAGAGGATGAGGAGCACTGTCTGGCCGGCGGTGACGGACCAGACCGCTCCGTAGAAATAGCGGCGCTCCCAGCCTTCGCCTTTAGTGGAACGACGCACCCGCGGCAGCACGCCCGCGGCGCCCAGCGCCACAATCGCAAACAGCAGCGGCGTGTACCCGTGCTCGTAGATCTGTTTCAGCCGCCACACGCCGGTCGCCGCCGCCCACGCCAGTCCTGCGAGATTCAACAGCGCGAAGTTCAGCAGCGCATTCCAGGCGAAGGTGTAGCAAATTACCCGATACAGCGGATTCGGCCGATCCTCGGTGAAGCGGAGGATGTAGGGCGCGGGCTCCGCGCCGGGCAGCTTGCCGCGCAGCGCGGCGATGCCGGTTGCCACAAGGACGACACCCAGCCAGATCAGGTTCGCCACGCTGCCGCCACGCTCGAAGAGCGCAAACGTCAATGGTCCCGGCACCAGAAAAAAGACCCAGATCCAGATGGGCCAGTGCGCGGCGCGATACCTTCGCGTATTGCGGGTGCGCATTTTGCGCTCATGTGCGTACTCGACGCGGACGGGGATGGCCATCGCTGCTCAGTTCCTGGCCGCAGCGGCTGTGGCTACCGGCACAAACCGGACTTCAAGACGATCGTCCCGCACGGCCACGGCGACATCCTCGAGCGAGGGCACGATCCAGCCGGCATCGCGGAGGCTTTCGAGCGCGTGGGAGAAGAGGGTGGCCAGCACCATGCATCCGGCCGCGCGGCCGGCAGTTGCGCCGGCGGAGGAATCTTCAATGACCAGGCACTCGGAGGGTTCGAGGCCGAGCAGCTGCGCGCCCATCCGGTACGGCTCGGGATGGGGCTTGCCCTGGGTGACCATGTCGGCGGAGACGATGGTCTCGGGGACGAGAATTCCGGCGTGGGCGAGGCGGCCTCTCGCGAGGCGCTCGGTGGCTGACGTGACGACGGTCCAGCAGTGCGGCGGGAGCACGTCGAGGATGCGGCGGACACCGGCGAGCATCTCCACGCCGACCTTATCCTCCATTTCCTCGGCTTCGAGCCAGTCGACCTCGGCGGCGGCGTCGAGGTCGGGGCGCAACTGGCGGACGACTTCAATGGCGCGGCAGCCATGGGCGACGCGGATAGCGAGCTGCGGGTCGATGCCGCGAGCCTGCGACCACTTCTCCCAGGTGCGTTCGACCGAGCCGATGGAGCTGACCAGCACGCCATCCATATCGAAGAGAATCCCGCGCGGATGCAGGACGACCGGATTATTCTCCAGCACGTGCGCCATGATTCCAGCGTAACAGGCGTGATGCGCGGTCCCGGTGAGATACTGCCTGGTGAGGTCAGGGATGAACGAGACGCAGCAGCCGATACGCGCACCGCGCGGAAACACGCGCACCGCACGGGGATGGATTCAGGAAGCCGCGAAGCGCATGCTGATGAACAATCTCGATCCGGAAGTGGCGGAGAAGCCCGCGGAACTGATCGTCTACGGGGGACGCGGCAAGGCGGCGCGGAACTGGGAGTGCTACCACCGGATCGTGGAGACGCTGGAGCGGCTGGAGAACAACCAGACGCTGCTGATCCAGTCGGGCAAGCCGGTAGCGGTGGTGGAGACGCAGCGGCTGGCGCCGCGGGTGCTGATTGCGAATTCGAATCTGGTGCCGCACTGGGCGACGTGGGAGGAATTCGACCGGCTGGATCGCGCGGGGCTGATGATGTACGGGCAGATGACGGCGGGCTCGTGGATCTATATCGGCACGCAGGGGATTTTGCAGGGGACCTACGAGACGTTTCGAAGCGCGGCGGAACTGCATTTTGGGGGCACGCTGGCGGGGACGATCACGGTGACCGCGGGGCTGGGCGGTATGGGCGGCGCGCAACCGCTGGCGGTGAAGCTGGCGGGCGGGGTGAGCCTGTGCGTGGAGATCGATCCGGCGCGGATCGACCGGCGGCTGGAGACGCGCTATCTGGATCGCGCGACGCATTCGCTGGACGAAGCGCTGAGCATGGCCAGGGAGGCGAAGGCCGCGCGCCAGGCGGTGTCGATCGGTCTGCTGGGCAACGCGGCCGAAGTGCTGCCGGCGATGGTCGCGGGCGGATTTACTCCCGAACTGGTGACGGACCAGACCAGCGCGCACGATCCGATGTGGGGGTATTTGCCGGTGGCGCGCGCGGATGAAGACCTGAACGAGCTGCGGGCGCGGGATGCGGACGAATATCTGAAGCGGGTGCGGGTTTCGATGGCGGCGCACGTTGAGGCGATCCTGAAGATGCGCGAGCGCGGGGCCGTCGCCTTCGACTACGGCAACAACCTGCGCGCGCAGGCGCAGATGGCCGGGGTGACGGATGCGTTTGCGTATCCCGGGTTCGTGCCTGCGTTTATCCGCGATGCGTTTTGCGAAGGGCGCGGACCGTTCCGCTGGGCGGCGCTGTCGGGCGATGCGGCGGACATTGCGGCAACGGATGCGGCGCTGCTGAAGCTGTTTCCGGAAGATCGACGGCTGCACGACTGGCTGACGTATGCGGCGGACCAGATTGCCTTCCAGGGACTGCCGGCGCGAATTTGCTGGCTCGGCTACGGGCAGCGCGATCGCGCGGGACTGCTGTTTAACGAGATGGTGCGCGATGGGCGGCTGAAGGCGCCGGTGGTGATCGGACGAGATCACCTGGATGCCGGCTCGGTGGCCAGTCCCTATCGCGAAACCGAAGCGATGCGGGATGGGTCCGATGCGGTGTCGGACTGGCCGCTGCTCAACTTTGCGACGGGCATCGCCAGCGGCGCGTCGTGGATGAGCTTTCATCACGGCGGAGGGGTGGGGATGGGGTACAGCCAGCACGCAGGGCTGGTGGCCGTGGCGGACGGCAGCGACGAAGCCGAAGAACGGCTGCGCCTGTGCCTGAGGAACGATCCTGCGCTCGGGGTGGTGCGCCACGCCGATGCCGGATACGAGAAGGCGATGACAACAGCGCGCGAGCGCGGACTGGACATGCCCAGCCTGCTATGAACGCCGACCTGCTGGTTACCGGGATCGCACAGCTTGTGACAGCCGAAGGACCGGGGCCGAAGCGGGGCGCCGAGATGCGCAGGCTGAAGGTGGTGGAGCGGGCGGCGCTGGCTGTCGGACAAGAGAAATTTGTGTGGGTCGGCGCGGAGCGGGAGTGGTCAGGGCAGGCAGCGCAGGTTGTCGATGCGGGCGGACGCGCGGTGGTTCCGGGGCTTGTAGATCCGCACACGCACGCGGTGTGGGCCGGGGACCGGCTGGCGGATTTTGAAGCGCGGACATCAGGCGCGGGGTACGAAGCGATTCTTGCGGCGGGCGGAGGGATTCGCAGCACGATTCGCGCCACGGCAGCCGCCTCCGAGCAGGAACTGGCCGCGCTGGCCGAGCCGCGCATTCGCGCGCTGGTGGGTTCGGGAGCCACGACCATCGAGGTGAAGTCGGGCTACGGGTTTTCGTCCGACGCGGAGATGAAGATGCTGCGGGCGATCCACGCGCTCGCGGAGCGTACGCAGGCGTGGATTGTGCCGACGCTGCTGATTCATATCCCGCCGCCGGACGCGGTGGATCGCGCGGCGTATGTTGCCGAGGTATGTCAGACGCTGATTCCCGCGGTTGCCGGCGAGCGGCTGGCCACGGCTGTGGATGTGTTTGTGGAGAAGGAGGCGTGGAGCGCAGGGGAAGCGGAGACGATACTGCTGGCGGCGCGCCGGCATGGGCTGGGCATCAAGCTGCACACGGAACAGTTCCACCGCGTGGGCGGCCTGGAACTGGGGCTGCGCATGGGAGCACTGAGCGTGGATCATCTGGAGGCGTGCAGCGCGGAACAGATTGGCGCGGTCGCTGCGGGCTCGACGATGGCGACCATTCTGCCGGGCGTCTCGCTGCATCTGGGATTGCCAGCCGCGCCGGGGCGAGCGCTGATCGATGCGGGGGCTGCGGTCGCGGTGGGCACGGATCTCAATCCCGGGTCGAGCCCGCTGTTCTCCACATCGATGGCGCTGGCGCTGGCGGTGCGTGTGAACGGGCTGACGGCGCAGGAAGCGCTGGCCGCCGGAACCGTGAATGCGGCGTGGGCGCTGGGTCTGAAGGACGCGGGGCGCATCGAGCCGGGACAGCCGGCGGACTTTCTGGTGCTGCAGTCGCGGGACTGGCGCGATCTTGTGTATACGCTTGGCGCCAATCCTGTGCGCGAGGTCTGGATCGGCGGACGGAGAGTGGTGGAGGGCCATCGATGACGACGTTCTACCGGCCCGAGCTGCTCTTTGCGGATGGAAACTTTACGGCGGATGCGGGTCTGCTGGTCCGGGACGATGGGCGGATTGCCCTTCGCCTTTCGAGGCAAAAGGGCGGGAGACGCCAGAGGGCGGCAGTTCGTCAGGCCGTGACGCCCTCCAAATCACGCAGCCGCAGCCGCGCCTGATCGATAAACGCATCCTGAGGCGCGTCCTGTTGCATGGATTCGAGATTGATGGCGACATTCGCGCGCGCGCCCTCAACCGCTGCGCGCGCCAGCGCAGCCGCAGTCGTCAGGTCGGAACTCATCCTCGGATTGGTGGTCGTCCTGAGCCGCTCCGCGATTTGCGCCACTTCAGCGGCGTCTTCCGCTACATCCAGCGGCACGCTTGCCGCCTGGCGCAGCGCGGCCGCAACGTCCGCGCGGCTGTCCTCCGATTGCTTGGCCTTCTTATACGCCTGCATCACCAGGTTGTAGGCCTCCGCGTCGGCATCGATAGAGGCCTTCAATTCTTCACGCAGCGTGGCCAGGCGCGCAATCGCCTCGCTGAGTTGCGTTTCATACTGAACGTAAGCCTTCTTACCGCGCGACATGGACGCCACCATGAACGCCAGACCGGCGGCCATGGCGCCGCTGGCTGCCGCTGCGCTGCCACCGCCCGGAGTTGCTGTGGGAGCGGCCAGTTGCTCGATAAAGGGCTCAACACCAGCGCGCAGTCCGCCAACGGCCATCCTGCCGCTGGTCACCGCGGCCAAGCGGTTCTCGAGAATCAGGGAGGAATCGAAGTTCTCCACCTGCAGATACCATTCCGCAGCCTGTTCCAGCGCGGCCCTGGGGATGAGACCGACAATTTCACTGGATACGGGAAGCACACCATGGCGCGCGGCCTCGCGCTTCACGCACTCGAACACGCGATGAACGGGGGTTTGCTCAAAATCGGTCAGGTTCATTGAAACCTGCGCCAGTCCCCGCACCAGGAACCCGGCAGCTTTGACGAAGCGCAATCCGCCCGAGGAGTAGCGCACCGCTTTCGCGATGCGCTTCGCCACGTCCACATCGGGCGTGTTGAGGAAGACGTTGTACGCGATGAGGAATTTGCGTGCGCCCACTACGGTGGCCCCGGCGGTGGGGTGGACGCGCGGCTCGCCGAAATCGGGTTGGCGCGCGGCCACGGTCGCAATCTCGTCGCGAATCCCCTCAAACTGCCCGCGGCGAATGTTTTCGAGATTCTGGCGTTCGGGTGTGGTCGCCGCAGCTTCGTACAGATACACAGGAATCTGGTAGCGCTTCCAGATCTCGGCGCCCACGTGACGCGCCATCGCGATGCAATCGTCCAGCGTGACACCCTCGATGGGGATGAACGGCACCACATCCGCCGCGCCCATGCGCGGATGCGCACCCTGATGCACATTGAGGTCAATCAGCTCCGCGGCCTTACCCACGCCGCGAATGGCCGCTTCCTGGATCGCCTCGCGTTCACCAACGATGGTGATCACCGAGCGATTGTGATCGGCATCCATCTCGCGATCGAGCAGATGGACGCCGGGAATCTTCATTGCCTCAACGATGGCATCGACTTTGGCCGAATCGCGGCCTTCGGAGAAATTGGGAACGCATTCAACGAGAACTGGTCTCATAGGCAGGTCGGTGGCTCCGGTCAAAAGCATGAGCCCCGCATCGATGGCGGGTCTCATACGTGACCTCAACGGGCGGGGAGGGTTTATGAGACCAGTTCGAGCGTGGCAGGCACGCCAAAAGCATACGTTTCGTGCCTGGAACTCGCAACCGGTTCGCGCTCGGGGGCTGCAGGAACCCGTTGTCACGCAGCTCTCGCCTGGACTCGAACACAACGAATCCGGGAGACCTCATCGAAAGCGGGGAGGCGCAGAGAGTGGGAACCAGGAACGATTACTTCTCCGGCTCTTCGTAGCAGGCACGGCCGGGCACGCAGCGCGCCAGATGCACGTAATGGTCGTCGGGGCCAGCGGGGCTCATGGTTCGCAGACACCAGTAGGTGGAGGTCGTGTGCACGCCGGGCAGCCAGGACTCGGCATTTTGGGGCGTGGTGCCGTAGGGGTTTTTGGTGCGGAGGCACTGACAAGGGGTGGTTGCATTGGTTGTGCTCATGATGGCCTCCTTAACCCACGGCGCTCGGATCGCGATCGCGCAATCCCGCGGCGAGCAGGACGGTGCGGTAGACGGCGACCGGGAAGAGATCGAGCTTATAGGCGTTCATGGAGAGCGGGCGCGCGCCCTGCACGCTGACCTTACCGGCGGCGCGCGCGGTTTCCTCAGTGATCGGCTGGCCCTGAAGCGCTGCTTCCGCCTCGGCCGAGCGGCGGACGACCGGCGAGGCCGCGCCCATCACGATCACGGCGCGGCGGCACTGGTTCCCGTCCATCTCGAGAACCACGCCGGCGTCGGCGATGGCCCAGTCGAAGCTCTCCTTCTCGCCGTATTTCTGGTAGGCCGAGCGGGTTCCGGGCGCGGGTTTGGGTACCACGATGGCGGTCAGCAGTTCGTCCGGCTCGACGATGGTGAACTTCGTTGGATTGGCCTCGGGGACGATGTAGAGCTCCTGGATTCCGACGGTTCTTTTGCCGCGCTTCGCCGAGGTAAGCTCCACGCCGGCGTTGAGGCCGAGGAGCGCGACGGCAGCGGAGGAGGGCGCGACGGAGGGACAACTGGTGTAGTCCATGATGGCGTGGTACTGGTTCAGACCTTCGAAGGCGAAGCAGAACTCCTTGCCTTTGCGGATGCACTGGAAATCGGCGGAGCGGTAATACCAGCACTGCACGCGCTGGAGCAGGTTGCCGCCGACGGTGGCCATGTTGCGGATGTGGGGCGTGGCGGCGTGACCGCAGGCGTCGGACAGGATGGTGTAGCGCTCGCGGATGAGCGGATGCTCGCTGATTTCGGCGAGGGTGGTGAGCGGGCCGATGGTCAGCCCCTGATCGGTCTCGCGGATGCCGCGCAGCTCGGCGATGTTGCGGATGTTGACCAGTTTCGGAGGGGCTTCATCGCCCTCTTTCATGCGATCGAGCAGGTCCACGCCGCCGGCTTTGACGACGGCGTCGTCGTGGAGTTGCGCGAGGGCCGCATCGATCGAAGTGCATTCGGCCAGGATAAAGCGATTCATGCCGTCTCCCTTCCCGCCGCGCTATTGCGCAGCGCCGCCAGCACCACGGAGGGGGTCATGGGGGTTTGCCGGATGCGCACGCCGATTGCGTTGTAGACGGCGTTGCCGATGGCCGCGCCGATGGAGACAACGCCGGCGGCCTCGCCGATGCCGGAGGCGTCGGTGGAGCTCTGCCCGAGGTAGGCCTCGACGAGCTTCACTTCGATCTCCGGAATCTCGCGCGCGCCCGCGATCTTGTACTGCTCGAGGTTCGGATTGACCATGAGGCCGTACATGGGGTCGAGCAGGCGGTTCTCGAAAAGCGTGAACGACATGCCCTGGATGATGCCGCCGTTGATCTGGCTGATGGTCTGCTCGGGGTTCATGGGGCGTCCGCAGTCGTGCACGGAGAGGACGCGGCGGACGTGGATGCGGCCGACTTCGGTGTCGACTTCGACCTCCGCCACATCGACGCCGCCATAGGTGAGGTATTTCTTCGGGGCGTAGTCGGGGATGCGCTTTGCCTGAACCGAAATCTGGGCGGTCGGCATTTTTGCGGCGGCGCGGCGGAAGGGCAGCGGGGCAAATTTTCCGGAGCGGCTGCGCACCTGGCCGTCGACCAGCTCAAGGTCGGCCGGGGTTGTGCCCAGCGCCGGGGCGATCTCGGCGAGGAATTTGCGGGAGGCCTGCCAGGCGGCATCGCGGACCGCTGGAGTGATGGAAAGAGTGGTGGTGCTTCCGCCGGAGTTGGGGCCCTCGGGATAATTCGTGTCGCCGATCTTTACGGCGACCTGCGAGGGGGGCACGCCGAACTGCTCGGCAAGGATCTGCGCGAAGACCGTTTTGATGCCGGAGCCGATGTCCTGGACGGCGGAGAGCACTTCGATGGAGCCGTCGCGATGGATGCGGACTTCGGCGGAGGAGCCCATGGAGACGAAGCGGTACCACACCGACTGGCCCAGTCCGACGCCGCGTTTCACGGGGCCGGTGTCGGCGCCGGCGGCGGGATGGCGCGACTGCCAGAGCGCGCTCTCGCGCACGATTTGGCGCTCGACGCGGCGGACGGGATGGTTGTCGATCTTGTCGCGCAGGTCGAGCGGATCCATGGAGAGGCGATCGGCGACCTCGTCGATGGTCTGCTCGAGGGCGAAGGCGCCCTGGGGATGACCGGGGGCGCGCATGGCGGACGCCGGTCCGGCGTTGATGAAGACGTCGTTCTCCTCGGTGAGCAGCGACGCGTATTGATAGAGGTTGGTGGCCGGACCCGCGCATCCCGCGCCGGTTCCGCAGCCCGCCGTGCCGTAGCTGACGAGGTGAATGGCGGTGAGGGTGCCGTCTCGCTTCGCACCGATGCGCAGCGTCTGATCGGCGCTGGGGCGGTTGCCGACGGAGAGATGCTCTTCTTCGCGGTCGAGCATGAGGCGCACGGGCGCGCCGGTCTTCCTGGAGAGCGCTGCGGCGACCACGCCGGGGTTGCCGGCGCCGAACTTGGCGCCAAAGCCGCCGCCCATGAATTCGGTGATGACGCGAACCTGGGTGAGCGGAATATGGAAGAAACCGGCCAGCTCCTCGCGCACGCTGGAGGTTCCCTGGGTGGAAGCCCACACGGTGAGCATCTCGGGCTTCCAGTCGGCGACCACGCCATGAGTTTCGAGAGCGGAGTGGGTCTGGACCTGGGTGAGGTAATGGCTCTCGACGACCACATCCGCATCTCTGAAGCCCTGATCGACGTCGCCCTTGCGATTGATCGAAGGCCCATGCACGTTGCCGTGCTGCT
Source organism: Acidobacteriaceae bacterium (assembly GCA_035505395.1). GTDB lineage: Bacteria > Acidobacteriota > Terriglobia > Terriglobales > Acidobacteriaceae > Palsa-343. The sequence goes on from DATJQW010000011.1 coordinate 68,028, forward strand.
GGACATCGCTGGGACCGCCGCCACCGCCGGCGCTGCCCGCTTCGTCAGCGGGGCCGGGAAAGACCTGGGGGGCGTCCGCCGCGCGGGCCTTGTCGAGATCGACCACAAAGGGCATGGTGTCATACCGGACTTTCACCAGCGCTGCAGCTTCTTCGGCGGCTGCTGGCGTGGTGGCAGCCACAGCCGCAATCGGCTGGCCGGCAAAGCGGATGACGGGATACTTCGACTGCTCGAGCTTCGGATTGCGAAGAACCGCGGGGCCCAGCACGGTCTGGATGACATAGACGGCGCGCACGCCGGGAAATTTTTCGGCCGCCGAAGTGTCGACCGAGAGGACCTTTGCGTGGGGGACGGTGGCGTTGACGAACTTCGCATAGAGCATTCCCGGCAGCTGGACGTCGGACGTATATCGGGCGCGGCCGGAAACCTTGGCCGGTCCGTCGTAGCGCTCGATCGACTGTCCGACGTAACGCAAATCCTGATTCACGGGCCAGACGGGCGGCTCGGAGGCCGGAACGACGCGGGCCTCCTCGCGGAGGGTCGCACCGGGGACGCCGACGGGCATCTGCACGGTCTTTGTCGCCGGCGCGGCGGCGGCCTGGGCCAGCAACGATTCTTCGGCGACAGGAGTTTTCATTGCGGCTCTCCCTAAGCGGTTCGTCCGCCGCCGGCGACATCCATAGTGGCGGCGAAAATTTTCGGATAGGTTCCGCAGCGGCAGAGATTGCCGGCCACGGCGTGGCGGACGTCGGCCTCAGTCGGCTGCGGATTTTTTTCGAGCATTGCGGCGCAGCTCATGACCATGCCGGGGGTGCAATAGCCGCACTGCATGGCATCGTGCTTTACAAAAGCAGCCTGGAGCGGATGCAGTTTGCCGTTGGGAGCCAGGCCCTCGATGGTGGTGACGTCGTGTCCGACGGCGTCGACGGCGAGCGTCATGCAGCTGTTGACAGGCATTTTGTCGAGCCAGACGGTGCAGCCGGAGCAGACGCCGCGGTCGCAGACAATCTTGGTTCCGGTCATGCCCAGCTGCATGCGCAACGCTTCAGCGAGGGTGGCGCGCGGCTCCAGTTCCACCGTGCGTTCCACGCCGTTGACGCGGAGGCGGACGGGCGCCGCATCGGGACCGAGCAGGGTTACGCCGGGGGTGTCGCTCGGCTGCGCTTCGGTGCGCAGGGTCTGGACGCCTTCGAGCAGCGCGGTGCCGGCAGCGGCGATGCCGGCGCCTTTGAGAAATCCGCGGCGGGTGATGCCGCTGCGCGCAGGTTGGTTCTGATCTGCCTGAGAGGGGGGTGAATCCGGCAAGCTGGGATCGGCCATGAGATTGGCTCCTGTTGCAATATCCGGCGCCTGAGATGTGTCACAACTATAGCTCCGGCGGAGAAGACAGTAAACGACCCCGGGGCAGGGCGAAGGCGCGCGCCGGGCTACTGGTCCTGGCGGCTGGAAAGACGCGGGATCAAAGTTTTCGATGGGGCGCAGAAATTTGGCTGATGGGAGGCGTGTTTCGGCCGCCCTCGCTGCGGACCGGCTTGAATTGGATTCACAGGTGGTTCACAATAAGAGGCTCATCCGGACCCAGAGCCGGAAGTTCGCCTAATTTCCCAGTAAAACCGCCGGACCCACGACCGGCGCGGAAAGAAATTTTGGAGGAAACAGTGACCAGACGCACAACTGCCATTGTGGCGGCCGTGGCGATGTTCGTTTTCGCCGCGTCTGCGATCGCCCAGATCGCGACCACTTCACTTCGTGGGGTCATCACAGATCCCAGCGGAGCCGTGGTTCCCGGGGCCACCGTCAAGGTAACCAACGGCGCAACCGGACAGTCGTTCAGCGCGACGGCCAACTCGGCCGGCGAATACACGTTCGCGGCGATTCCGCCGGCGCGATACACCATCAAGGCGACGGCGAAGGGCTTCGGGGATCAGAGCAAAATTGCCGAACTGCTGGTGAACCAGCCGGCGACGGTGAATTTCACGATGACGCTGCAGGCGGTATCGCAGGTGGTGAACGTGAGCGCCGAAGCGGAAACGCTGAACACCACCGACGCTTCGCTGGGCGACTCGATGGGCAATACGCTGATCCAGGCGCTGCCCAGCGAAACGCGGAACGTTCCCGATCTGCTCTCGCTGCAGCCAGGCGTGCTTTACCTGCCCAGCCAGCAGGGCGACCCGGGCGCGTCGGAACAGAATCCGATGGGCGACAGCCGCAGCGGCGCGGTGAACGGCGTGCGCTCCGACCAGGGCAATGTGACAGTTGACGGCGTGGACGACAACGATCAGGTCTATGGATACGCGTTCACGGGCGTGCTGCGGGAAACGCAGGACTCCGTGGATGAATTCCGCGTCGCGACCTCGAATACGAACTCCGACGAAGGCCGTTCGGCGGGCGCGCAGGTGAGCCTGATCACGAAGTCCGGGTCGAACCAGTTCCACGGGTCGCTGTATGAATACAACCGCCCGACGATGACGGTTTCCAACACCTACTTCAACAAGCTGGCAGAGATCGACAGCGGGCAGCCGAACATTCCGCCGAAGCTCGTCCGGAACATCTTCGGCGGCACGATTGGCGGGCCAATTAAAAAGGACAAGCTCTTTTTCTTCGCCAATTACGAGGCCACGCGGCAAGCGGAAGACACGGAAGTGACGGAGACGGTGGCCACGCCTTCGTATCTGGCGGGGAACCTGATTTACCAGGGCGACGATCCCAGCGGGAACATCGTCAACGTGACGCTCAGTCCAGCGCAGGTATCCATGCTGGATCAGGGCTGTCTGGGGCAGTATCCGCCGGGAGGTTGCAGCGATCCGCAGTACACTCCAGGTCCCGGGCCGGATCCGTACGCGCTGACCTATTTTGCCAGCGAGCCGGCTGCGAACGGGACGCTGACCGGCGATGGCCTGAACTCCGGTTCGTATACGTTCGCGTCACCCAACCCGATTACGCTCAATACCAGCATTGTCCGGCTGGATTACACGCCGAGCGAAAAGCACCGCATTTTTGTGCGCGGCGGCCTGCAGAAGGACACGACCCAGGGAACGGAGCAATTCCCAGGCCAGGGTCCGTCGAGCTATTACGAGGACAACACGAAGGGGATCATCGCGGGCGACACCTGGTCGATCTCACCTAATCTCGTCAACGACATCCGGTACGGATTCATCCGTCAGGGCAACAGCACGCGCGGTATCGGCTCAGGCGACTATGTCGACTTCCGCTTTATGGCGACGTCGACGGCGGAGACACGCACGACGCTGGCAACGGTGCCGGTGAACAACATTGTCGACAACTTCAACTGGAACCACGGCAAGCACGATTTCCAGTTCGGGGTGAACTGGCGGCTGGTGCACCAGAATCGGATTTCGGATGAAAACTCCTACAACAATGCCAGCTCGAACCCATACTGGCTGGGCGGACAACCTCCGGACCCCAGCGCACTCCTTGGGGATGACCCGGTAGACGGGGGCTTTGAGAATTCCTATGTCATCGCCTACGCGAACCTGGTCGGGGATGTGCCATCGGTCACGGACCAGTACAACTACCTCCTCAGCAACTCCGGGTCAGGGACCCTGCTGGCGGATGGGGCTCCGATCACCCGGCACTTCTCGGCGAATGAATATGAGTACTATCTGCAGGATGCCTGGAAGCCACGGCCAAATCTGACGATCACATTTGGTATCCGGCATACCCTGTTGCAGACGCCATGGGAGACGAGCGGGCAGGAGGTGACCCCCACGGTGAGCACCGATGCGTGGTACAAGGAGCGCGAGGCTGCAGCTCAGGCCGGGCAGGTTTACGAGCCGGCACTGACATTCGCTCCCGCCGGGAATTTCTACAATAAGCCGGGCTTCTGGCCGATGTCGAAGGACAACATTGCCCCGCGGCTGGCCATTGCCTGGGCTCCGACCTCGCGAACCACGGTACGAGCCGGAGCAGGCCTCTATTACGATCATTTCGGCGAAGCCACGGTGAATCTCTTCGACCAGAGCGGGTCGTTCGGCTTGAGCGGAGCGGTGACGAACCCGGCGGCCACTTTCAACTCGGAATCTTCGCCGCGATTTACCGGGCGCAGGGCATTTCCCTTCAGCAACGGCACGTTCCCCTCGCCTGCCACCTATCCGTTTACGCCTCCGACCGGACCGGCCTACGGGTTCGCCATCACCTGGGGCCTGGACAGCGTGATGAAAACGCCTTATACCGAGGCGTATAACCTCTCGATCCAGCACGAATTCCCGAAGGGATTCACGCTGGAGACGGACTATGTGGGCACCATGGGCCGTCATCTGATCGAAAGCAACGATCTTGCCGAGCCGGTGGACTATGTCGATCCTCAGGGCGGCGGCGATTACTTTACGGCGGGCAGCAAGCTCTCGCACGAGGTGGATCTGAACGACGGAAACTCCCTCTACAGCGGAAACGGCACGCTGGTGAATGTCCCCGCCATCCCGTACTTCGAAGACGTCTTCCCCTGGATGGCCAATTTCGATTACTACGGGGAGAACGCCACGACGGCCATCTATAACAACGAGTGGGCTCCGTACCGTTCCAACCTGGGAGCAACCACCTCACTGTCGGATCTCGATTTCTACGGACCGCTGGACGGCTTTTATCCGGCGCCTCCCGGGTACCAGCCGCACTTCTGGCAGGGACAGTTTTCGTCGCTCTATGCGCTGTCGACCGTCGGCATGAGCTACTACAACGCCCTGCAGGTTACGCTGCGGCATCCCACGAGCCGCGGCCTGGAGTTCGACGTGAGCTATACCTACTCGCGCTCGATTGACGAAGGCTCCGACGCCGAGCGCAGCAGCGAGTTCAGCACCAGCACCGCCCTGGACGTGGGAATTCTGGACACCTGGAAGCCGTGGCTGAATCGTGGGGTCTCGGACTTCGACACGACCCACCTGCTGACGGTGGACGGCCTCTACGACCTGCCGTTCGGGCGGGGGCGGCAGTTCCTTGGCAACATCAATCGCGTCGCGGACGCCTTTCTCGGCGGCTGGCAGGTTTCCGGACTGAATCGCACCACCAGCGGCCTGCCCTTCTCGCTGTCGGAGCCCGGGTACACGACCGACTGGCAGCAGGAAGACTATGTGGTCAAGACCGGGCCGGTGAAGATGCAGCGGCATTTCGTCGACGGCAACCCGCAGTTCTTTGCGAATCCGGGCGCCATGAACAGCAGCGTCTCCTGCGGCGGCCAGCTGTGTCCCGGCCAAAGTGGAACTCCTGGCGACATCCGGCTGCCGTATCCGGGCGAAGCGGGCGAGCGCAACAACTTCCGCGGCGACGGCTACTTCGACATCGACGGAGGGTTGACGAAGTCCTGGCATCTGGCAGAGTACGGAACCCTGAAATTCGACTGGGAGACGTACAACACCACGAACACGGTCCGCTTCGATCCGGCGTCCATCGACACCCAATTGACGAGCGGCACGCTCGGCATTGCGGACAAACTGCTGGTCGATCCCCGGCGCATGGAGTTCGCGCTGCGGTACGACTTCTAAGAATCCTCGCTGGAATCAGGGGCGCCGGATTATTTCGGCGCCCGTACCTTTTCAGCGCACCGGCTCGCGGGCGCGCTACACTGCTGCAACAACTCCGAAAGGCAATCCATGACACGTCTGCGTGCTCGCTGGCCGTTCCTCGTCCCGGCTGTCTTCTTCCTTGCGCTCGCCGTCCGGGCTCAGGTTCCGACGCCCCAGTCGGTGCTGGGGCACACGCCGGGAGACGACTACTATCTGGCCAATTACGAGGAGGAGATTCATTACTTCCACGTGATGGCCGAGCACTCCGACCGGATGAAGATGTTCACGGTGGGCAAGACGACGGAGGGGCGGGAGATCGAGGTGGCGGTGATCTCGTCGCCGGAGAATCTGGCGAAGCTGGACGACTACAAGGCCATCGCGCGGCGGCTGGCGACGGCGCAGGATCTGGACGACGCGCAGGCGCTGCAACTGGCGCAATCTTCCAAAGTGATCGTGCACATCGACGGCGGGCTGCACTCGAACGAGGTTGCGGGGCCGCAGCACTCGATCATGCTGGCCTACAGGCTGCTGACCGCGCAGAACGACCCGGAGATCGACCGCATCCTGAACAACGTGATCCTGCTGCTGTGGCCGACGCTCAACCCCGACGGGCAGGACATGGTGGTGAGCTGGTACCGGAAAAACGTGGGGACGCGGTTTGAAGTGAGCCCCATGCCGTGGCTGTTCCAGGATTATGTGGGGCACGACAATAACCGCGACGGCTACATGCTGAACATGAAGGAATCGCAGGTGGTGACGAGGACGGAGATCGATTACTCGCCGGCGATCTTCTACTGCCAGCATCAGACGGCGCCGTTTCCGGCGCGCATCTGGATTCCGCCGTTTTCGGATCCTATTTCGTCGAACATCAGTCCGTACGTGCGGAGCTGGTTCAACGTGATCGGCACGGATATGGCCGCGTATCTGGACGAGCATCAGATGCCGGGGGCGATCAGCGAATCGGAATTCGACAACTGGTATCCGGGGTTCGTGGATTACGCAGGATCGTTCCGGAATGAGATTTCGTTCTTCACGGAGACGGCGCTGTATCGCTACGCGACGCCGCGCTTCTACACGGTCGATGAGTTTCCGAAGAACATGCAGGACCTGAAGGCGCTGACTATGTACACCACGCCGTGGCAGGGCGGCTGGTGGCACCTGAAGGACGCGGTGGATTACATGGTGGCGGGATCGATGTCGGTGCTGGACACGGCGGCGCGCTACCGCGAGACGCTGCTCTACAACCAGTACCAGGCGGCGCGCGACAACATCCGGCGCTACACCGATGCGCCGCCGTATGCGTATGTGATTCCCAGCGTGCAGGCGGATGCGCCGGAGGGCGAGCTGCTGGCGCACATCATGGAGGAGAACGGGATCGCGATCCGCGAGTCGGAGACTGGCTTCCACGCGAACGAGCGCGATTATCCCGCAGGGTCGTGGGTGATCCTGATGAACCAGCCGTACTCGGCGATGGCCAAGGAGCTGTTCGAGATCCAGCGATACCCGGAAGCGCTGTTCAGCGAGAGCAACAAGCCGGTGGATCTGCCCTATGACGTAACGGGGTGGACGCTGCCGCTGCAGATGGGGGTGCGCGTGGACGCGGTCACCGATCCGCTGACGCCGGACCAGCTGTCGCATCTGAAAGAGGTGACCACGCTGGATGCGCCAGCGACGCAGGTGGAGGGCGCGGGAGGGGTGTTTATCGTGAGCCACCAGCCCAACGCGAGCTTCCGATTGATCAATGACGTGCTGGCCTCAGGAGGGTCGGTCGCATTTGCGCAGGATGAAGTGAAGACTCCGGAGGGAATGGAGCGGGGCGCGATCGTGGTGAGCGGCGTGAGCCGGGGCGCGATGGACGATCTGGCGAAGAAATACGCGGTGTCGGTGCTGGCGGCGGAGAAGGCTCCGGAGCACACGATTGCGATTCACAAGGCGCGGGTGGGGCTCTACCGGCCGTGGGATCCTTCGATCGACGAAGGGTGGACGCGCTGGATTCTGGAGCAATACGGTTTTGCGCCCATCAGCCTGTACAACGCGGACATGAGAGCGGGCGAGCTGCGCGACCGGGTGGACGTGATCGTTCTGCCCGACATGAGCAGCCACCAGATGATGGATGGTTTCGGTCCGGGCATCGTGCCGGGCGAATACGCGGGGGGACTGGGCGAGGAGGGACTGAACAGCCTGCGCGACTTTGTTCGGCAGGGCGGCACGCTGGTGGCGTTCAACGAGTCAGCGAATTCGCTGATTCCGCTGCTCTCACTGCCG
>DATJQW010000012.1:0-20332 GCA_035505395.1 Acidobacteriaceae bacterium
GAATTCTGGTAGTCATACTCGCCGCCGAACAGCACCGTGTGGTTGCCGCGCGTCCACGTCGCGTTGTCCTGGATCTGCGTCTCCTTCACCGTGCGCCCCTGCGGCATTCCCGGGTCGAGCCCGAACGGCAGATCGAGATTCGTCCCCGTGAAGTTGATGCTCGTCGGGCAGTTGGTCAGTCCCGTCGCCGTGCAGTTCGCGAACGAGCCGCCTTCGAAGTAGACCTTCTCTTCCTGAAACGAATAACGAAGCTGATCCAGCCAGTGCGGCGAGAACGTGTGTGTCCAGTCGGCGCCCGCCGAGTAGTTGTTATCCGGTACGTTTACCCAGTCGCCGGCGGCGACGCTGTCGGTCGCGACTCCGTACGAGGTCTCCGCCTGCTGGAAATAGCGCAGGAAGAGGTGATCGTTGCTGTCCGGCTGCCAGTCCAGCCGCCCCATATTCTCTTTGTCCGTGAACGGCGTCGAGATGGTCCGCGTCACGCCGCCGAACTGTATCGGAACGCTCGTCCCGTTCGGTCCGGTCACGGTTTCTGTGGTCGTTCCCACCGGCGTCGGATTCCCGGTCGGCACAGCGTACGGTCCCGCTGCCTCCAGCATTCCCACCGCGGGATTGTTCGGGAAAGCAGCTTCCAGCTCGGAGATGCCGGTCGGCGTCGGCGTCAGAAACGGCGCGCTGAAGGAGGGGCTAACGCCCGGGTACAGGCGATCCCAGTACGTGCTGCCGAAGAAGAACAACCGGTTCTTCAGTACCGGCCCTCCAATCGTCCCGTCGAACCGGTTTTCGACAAACCGCGGTAGCACGGGCGCGCTGCAACCGCTGGAAACGCTCTGGCCCGGCGCGCAGTAGCCGAACAGAGGCTGCTTGTCCCCGTTGGTCATGGAGCTGAGCGCCTGCCCCTGGTACTCCTCGGTCGCTGTGCCGTGGAACTGATTGGTCCCGGCCTTCGTGATGTAGTTCTCCACCGCACCGGCGTTGCGGCCGTACTGCGCGCTGTAATCGTTGGTGATGACCTGAATCTGCGAGATCGCGTCCTGGTTGCCGAAGAAGATCTGCGGGCCGCCGATGGAGTTGTCGTTGTTGTTCTGCCCATCCAGTTCCATATTGTTGTTGCGGCCGCTCTGTCCGTTAACGGAATAGTTATCACCGTTGGTGTTCGAGAAGTTATCCATGTGCGTGCTCGCCACGCCTGGAATCACCTCGGTGATCGTGTCGAAACCGTTATTCAGTGGTAATGTCTCCATGCTCTGCGTGGAGAACGTCGTTGTCACCTGGGAGTCAGTCGGGCTCATCAGTTCCAGTCCGGAGCCGCTCACCTGCACCACCTGCGTCGATCCGATGGTCATGCCGATATTTTTCAGGTCCGCCGTCACGCCGGAGTTCACCACGACATTGTTCACCGTCGCTTCCGAGAATCCGGATGCTTCGATCTGCACCTTGTAGGTGCCGATGGGCACCGCGCGAAACGCGAAATCGCCGCCAGCAAGGGACGCGGTATGCAGGACCACCCCGGTCGCCGTATTCGTTGCCGTCACCCTGGCATTGGGAATCACCGCACCCTGCGGGTCTGCGACCACGCCGATGATGGTGCCCGTCGTGATACCCTGCGCGTGCATCTGCGGCGCCGCCCAGCACAACAGCGTGAGTATCGAAGACAAAAATGCGAAGCGTTTTTTACGCAGGTAATGCATGCATCCTCCGAATCATGTCGTTATGGAATGAAAATGGCTTTGTCTGAATGGATAAGGCCAGCCACAACCGCTGGAAGCGGCGCGGCGAACCGCCAGTGGCCCTTGACAATTTGGGCGTCATGCGCGCCGGAACGATCCGCTCGGCTCGCATACAGTCCTCGGCAAAACACAGCAACAACAGCATGAGCAAACATCTCTGCAATGCATGCGAGTTGCCATAGCAGTAAACCCTGCCGAGTCAAACGAGGAATGTTTACGAAAGAGTACCTATTAACCTGATATTAAAGAGCGCCGGTTGCCGCCAAAATCCATCCCGCAGACCGTCGCAGCATCCCCGCAGGACGAAACCGCAGTCACGCGGATATAGAAAGCGGGATTCCGATGCGCGTTTCTATGAAACTTTGTATATGGCGGAATTCGCTGTCCTGTCGTCCATGCACACGCTTGCCTCGCCATTGCGAGGCACCGACGGTCCGGAACAGGATCGGAAAAGGAGAAGAGCGGAAGGCGGGACGGGGTTCAGATCCCCAGCTTCTTGACTTCCTCGTTGTAGTACTTCCGGTAGAGGATGTCCCACTCCTGGCTGCCCTCAGGGATAATGCGGCGCTGGGATTCGATTTTCTGCCGGGCGGCCTGATCGATGCGCATTTCCTCCAGAAGCAGGTGTTCGAGTGCCTTGCGGGCTTCCTGGCGGATGGTGTTGCGGTCTTCCAGAAAGTCGCATTCCGGCGTTTCCGCCAAAGTGTCAGCAACCACGTGGGCGAGTTTGTTCAGCTTGTCGCGGGAAATCCTCACAGCACCGCCTTGTATTTCCGCGCCAGTTCGGTCTTGACCTTCTTGAACATCTCGGAATAGCTTGCTCCGGTTCGCCGCATCTCTTCCTGGTACGCATCCAGGATGACGCGCACTTCCTCGTTGATCCGGTCCTCAAGGGAAAGCTCTTCCAGCAGACCGTTGTAGACACGTTCTTCCACCACCGGCTGCTTCGCCGTCTGGATCATTTTGGCGTCGATGAGATGCTTGACCGTGTGGCGCGCCAGGTAGCCAACGTACTCGCGGGAAAAAATCATTGGAACTCTTTCGGAATATAGCACATGAGTGGTTCCTGGACAGTGTCCCGGCAGGGTGGATGCCGGGGGTCGCAGGCAGCCCGCGCCTCACCTGGAACCGCGCTTGGACTCCCGAGTGCGGCGAATCTCCTCCAGCCTCTGAGTCAGCATCTTCTCCCGACCCTCCTGGGTGGGATGGTAGTATCGGCGCCCCGCCAGCGATTCGGGCAGGCACTCCATGTCCGCGACCTTACCCTCCACGTCGTGGGCGTACTGGTAACCCTTGCCGTAGTCCAGCGCCTTCATGAGTCTGGTAGGGGCGTTCCTCAGATGCAGCGGGACCGGTTCCTGGCGCGTGCTCTCGATGTCGGCGAGCGCCTCGGCATACGCCGTATAGACCGCGTTGGACTTGGGTGCCAGAGCCAGATACACCACGGCCTCCGCCAAAGCCAGATCGCCTTCGGGCGAGCCGAGGAAATCCACCATATCCCGGGCGGACAGGGTCAGATTGAGGGCTTCCGGCGCCGCCAGGCCAATATCCTCCACCGCCATCCGAACCACGCGGCGCGCGACATACAGCGGATCTTCACCGGCCTGGAGCATCCGTCCCAGCCAGTACAGCGCAGCGTCCGGATCCGAATTGCGTACTGACTTGTGCAGTGCAGAGATGAGGTTGTAATGCTCTTCGCCCTGCTTGTCGTACATCAGGACGCGCTGCTGCAGCGCCTCGGTGACAATCTCCCGCGTAATCGTGCCGGATTTCGCATCTGCGGCCAGTTTCGCCGCTATTTCCAGGGCATTCAGCGCGTTGCGTGCATCCCCCGAGGCATACGATGCCAGCAGTTCGAGCGCTCCCTCAGCTGCGGACAAGTGCTGCGCTCCCAGGCCGCGTCCTGTATCCGAGAGCGCTCGCTGCAGCAGAGTCAGGATTTGCGCGTCTGTCAGTTGCTGGAGCGTGTACACGCGGCAGCGGGAAAGCAGCGCCGAGTTGATTTCAAACGAGGGGTTTTCGGTAGTCGCTCCAATCAGCCGGATCGATCCGCGTTCGACCCATGGCAAAAATGCGTCCTGTTGTGCTTTGTTGAAGCGGTGAATCTCATCGATGAACAGGATCGTGCGTGTGCCCCAGGTGGCGGCCTTCTCCGCGTCAGCCATCACCTGCTTGATTTCCTTGATCCCGGCGAGCACCGCGGAGAACTCAATAAACGTCGCCCGCGTCGTCTCGGCGATGATTTTGGCGAGCGTGGTCTTGCCCACTCCAGGGGGGCCCCAGAAAATCATCGAAGATGCGTCGTCGCGCTCGATCTGGACGCGCAGCGGCTTGCCGGTGCCGAGCAGATGTTCCTGCCCCAGAAACTCATCGAGCGAGCGGGGCCGCATGCGCTCGGCCAGTGGCGCGGAGACGGCCGCCGATTTACACTCGGGAGCGGGATTAAAGAGGCTCATGACCGGCTCCGCTGCCGCGCCGCCTCGTAAAGCAGGATGCTGGCGGCGATACTGGCATTGAGCGACTCCGTGGGGCCAGGCGTAGGGATGGTGATGCGTGCCGTGGCTCGCTCCAGCATCTCTGGCGACAATCCGCTGCCTTCATTCCCGATCAGGATGGCCGCCGGAGCAGCAAGATCGGTGCTGGAACAGGGAATAGCACCCTCACCCGCCCCGGCTGGGACTGCCGCATAAACCGGAATGCTCCGTTCCGCGAGCGCCTCAAAGGCCGCCGCCGCCCGCTCATAGATCACCGGAACCCGGAACGCGGATCCGGCCGAGGCGCGCAGAGTCTTGGCGTTCCAGACACTGACTGTTCCAGGCAGAGCGAGGACACCGGTTGCGCCGAAGGCCTCGGCCGAGCGGACAAGGGTGCCAAGATTTCCGGGATCCTGCAGGCCGGCTGCGATTAGCACCAGGGGACGCGTTCCGGCCACAGCCTCAGCCAGCGAGAAGCGTGGGGTCTCGACCAGTGCGGCGATTCCCTGGGGGGATTCCGTGTCGACGGCGCTGGCAAACACCGCGGAGTTCAGCGAGACGATCGGAACCGGGGTCGGGATAGCCAGCCGTTCCAGCATCCGCAGGCTGCTGTCCCGCCGATCGGCATCGATGCGGAGAAAGACGCTCCGCAGGTTGAGCCCGCTCCGCAGCGCTTCGGCCAGCAGGTGTTCGCCCTCGAGGCCGATTACTTCCGAAACGTCCCGGCCGGTCCGGGCAAAGGCGGCGCGCAATTCCCGTACCCGTGCATTCTGGCGACTCTGTACAATGCTGATGAGGCGCGAGCGATCCGAAACCGTCGGCATGGGGGGATTCTAAACCCCCAGGGCCATGCGGCCGCCGAACCGGATGTCCTTCACAGGCATCGCTGAGCCAAGACGTTCCTCGACGGGAGAGGCCTTGTCTGCCGAGATTCTGCGGATTCATCCGGATGAGCCAGAGCCGGACCGGATCCAATATGTCGCGTCGTGTATCCGCGGCGGCAAAGTCGTCGGCCTGCCGACCGATACCTTTTACGGATTGGCGGTCGACCCGGTGAATCTCCGGGCAGTCGAGAGTATTTACGAAATCAAATCACGCCTGAAGCACAAGCCGCTTTCGCTGCTGATCGCAAATCTCATGCAGGCATACCAGCTGGCCCGCGAGATCGGGACCTGCTTCGATCTGTTGGCAGAGCGCTTCTGGCCCGGGCCGCTTACGGTCATCGTGAAAGCCAGCTCCCGGCTGCCGCTGCGCAGCACCGCCAATACCGGCAATGTTGCCCTGCGCGTGCCCGACTCCGCAATTCCGCGCGCCGTTGTGGAAGCGCTGGGCATGCCCATTACGGCAACATCGGCCAACCTGGCGGGGCTCCCCGACTGTACCTACGCGGCCTGCGTGCGCGATCAGATTGGCGAGCGCATCCCTCTCATTGTCGATGGAGGCCCGACAGGCCGCAGCGTACCGACTACCATCGTCGACCTCTCGACGGGCGACGGGAACTGGCAGATTTTACGCGAAGGCGCGATTCCCACGCACGCCATTGCGCTCGCTTTGCAGCAGCGATGATTGTTCCTGACACCAACCTGAGGCAGGCGCGCACCAGGCGCGTCGCGCATCGCGGCCGTTTCCTGTTGTGGACCGCGATCGCCGTGCTCCTCTGTGCCGGCGGCTGGACGCTGTGGGTCTATGGGCAGATCCGCTATTACGCGAATCGCGATAACGCGCGGCCCGCCGACGCCATCGCGGTCTTCGGCGCCGCGGAGTACGATGGCCGGCCCTCTCCTGTCCTGCGCGCCCGTCTGGATCATGCGCTGAATCTCTATCAGCGCGGTCTGGCTCCACTGGTGATCACGCTTGGAGGAGGCTATGAAGCCGACGCCCAGCATTCAGAGGGCGATGTGGGCGCTGATTACCTGATGGCTCACGGCGTGCCCGAGAACGCGATCATCGCGGAGACCGAGAGCGACGACACCGAACAGTCAGCCGAGCGGCTGACCGTGATCGCCCACGAGAACGGTTTGCAACGCATCATCGCGGTCAGCGACGGAACCCACCTCTTCCGCATTCACGCCATCTGCGAGCACGATGGCCTGCAGGTGTTCACCTCGCCGCGCCCGCCCGGTCGGGGCATTCCACTGGGGATTCGCGCCAAGCGGTTGACGCACGAGATACTCAGTTACACCGCGTGGCGGCTGGGCCTGCACTGAGGCGCCAGAGGCGCAAACTCCGGGCAGCTTTTCATTACGGCAGATCGGTGCTGAGACCCAACTCGCGGGCCACCTGGCCATCCCGCAGCATCTCTTCGGCCTTCGCGAGGTCCACGTCAGCCGGCACGCGATGGTAGTCGCTCGTCACCTCGTCCTCCTGATCGCCGATATTCTTGAAAAACAGCGCATGCCCGGAGATATGGACATGCGTTTGCGTGATCTGCCACTCATAGGGGGCGATCTGCGACCGTATGACCTGAAACGTTCCCCCGGCATCGATGTGGCCCAGCAGTCCCCACCCGAATTCGACCGAATGCGTCAGACGGCCAAACAGATCTGCAAGCCGCATCTGATCTTCATCCACAACCATCGTTCCGGACATCGCGGCGAATACCCTGGCGCTCATACTCGGCGGCGAGTAATTTGAGTTGGGATGATAGGAGAGCCTGATCTGTCCGTTCTGGCGGCTGTCAATCTGCCAGACGAAGGCATCAGGAAGTATTTTGAGCAGATTCGCTGCCTGCTGGTCGTCGTGCTCTTCGCTGCGCCGCTGCTGCGCGCGCATCGACGGACTGTTGACGATCTGCTGCATGTGGTTCAGGTCCGCCTGGTGCTCCTGCGCGCTGGGCGGACGGCCGTAATTCTCAGTGATTTCGGAGAGATTGCCCTGCGACGTCTGGATCACCAGCTTCACCTGGTTTTTCGTCGGAGACTTATAGGTATCGAGGAACATCCAGCTGCTGTGGTCGTGGTAGCCGTAGTACAGCTCGTTTCCAACTACCTTGCGGACGATCTGCTCGGCGGACTGCGCGCAGGCGACCCGTGGAGCGGCTGTGACGAACAGTGCAGTAACAGGCAGAACGGCGCACAACAAACGGCCGGGCAGAAATGATTTCCTCATGCGGTAGCACCCCCGCGGGGTGCTGAGGGCAAGCCAATGACTCCCATAGGCAGAGATTCTATCTATCCTTTCGCGGGGCGCGCCTGCCAGCGGCGCGTCGAAGTGTTTCCCTTTGTGGTCCGAATCCCAAACAGTTCGGTGGGGTTGCCCCGGACGCGGGCCCCGAACCGTGCACAACAACGGTGTGCATGCCCGGTTACAATAACAGCAGAGACTGATCACGATGCCGCACATGGTTTTTTGCAGCCGCTTTAAACAGGAGATGGAGGGCCTCGATGAGCCTCCATTTGACAGCGACTTTGGCCATAAGGTCTACAACAACGTCTCGAAAAAGGCCTGGCAGGAGTGGATCGAGCGCCAAAAGATGCTGTTGAACGAGTACCGGCTGCAGCCCTGGACGCCACAGGCGCAGGAGTTTCTGGTTGAACAAATGGACCAGTTCTTCTTCGGCGAAGGCGCGGCGCTCCCGAAGGAGTACGTTCCGCCGTCGCACTGAGTCACCTTCCTTTGACCACCGGAGTTCCCGAGGCGGAGATTGCTTCCGGTTCGGGTCGGATAATCTTCCCCTCGCGAATGACCATCCGCGCCCCGCGCCAGGTGACCGTGTTGGAGGCGTAGCACCACGCCCACAGGGCGAGCGCGACCAGATCGCGCGGCAGCAGAAGCCAAAGATCGCGCAGTACCTGGTCGTCGCCGAGAAGCGTGACGCCGGCACCGAGAGCCAGCGCCACTCGTAACAGCAGCGCCATGCTGAAGAGCGCGAGTGCCGGCAGGCTGAAGCCTGTGGCGATCAGGTTGAGGGACGCCAGGGCCAGGCCATACGAGAAAATCATGCCGGCATAGCCCGCGCGGCGTGACTCGCGCATGGTGCGCATCCAGCGCAACTGGTGCTGGACAAAATCGGCAAAGCGGTAGGCCGGAACTGAAGTCTCCACGATCTCATCGGCCAGCTCGATGCGAAATCCTGCGCGGTGGATGCGCGCGCCCATCTGGTAGTCATCGGCAAGGTAATCGGCGAGAGGGGCGAAACCACCGATCGCGTTGAGCGCATGCCGAGAGACGGCGAGCGTAGAACCAAGACCGAAGGCCAAACCTCGCTCCAGGAAACGTGACGTGAGCACGGCAGGCGCAAAGTCGGTGGAAATACCCAGGGCTTCCAGTTTCGATCCGATCGTGCCGTGCGCGCGGCCGCGATAGAGCGCGGTGACCAGCCCGACCGGCCGTTGGTCCGGGACAGGCGTAAACGGGGACAGGACGTTTGCCAGGTAGCGCGGGCTCACATGGATGTCGCTGTCGTTCACGATCAGATAGTCATATTGCGCACGCGGCAGAAGCTGCGCGAGACAGCTGACTTTGCCGTTAGCGCCGAGATCTTCAGGACAAACGATGAGGCGAATGCTCTGCGCAGGGAAGTCCGCCTGGAGTTGCCGGACCAGCGCAACGGCGGGATCATCGATGTCTGCAACCCCAAAGAGAATTTCATACTCGCTCGAATAGTCCTGACGGCAGTGGCTGGCGAAGGCTTCCAGCATGCCTGGGTCGACGCCGCGCAGAGGTTTGAGGATGCTGACTCTTGGGGCGAATCCGGCTGGGAAGTGCTTGCGGCGCAAAAACGCTCGGGCGCTCAGCAGCGCAACCACGTAGTACCCAAGCCCTGCAAGCGTAAGCAGGGTGGTGAGCCCGGAGGTAATAGTGGCGAACATCGGTCGTTCACTCTCCGAGCATGGGCAAATCGAGCGGTGGCTGGGTCAGCCAGCTGGCGTGGGCGATGCGATCGAGCGCGCGGCGCAGCGACGAAGCAGCGCAGGCTTCGACGGTGACCACGAAGGGCAGATGCTCTTTCTGGTAGCCCGGGCGCTGGAAGAGCGCGTCAATGTTGATCTTTTCCGCGGCCAGTGCTCCCGCAATCTCCGCAACGATTCCTGGCGTATCCTTCACGACGAAGCGCACGTAATGTCGAAGCTGGAACTCGCCGCTGACCGGTGCCGCCCGGCTCGCCAGATCCACGGGCCGCGAGCCATGCGCCAGCGCGATGAGATCCGAGACGACCGCCACTGCGGTGGGATGGCCGCCCGCGCCGTGGCCGGAGAAGACCACGTCGCCGCCGTATTGACCGCTAACGAGCACCATATTCTCGGTTCCTCGTGACCAGGCGAGCGGGGAACGAACCGGAACGAGCATGGGGCCGACCGCGGCAGAAACCCCATCCGCGTGCAGTTCTGCCTTGGCGATCTGGCGGATGGTGCATCCCAGATCGCGGGCGTACCCGAGGTCGACGGCGTCCACCCGGGTGATGGAGCGCGTAGCTACGGATTCAGCGTCGATGCCGGCGTGCAGCGCAATGCGCGAGAGAATCACCAGTTTCGCGCGCGCGTCGTAACCGTCAACATCTTCGGTGGGATCGGCCTCGGCGTAGCCGAGCTTCTGCGCATCCTTCAAAACCTCGGCAAAGGCCGCGCCATCCTCCATGCGGCTGAGAATGTAGTTGCAGGTGCCGTTCAGAATGCCCTCGATGCGTGTGATCCGATCGCCGGCGAGTCCCTGGCGCAGGCCGGGGATGACGGGTATGCCTCCGGCGACGGCCGCGCCGTAGAGCAGCTGCGCGCCCTTTGCCCGAGCCAGATCGTCCAGCTCGATGCCGTGCGCCGCAATCAGTTTCTTATTGCCGGTCACGGCGGACCTGCCCGCTTGCAGGGTGCGGCGGACCCAGGTTCCGGCGGGGTCGAGGCCGCCGACGAGCTCGACGATTACGTCCGCATCGGAGCGGAGGATCTCATCGAAGCTTTCGGTCCAAATCACATTGGAGGGGACCCAGTCAGCGATCTTGCGGGCGATATCGCGGTTAAAGATGTGCGTGAGATGGATACCTTCCGGCTGGAGGTCGCAGAGAATGCGGGCGACAGAGCTGCCCACGGTGCCGAATCCCAGGATGGCGACGTTCATGTTCCTAGGGTATAGGCAGCCGGGGATTGCGTGTAGCGAGCAGCGATGAGGAGCCCGCGCAGGCATCGCTCCAGGAGAACGACGCCTGCGCCGGTGAGCGGAATCAGAACTGGAAGTTTCCGCGAAGCTCGATGTTTCTCGGATTATTGGCCGTCGCGTTGGTAGTCCCGAAGGTAGTGTCCTGCACCCCCGTGTCCATCCCCGCCCAGGCCACATGGTTGAAGACGTTGGGGAACTCAGCCTGCAGCGTGAAGTTCAGGCTCTCGTGGATCGGTATCAGCTTGGTGACCGACAGATCGGTATCGATCCATTTCGGATCGCGCAGCACCATGATCGTGCCGATAGTCCCAGGGGTGAAATTTGGACTGATGAACGCAGTGTTCGCCTGTCCCGAAGAGCCGATGTATTTTGGATCGAAAAGCGTCTTCCACGGCGATCCTGTGGGGCCGGGCCGGATTCCAATCTCACCCTGCAGCTGTGAGACCGACACACCGCTCAGCGTTACACCCCCATCGTTCGTATTGAAAGGCTCCGTTCCGCCATAGAAAATATGCGGATCGCCGGCCTGCCAGTCGATGATGGTTCCCAGCGTCCAGCCTCCAATGATCGCGTTCGCAATCCTATTCTGATTGAAGAACATTTGATCCTGGCCGAACGGCAGATCGTAGATGCCGCTGATGTGCACCACGTGGCGGATGTCGTACGAGCTGGGGAGGTAATTCAGGTGCGTATCCCGCAGCGTGTAGTACCCAGGGGCGCTGGCGGCTCCGCCTGCAACATAGCCCAGGTTCCCGCCGCCTCCGTAGAATCCAGGCGCCGTGCTGCCCTGGACGTTGTTGTCGAGCGAGTGGGCGTAGGTGTAGTTGGCATCAAACTGCATTCCGTGAGTCAGGTGTTGCCGGAAGTCAACCTGCAAAGCGTTGTAATTGGAGTAGCCCTGGTTGGTCATCTCGAAGATGCCCGCTCCGGCGGCGTACGGATTCTCCTGGAATACGTTGATGGGAAAGCTGCCGGTTCCGGTGGCGCCGGCGTTCACGCAGGGGCTAAAACTGGCCGCATTGATCATGGAGCAGAGATAGCTCGGATTGCTTGCCAGAGCGTTCGCAAGAGCGCCGGCCTGCCCCTGCTGCAGCCAGGTGATGAACTGTCCGTTGGTGTAGTTGCCGGAGGCGCCGGTCGCCGCGAAGGCCTGATCGAAGAGCGGCGTAGGGTTCGGACCCTGGAAGCTCGTGCCACCATTGGCAGCCAGGTTCGCCTGAGCAGCTTTAAAGTTGGTCAGAAACCCGTTTTCGAAAATGTTGACTTCGTTGTAATTCACGCCCAGCCATTGCTCTCTGGAGACGTTGCCGACATAGCGCACTTCCAGCACGTTGTTGGGAGAAAGCTGGCGCTGGATGCCCACATCCCAGGATTCGACATACGGCTGTTTGATGTGCGGATCGAAGGTGAGATAGGAGGTACCGCTGAAGCCCTGGCTGGCCTCGGTAATGATCGGGTTGAAAGGATTGGGAGACGTCGATGCCAGGGACGGCAGCGAGCCGCTGCCCAGAATCAGAGAGCCCGCATTGTAGAAACCGGTTCCTGGCGGGGTCGTGCTCGGGGCAACTGGATTGGCATAAAAGTAGGTGTTGAAGTTGGCGCCATTGTTCGAGCCGAAGTTCCAGAAGTTCTGGGCGCCTTCGGTGTAGTTCTTAAAGGCGTAGCCGATACGGAACACCGTCTTCCCGTTGCCGGTGAAGTGATCAAACCAGGAGCTCCCGGTTCCACGTGGATTCCACGCCACGCCCACGTTCGGCTCCGGATGAATGTAGGTGGGAGAATATGCTTCTGAGGCGGGACCTTCTTCGGGGTTCTGAACGCCGCCCAGATTGCCCGGCTGAAAGACCGCACCCACCGGCGTGGGTCCCCACAAATCGGCAATCGTCGGATGAGTGTAGAACCCGGTCTCGTCCTTCGAGGCGCCCGTGAAGTCCCAGCGAAGGCCGTAATTCAGCGTCAGGGTCGGCATGATTCGCCACGAGTCCTCGGCGAAGAGGGCCGTCTGATTCAGCCGTTCGTGGAGGTTGAAGGAGATCCCGGGCTGAAACTGCTTATTCTGATAATTTACGAACTCTCCAAGGCTGTAATACGTCATGCGGCCGTTCAGCGTCGCATACAGACCCTCAACGTCTCCTACCGAGGATGCCGGAGCATCTGCGGGCAAAGAATTGACCAGCGCGCTGGTGACGGGGTCCCCTGAGGCGATGTAGTTGACGCCGATGTAGGGGACAAACTGGTTGTTGTAGTAGTGATCGATCTCGGTGGAACTCTCGACGCCGAACTCGACGGTGTGCCGCCCGTGCTGCCAGGTGGAATCGTCTTTAATGGCAAGGACGGGGTAGAGCGATCCGCCCTTGAGCGAGTTGAATCCGTTCACACCGCTGTTCAGGCCAAAGCCGAAGGCCAGGTCGCCCTGCTGCACCATGGCCGGAGTGGGCGTATCGAGGCCCTGCGAGTTATAGGTGAACTCGGTGTACAGGTAGCCAACGCGAAATGCGTTGACCAGGTTTGGCTTCAGGTTCCAGTCAAACCCAGTGACGGCCTGATAATTCCGCTCGAAATTGCTGTAGGCCTGATTGGAATAGAGGGGACCGGGGAACGGAGGGCCGCCCTGATTGGTGTTGTAAAAGTTCGACTCGTTCACCGAGCCGGTGAGACGGAAATTCTGCGTCAGGTTGTAGTCGAGGCGCAGGGTGGGGAACTTATCCACGTAATACGCTTTGTTGAGAAAGCTCTCGTTCAGGTGGTTCACATCCAGCGGCGAAAACACGACGCCGGAAAGCTTGTAGGTCGATTCGATATTGGCCAGGTCCTGGGCGATCAGAGGATTGATGGTCGCCGTGCAGGTGGAGCAACCAGCGCTGGCGCCCGCTTGCAGTACGTTATCCGTCTGCGAGGTGCCGGGGACGGTATAGATGCCGGCAAGAGCCTGTGCCGTACCCACAGTCGTGGTGACGGTGAATTTCTGCGGCTCACGAAAATTGGCCAGACTGGCAAAAAAGAACAGCTTGTCTTTGAGAATGGGTCCGCCGACACTGCCGCCAAAATCGTTGATGATCTCTTTTCCGCGAGGCAAACCCACGAAGTTGTTGTACCAGCTGTTCGCGTTCATCGCGTCGTTGCGATAGTCCTCAAACAACAGCCCGTGATACTGGTTCGTCCCGCGCTTGGTCACGAATCCGATGTCCATGGTTGAAGTGCCGCCGTGGCTGGCATCCAGCTGATCGGTCTGAACGGTCATCTCCTGGACATCTTCGAGACGGTTTGTGATGGATGACCCGTCGTAGTCAAATCCCGAGCTCTTGTTGCGATTAGTCATCGTGGAGAAACCGTTCGCGCTAACATCCACGGCGCCGCCGGGGAGGTTGTTGATGTCGTTGCCTACGGCTCCAGGCACCAGAAACGCCAGCGGGAACGCATCGCGGGCAAAGACCGGCAGATCATCGACTTCCTTCAGGTCCACGGTGGTCGCCACGGTGTTGTCGGTGGTGTCCAGGAGCGGCGTGGCGTTACCGGAAACGGTGACCGTCTGCGTGGCTGAGCCCACCTGCAGCACGACATCGACGTCCGTCACCTGGTTCGACTGAATCGTGACCGAGGGGTATAGATTCGTGGTGAATCCCGGCATGGAGATGGTGAGGCTGTAACGCGCGGGGTTCAGAAAGGGAATGACCGCCGTTCCGGCTCCCGCTGTGGCGGCTTTGTGCAGGTCGTTCGTCTCCAGATCTTTCAGGACGAGACTCGCGCCGTTGATTACGGCGCCGGCCTGGTCGCGAACCGTCACATTGAGCGACCCTGTGGATAGATTCTGGGCGGTTGCAAGCTGAGGTATAGCCATCACCGCGAGCAACGACACGCCGATGATTGCTCCTGCTGTCCTTCTGGCCAAAGTTTCAAACATCATGGGACGATCCTCTCGATTTTTGTTGCCAGGCTGCCCTGGAGGGATCTGGGCCTGAGGCATTGGGCAAAGCGATTACCGTATTGGTATACGTTTTCGCTGCTGCTCCGCTCTCAATCCCCGAGGTGTTCAAAAATGTATCCATTCGTGTATGCTGCTGTCAATCTTTTATTGCTCTCCGCACGAGCACTTCGGTGGGCCGGCGGCTGCAAAACGTTTCCTTGAGCTGCCTGAAAACAGGAACGCCCTCGGAGGGCAGGTTGAAAACATTTACGTCGCCGGCGAGTTACCCTTGGGGGCGCGGTTCCTCTGCAGGAGTGCGGCCCCTGGGTTCCCAGGGCAATGCTGGATCGCGTCGATGGATCGCGTTGCGGTGCGGCTCGCTGGCTCTGCTCGCCGCCGCGGCAATTTTCCTGATGGGGATGCGTGCCGCGGCGCAGCGCGAGCAGAAGCCTGCTCAGCCCGGACCGATGCTGCAGGAGGGCATCGAGCATCTCCATACCCTCTCCTTCGATCTCGATCTGGTCCGCTCTTCGCAGACCGTCGCAGCGCTGAAACCGAAAAGCGCCGATGGCTTCGATTTCACGCCCGGCGACCTGCTCGTGCAGCGATCCACCAACGGCTACTACCATCTCGGCGATATCGATCTGCGCCTCCGCACCGGCGACAGCGGATCATGGCAGAGTTACTCGACGGCCTATCAGCGGCAGCCCGTAACGCCGCTCCCGATCCATGGCGACGAACTGGCGTCCGCTGATCTGGCGCCCACGCTGCCGGCAGAGATTCCGCTGGACATCGTGCGTACGTGGAGGATCGACGGCGAGAATCTGGCGCTGCACTTTATCCTGAAAAACAAATCGTCGCAGCCGGTCACCATTGGCTCGCTCGGAATACCGCTGATCTTCAACAATATTTTGACGGATCGCACGCTGGCCCAGGCCCATGAGCTTTGCAGTTTCGACGATCCTTACATCGGCGAGGACGCGGGTTACGTCCAGGTGACACGTCTCAGCGGCCACGGTCCGGCGCTGGTCATCGTTCCGGAGCGCCGCACGCCCTTCGAAGCCTGGAACCCGATCCTGAACCATCGCGAGCACGACGGCACGTTTCCCATCTTCAATGACCGCACGCCGCGCGGGCTTACCTTCGAGGGCTTTTACGAGTGGATGGTCGCGAGCGGCGCCTACCAGGAGAACGAATGGAAGCACGCTCAGCCGTGGAACGAGGCGACGACCATCACGCTGCAGCCGGGCGAGTCGCGCAGCTTCGGGCTGATCTTCCTGCTGGCGCCTTCCATCCCGGAGATCCAGCAGACGCTGCTCTCCCATCTGCGTCCCGTGGCGGTGGGCATTCCCGGCTACGTTCTGCCGCAGGACATCCGCGCGCAGCTCTTCCTGCGTTCTCCACAGCCGGTCCAATCCATTTCAGTCGATCCCCCGGGAGCCATCACCATCACGTCGCAGCCCCCGACCGCATCCGGGTGGAAGCGTTACGAACTGCAGGGGGTCACCTGGGGACGCGCGCGCGTCTCGATCACCTATAAGGATGGCGCTCTCCAAACCATCAGTTATTTCGTCATCAAGCCCGAACAGCAGGCGGTTGCCGATCTCGGGCATTTCTTAACCACGCAGCAGTGGTTCGACCAACCGAACGATCCCTTCCACCGCAGCCCCTCGGTGATCACCTACGATCGACAGGCAAACAAGCAGGTGACCCAGGAGGGTCGCGTCTGGATCGCCGGCCTCAGCGACGAAGCCGGAGCTGGTTCCTGGCTGGCCGCGGCGATGAAGCAGTTCGGCCAGCCCGACAAGCAGGAGATCGACAAGTACGAACAATTCGTCGATCACGTGCTCTGGGGAGGGATTCAATACAGCAGCGGCCCCCACCGATACGGCGTCCGCAAGAGCCTCTTCTATTATCAGCCGGACCAGTTCCCGCCCGATTTCTACAGCAGCCAGTACTACTGGAAATCATGGACGAGCTGGAACAAAGAGCAATCGGAGGCGGTCGATCGCTCGTTCAACTATCCGCACGTGGCCGCTGCGTACTGGGTGCTTTATCGTCTGGCCCGGGACCATGAGGGGCTGGTAACGAATCATCCGTGGCAGTGGTATCTGGACCACGCGTACCAGACCACCATGGCGATGATGAAGTTCGCGCCGTACTACACGCAGTTCGGACAGATGGAAGGCGACGTATTCGTCTGTATCCTTGAGGACCTGCAGCGCGAGGGCATGACTGAAGAGGCGAGCACGGTGGAAGCGGCGATGCGCAATCGCGCCGAACACTGGAACGCGGAGCCTTACCCGTTTGGCAGTGAAATGCCCTGGGATTCCACCGGCCAGGAAGAGGTCTACGCCTGGACGAAGTATTTCGGTTTCGATCAGAAGGCCCAGGTTACGCTCGATGCCATCCTTGGTTATGATCCGTCCATTCCGTCGTGGGGTTATAACGGCAGCGCGCGCCGCTACTGGGATTTCCTCTTCGGCGGCAAGATCCCCCGCCTCGAACGTCAGCTCCATCACTATGGTTCCGGCATCAACGCCATCCCGCTTCTGGCCGCCTATCGCGAACACCCCGATGATTTGTATTTGCTGCGCGTCGGCTACGGGGGCACCATGGGGCCACTGACCAACATCGATCAGGACGGTTTCGCCTCGGCGGCGTTCCATGCATTTCCTGACATGCTGGCCTTCGATCCGTATTCCGGCGACTACGGGCCCAATTTTTTCGGCCATGCTTTCGACACTGCCACCTACGTCACCCACAGTTCCGACTTCGGCTGGCTTGTTTTCGGCGGGAACCTTACCGAGGGCACTCAGACGATCCGCGTCACGCCACTCGACTCTTTCCGGATGAGAATCTATCTTGCCCCTTACGGTCTGTGGCTCACCCTCGACGCCGGCAAGTTCCGCGAGGTGAGCTTCGATCCACATTCGCAGACCGTTCATCTCGTTCTCGACCCCGCCGACGCCTACACCCAGCAGGCGCTGTTGCGCATCGCGCAGCCAGCCACGATTCCCGGCGTCGGTCATTTCGAACCGGATAAGCACTACACAATTGTTCGAGGCGCGTACGCCGTCCCGCTTCACACCACAGCCACCGAAATTATTCTGAAAGCAGACAACCGTCGCCCCAGCCAGCCGTGACGGCTATCGTAGCGCCACGCGTTTCAGTCCAACAGGAAGAACTACCAGGAGATACAGTATGAAGCGTCATCGATCCCTTTCCCGCAGACAATTTGTCACATCCGCCGCTGCCGCCGGAGGGGTCATGATGCTTCCCCGGTCCATGCGCGCGCAGACCGCGGTTGACGACATCCCGGTCAGCGCCAACCACACCGGCTACGAGAAGGTCCTGTGGACATGGCAGAACTTTCCGATGACGCAGGTCCGTATGCGCGACGGCCTGCTGAAGAATGCGCTGGAGATTAACCGCGACTATCTATTCCTCGTGCCCAACGATCGCCTGGCGCACATGTTTCGCGTGACCGCCGGCGTGCCTTCCACGGCCGAGCCGCTCGGCGGATGGGAAGCTCCGGACTGCGAACTGCGCGGCCACTTCGCCGGTGGGCACTATCTTTCCGCCTGCGCTCTGATGTACGCCTCGACGGGCGACGACAAGATCAAGGCGAAGGGCGACGACCTGGTTGCCGATCTGGCCAAATGCCAGCAGACCGACGGCTATCTTGGCGCTTATCCCGCGACATTTTACGACCGCCTCCGCAATTTCCAGAAAGTCTGGGCGCCCTTTTACACCTACCACAAGATCATGGCCGGCCACCTCGATATGTACGTTCACGCGGGAAACCAGCAGGCTCTTCAGACCTGCAAGGGGATGGCCGACTGGGCGATCAACTATACGAAAGACATTCCCGACGATCAGTGGCAGCGCATTCTGCTGGTCGAGCAGGGAGGCATGGCCGAAGTCTCGTTCAACCTTTATTCCGTAACCGGCGAGCAGAAGTATCGCGATCTCGGCTTCCGCTTCTATCACCACAAAATGCTCGATCCGCTGGCGGCAGACGTCGACGACCTCGATCACAACCACACGAACACCAATATCCCCAAGATCATCGGAGCCGCGCGCGGCTATGAAGTTGCCAATGACCAGCAGTACCGGCAGGTCGCGGATAACTTCTACCGCATCGTCACGCAGCACCACATCTACTGTACCGGCGGCACCAGCAACGGCGAGTTCTGGCATGCGCCGGACGCCATCGCCTCGCAACTGGGTCCTGCGGCCGAAGAATGTTGTTGCAGCTACAACATGATGAAGCTCGCCCGCCACATTTATGGCTGGACCGGCGACCCGCACATCTTCGACTACTACGAGCGGCTCATGTACAACGTGCGCATCGGCACGCAGGACCCGAAGGGCATGCTGATGTATTACGTTTCGCTGAAGCCGGGATACTGGAAGACCTTTGGCACGCCCTTCGACTCGTTCTGGTGTTGCACCGGGACCGGCGTGGAAGAGTATTCCAAAGTCAACGATTCAATCTATTTTCACGATGACCGCAATCTCTACGTCAATCTCTTTGCCGGTTCGGAGTTGACCTGGCCCGAGAAGGGCATATCGGTTGTGCAGGAGACGAACTTCCCGCTCGAAGAGACGGCGAAGCTTACGATCAAAGCGCAGCAGCCCGCTCGGCTGGGGCTCCGGGTCCGCGTTCCTTACTGGGCGACGAAGGACGTTGCGTTCCGCGTCAACGGAAAGAAGCATCGTGTCGACGCCAAACCCGAAACCTACGCCGAGATCGACCGTACGTGGCACGACGGCGACACGATTGAGATCAGCCTGCCGATGTCACTCCACGTCTCGGTTACGCCCGATGATTCCACGGTCCAGGCAGTGATGTACGGCCCCCTGGTGCTGGCCGCGGAGATGGGCCGCGAGGGGCTGAGTGAGAACCGCATCTACGGCCCCAACGGACCGTGGGATGACCGCCACAACTACCCGATGCCCGCGCTGGTCGCCTCGTCGGGACAGGCGAGCGATGTGGTGCGCCGCGTGCCCGGCGATGAACTGCGCTTCGAGACAACCGGCCAGTCCACCGCCATGCAACTGAAGCCGATGTATCAGGTCATGGATCAGCGTTACACGGTCTACTGGAAAACGACCAGGGCTTGAAGCTCGGAGACAGGAACGATGACGCGAATGCACCGGAGGCCGCAGGTATCGCGGTTCTGCTTTGTCCTGGCCCTCATCGCGCTCAGCGCATTGCCTGGCTGGGCGCAGTACGACGGGGGCCCGGGCCACTCCATCGGCACGGTGACGGTTCGCGGCAGGCTGATCGTCCTCACGCTGAATCCGGATGCGCTCGGGCAGGCGAACCTGTTCAATCTGTCCCACCATACGGTGCGCTTCACCCCCGATGGCGGGGGATACCGCGTCGAAAATATTCCGTTCGTCTGGGACAACGACTTCGGCGCCCCGTTGAACGACTCGCATGTGCAACTGTCAAGATTCGCGTTCCCGTTTTCCGGCCAGGATTGGAATTCGTTCTCCGTGGGCATGACCGGCTCTATCGTCTTCGGCAATTCGGCGCCCCCGGAGGGCGAACGGGGCCGCCGCAGCGTGCCTGTTGGCCGCGACGGAGGGCTGGCGGTCGAGCGTTTCGCGGAGCTGCGCGAGGCTGCTCCGGAGTTCGTCAACACGGTGCCCGCGATCAGCGTCTTTTTCAAGCCGCGCATGACCGGCGAGCGCTACTGGAAGGAGCTGGACGACCGCGCCGTCGTGACCTGGGACCTGACCGAGCCATATGGCGGCATCCAGGACTGGACGTGGACGCCGACGGTGAATCGCTTCCAGGCGGTGCTGCACAAAGATGGAATCATCGATCTCTCCTATGACGACGTTGCTGCGCGCGATGCGGTGGTCGGCGTCTACCCGCTGATCGCCGGCGGCTCCGAGAAGGAGATAACAGCAATCAGCGTACCAGGCAATCCGTCGGCCGCTCCTAACCTCGACATCCGGCAGATTCGGCTGAGCGGCGTCGACAACCTCTATCTGCGCGTTGCACTCGAAGCTCGCGGACCGATGCTGGCGGGAACCGATCCCGCCATTGCCGGCATTACCTATCGCATCTGCCTCAGCAGGACGGCGCCGCAGGGCCCATGCACCGAGGACACACA
>DATJQW010000013.1:0-11318 GCA_035505395.1 Acidobacteriaceae bacterium
TGGAATTCGTCGAACAACAATCCCAATGGCTTGCAGACGCTTGGGGCCAGTGTGAGTATTCCGCTGCGCATCTTCGACCGCAACCAGGGCGAGAAGCAGCGCACCCAGATCGACATCGCCCGCCAGCAGCAGCTTGAGGACGCCACTCGCGTACAGGTCTTCAGCGACGTCGACTCCGCCTACGCGCAGGTCAACAGCAATCTGATCCTTCTGCGCCCCTACCGGCAGAAGTACCTGGCCGAAGCCGTTCACGTTCGCGATACCGTCACGTATTCGTGGCAGCACGGAGGCGCTTCCCTCATGGACTTTCTCAACGCGCAGAGCGACTACCGCAACGTGCAAATGGCTTATCTGCAGCTGGTCGGCGCGTGGCTCACGGCCGCCGGCCAGCTGAATCTCGCCGTCGGACGCGAGGTGATCCAGTGACACGCGCTCCGGCTGCCTGTGTTCTCTGTCTCGCTGCCTCGCTTTCGCTTGTGGCGTGCAGCAAAAAGTTCGACCCCGCAAAGGGCGCTCCTGCGCAGCCGCAGGTCATCGAGTCCGGCAACGCCGACACTGTCGCCGTCGACCATCCCCAGGACTTCCCGCTGGCGGTCGCCGCACGCGTCGAGGCGCCCAACCAGCTCAGCGTCACCGGCTCCGTTACTCCCGACATCAATCGCGAAATCCCCGTCGTCTCACTGGCCAGCGGCCGCGTGGTCGATATCCGCGCCACTCTCGATGAGAATGTTCACAAGGGCCAGCTGCTGCTGCGCGTGCAGAGCCCCGATATCACCAACGCCTTCGACGCCTACCTCAAAGCCGTCAACGACGAGCTGCTGGCCCGCAAGGCACTCCAGCGCGCGCAGGATCTCTACGCTCACGGCGCCATCGCCGAGTCGATGCTCGAGCAGGCCCAGGACGCGGAAGCCGACGCTAAAGCCGACCTGAATGCCGCCAACCAACAGCTGAACACGCTCGGCGTCGACAAGAACCATCCCTCCGACATCGTGAATGTCTACGCGCCCATCAGCGGCGTCATCGTCGCGCAGAACGTCACCAACGCGGCCGCGACCGGCGTGACCTACGCCGGAACTCCTGTCGCTTTCACTATTGCCGATCTTTCCCATGTCTGGGTTCTCTGCGACGTCTTCGAGAACAATCTCTCCCAGGTGCGCGTCGGACAGGAAGCGCGCATCAGCGTCAGCGGCTACCCGGGCCTTACACTGACCGGCAGGGTCAGCGACATCGGTCCCGTCCTCGATCCCACCCTCCGCACTGCCAAGGTTCGCATCGACGTCGCCAATCCCGGCATGCTTCGCCTGGGGATGTTCGTCACCGCCAACCTCACCGGACGCACCAAAGAAGTCCACGCCTCCGTGCCAGCTGACGCCATCCTCCACCTGCACGATCAGGACTGGGTCTTCGTTCCCGCCGGGCAGAACCACTTCCGCCGCATCGCGGTGCAGGCGGGCAACATTCTCCCCGGCAATCAGCAGGAAATCCTCTCCGGCATCGCGCCCGGCCAGGAGGTCGTCAGGAGCGTTCTCCAGCTCGAAGCCACGCTGGAGGCGCAATGATCCGAAAGGTCGTCGATTTTGCCCTCCAGAATAAGTACCTGGTTCTGGCGATCGGCATTCTCCTGTTTGCGTGGGGCATTGTCTCTTTCCATCGCCTGCCGGTAGAAGCGTACCCCGACGTCGCCAACAACTACGTCGACATCATTGCGCAGTGGCCCGGCATTTCCGCCGAGCAGATCGAGCAGCAGGTCACCATCCCACTGGAAACCGTCATGAACGGCATCCCGGGCGTCGCTCACGTCCGGTCCTGGTCCATCTTCGGGCTCTCCACCGTCGAGCTGGTTTTCGGCGAAGACACCACTGACTTTGAAAACCGCGAGCGCGTCCTCGAGCGCCTCTCGCAGGTGACTCTCCCCAATGGCGTCGTCCCGCAGATGGGCACCGACTGGAGCCCCGTCGGGCAGATTTATTTCTACATCCTGCGCAGCACCAACCCTGAGTACGACGTGATGAACCTCAAGTCGATCGATGACTGGGTGGTGCAGAAGTACCTTAAGTCCGTTCCCGGCGTGGTCGACACCAATCCCTTCGGTGGCCCCACCCGCGAATACCAGGTGCGCCTCGATCCCAACAGGCTGATCGATTACGGGCTGAGCCTGGCGCAGGTCGAGCAGGCGCTCTCCAGCAACAACGCCAATGGCGGCGGCAGTTTCATCCAGGACGGCGAGCAGGAGATCAACGTCCGCGAAGTCGGGCTTGTCCGCGACATTCAGGACATCGGCAACACCGTCGTCGCCAGCAAAGCCGGCACGCCCATCCGCATCAAGGACCTTGGCGTCGTCGAGCAGGGGCCGATGATCCGCCTCGGCCAGTTCGGCGATACCTATCATCGCGAAGACGGCAAGCTGGTCGATAATGACGATGTCGTTTCCGGCATTCTCTGCCTCCAGAAGGGCGCCAACGCTCAGCCGACCCTCGACGGCGTCCACAAAATGGTGGAGGAGCTCAATACCCAGATCCTGCCCAAGGGTGTGACGATTCATGCCTTCATCGATCGCAGCGATCTGCTCCACTTCACCACGCGCACGGTGCTGGACAACCTGAGCAAGGGCATCATTCTGGTTGTCATTATTCTGCTGCTCTTCCTCGGCAACATCCGCGGCGCGCTGATCGTGGCGGTAACCATTCCCTTCTCGCTGCTTTTCGCCTCCATTTGCCTGGACCTGAAAAATATTCCTGCGAACCTGCTTTCGCTGGGCGCGCTCGATTTCGGCATGGTCGTGGATGGCGCCGTGGTCATGGTTGAGAACATCGTCCGCCATCTAGCGCACAGAGACGACACCGGACGCACCATCCAGCAGCGCATTGCCGAGGCCGCGCACGAGGTCCAGCGTCCGGTCTTTTACGCCATCGCCATCATCATTACTGCCTACCTGCCGATCTTCACCCTGCAGGAGGTGGAGGGCCGCATTTTCCATCCCATGGCGTGGACGGTCGCCTTCGCGCTGCTCGGCGCTCTCCTTTTTTCCATCATCATGGCGCCCGTGCTTTGCGGCTTCGTCTTCAGCAAAGGTGCAAAGGAATGGAAGAACCCGGTGATGGAGTTCCTCCGCGAGCGTTACCGGCGGGCGGTCCGGTGGACGATTCGCCACCATCGCTTCACCATCGGCATTGGCGTCGCCGGTCTGGTACTGGGAGTCTTTCTCGCGTTCAGCGGGGTCATCGGATCCGAATTTCTGCCCCACCTGGACGAGGGTGCGATGTGGGTGCGCGGCGAGCTCGACCAGAGCGTCGGGCCTGCCGAAAGCATCGCCGTCGCGAACCAGGCGCGACTGATCCTGTGCTCCTTTCCGGAAACGACGGAATGCACCAGCCAAACCGGACGTCCCGACGATGGCACAGACCATACAGGGTTTTTCAATACCGAGTATTTCGTGGGCCTGAAGCCGGCCAGTGAATGGCGCCCCATCTTCCGCGGCAATAAGGACAATCTCATCGCCGCCATGAACTATCAACTCGAGAAGAAATTCCCGACGATCATCTGGGGATTCTCGCAGCCGATCGAAGACAACATGGAAGAGGCGGTGAGCGGCGTTAAAGGCGAGCTGGCCACCAAGGTCTACGGCTCCGACCTGCACACTCTCGAAGACATCGCCGACCACGTCGATGCCATCATGAGCCATGTGCCGGGCGTTGCCGACCTCGGCGTCCTGCAGGTCACCGGCCAGCCCGATCTTGACATCCAGGTGGATCGCCAGAAGGCGGCCCGCTGGGGCATCAACGTCTCGGATGTGCAGGATGCGGTGCAAACCGCCGTCGGGGGCACCGCCCTCACGCAGGTCCTTCGCGGCGAGGAAAGCTACAACCTCACCCTCCGCTATCTGGCTAACTATCGCGACACGGAGCAGGCTATCGAAAATATCCGCCTGCTTTCGTCGACGGGCGAGCGCGTCTCGCTTGCGCAGCTCTGCGACATTCACGAGGCCGATGAAGGTTCGGAAATCTACCGCGAGAACAATCAGCGTTACGTGGCCATCAAGTACAGTGTCCGCGGCCGGCCGCTGGGCGATGCTGTCCGCCAGGCCATCCAGGAAGTCGACACTCAGGTGCAGCTGCCACGCGGCTATCACATCAGCTGGGAGGGCGAATATCAGAGCGAGGTGCGGGCGGACAAGCGCATGGCCGTCATCGTGCCCATCACCGTGCTGCTCATTTTCATCATCCTGTACTCCATGTACCGCTCGCTGAAGTGGGCCATGCTCATTCTCGCCACGGTGGCCATGGCCAGCATCGGCGGCCTGCTTGTCCTGCTCATCACCCACACGAATTTCAGCGTCTCCTCCGAGGTCGGCTTCCTCGCACTCTTCGGCGTCTCGGTGCAAACCGGCGTCATCATGCTGGAGTACATCAACCAGCTGCGCGCCCGCGGCGACACCGTCGAGGACGCCGCTGTCGAAGGCGCGGTACTCCGTTTACGTCCCATCATGATGACCATGCTGGTGGCCACCCTTGGTCTGCTGCCGGCAGCCATGTCCCATGGCATCGGCTCGGACACGCAGCGGCCATTTGCCACGGTCATCGTCGGCGGCCTCATCATGAACCTGCTGATGAGCATCTTCCTGCTGCCCACGCTGTACGTCTGGATCGCCCGCGACACGGATATCCTGCCACCGCCGGAGATGGAATTCGAGAACTGAGAGCCACCACAGCCTGCCCCACGGCGGCTCTCGACCCTTCCTTGCCACCGGGTATTACCTTTTTCTCTCCGGAACCTGGCCCCTTCCGATACTCTTATCTCAGAGATTCTTTTGAATTTTTTCCCAAACGGGCTGCATCCAAAGCAGAGACCCGGAGGGAAAGACTGATTTCTCGAGACTGATGCTGAGAGGGTTCGTTTTTGTGCCGGAGGCTGTAGGTACCCCAATGCGATTCCTGCGCCTGGCGCCGCTCGCGGCCATGTTGCTGGGGCCAGCGGTCCTGGCTCAGGCCCCCCCGTCGGGAGGGGGAGTCGCCACTCCCGCTGCGCCCATCCAGATTCCTCAGCCGGCCATCGACACTTCTACCTACCAGGGCAGCGTCAGCACACAAAAGGCTACCCCTGGCGTGCTACCGCTTTCGCTCGATGACGCCATTCAGCGCGGCCTGCGCTACAACCTCGGCCTCATCCTCACGACGCAGAACATCTCCTCCACCCGCGGTGCGCGCCTTGAAGAGCTCCAGGCTCTGCTGCCGACCGCTACCGGAAAAATCCAGGAAGCCCTCCAGGAAACCGACCTCCAGGCGGAAGGCCTGCGTATCCCGGGGTTCCCCGCCATCATCGGTCCCTATGGCTATACGGACATCCGCGGCAGCCTGAACTGGTCGCTGCTGAACCTGTCCGCACTCCAGAACTACCTCGCGCAGAAGCATAACTTCCAGGCCGCCACGCTCTCCGCCGACGACGCTCGCGAGCTGGTTGTGCTCACCGTCGGCAATGCGTATCTCACGGTCATCGCCGACGCCGCCAGCGTCCAGGCCGCGCAGGCCCAGGTCGACACCTCCAAAGTCTCCCTCGATCAGGCGGTCGAGAATCACAAGGCGGGCACGGCTCCACTCCTCGATGAGCTGCGCGCACGCGTCGACTACCAGACCCAGGAACAGACTCTGATTGCATCGCGCGATGCCTGGGCTAAGGACAAGATCGCCCTCGCTCGCGCCATTGGCCTGCCCCTCGACCAGCAGTTTGACCTCACCGATCAGGAGCCCTACGCGTCCCTCGATCACCTCGATCCGGACGCCGCCGTCCGGCAGGCCATTGCGAACCGAGCCGACCTCAAGGCTCTCGAGCAGCAGGTGGAGGCCGCCGAGCACGCCCGCAAAGCGGCAACCGATGAGCGCCTGCCCACGGTCAGCTTCTCGGGCGATTACGGCGACATCGGTATTAATCCCTCGCACTCGCACGGCACCGGGGATGCCGTAGGCTCGGTTGACGCCCCGCTCTTCGAGGAGGCCAAACTCCGCGGCGACGCTAAACAGGCGCAGTCTCAGCTGGACCAGGAGCGCGCGCGCCTGAGCGATATGCGCGGCCAGATCTCAGCCGATGTGCGGGACAGCATCCTCGACATTGAAGCCGCGGAGAAGCTCGTGGCCGTCGCCAAAAGCAACGTGGACCTGGCCAACGAGGCACTCAGCGAGGCACAGCAGCGCTACAAAGCCGGCGTATCCGATAATCTGGCCGTGTCCCAGGCGCAGCAGGCCGTGGCCCAGGCCGACGAGCAATACGTCGCTGCTTCGTATCAGCACAACATTGCAAAGCTATCTCTGGCCCGCGCCCTAGGCGTCGCCCAGACCAGTTACAAGGATTACGTGGGAGGAAAGTAAGCGTGGCGGAGCAGCGTTCCGAGCAGTCCGAACCGATTGAAGAGCAGCCGGAAGGTCAGCGGTCCCGGCCTCGCCGACGTTTCATCATCATCGGCGTCGTTGCCATTCTTGTGGTCGGCGCGCTGCTGTGGTGGTGGCACTCCACCTATTACGAGGACACCGACGACGCGCAGGTGGACGGCAACCTGGTCCAGATCAGCTCCCGTATCGTCGGCCACGTCCAGAACGTTTACGTTGACCAGAACCAATACGTCAATGCCGGCGACAAGCTCGTTGCCATCGATCCCCACGACTACGAGACCGCGCTCCAGCAGGCCGAGGCCAATCTCGAATCCGCCGAAGCCAGTTATGAGGCCGCCCGCGTCAATGTCCCCGTCATCCACACGAATACCGGCACGAACCTCCATAACGCCGGCATCGACGTAGCCAGCGCCAATGAAGCCGTCACCGAGTCCCAGAACCAGCTCAGGGCCGATCAGGCGCGCGTCGTCGCGGCTCAGGCCAACTTCGAGAAGGCCAGGCTCGACGTCCAGCGCTATACGCCGCTGGTCAGGAACGACGTCATCTCCAAACAGCAATACGACGCCGCCATCGCCACCGCCGAAGCCGACAAAGCCGCCGTCGATGAGGCCCAGGCCGATGTCGTCGCCGCCCAGGACGCCGTGCGCATAGCCCATGACCGCGTCACCGAGGCCGAATCCTCGCTGAACTACGCGAAGACCGCGCCCCAGCAGGTCGCCATCCAGAAAGCCAAAGCCGATCAGGCCGCCGCTCAGGTCGACCAGGCGCGCGCCGCCCTCGCCCAGGCCAAACTCAATCTTGAATACTGCCTCATCGTCGCGCCCACCGCCGGCATCATCACCACCAAGAGCGTGCAGCCCGGCCAGAACGTCGCGGTTGGCCAGGCGCTCATGACCCTCGTCTCGCTCGACGACATCTGGATCACCGCCAACTTCAAGGAGACCCAGCTCGAGCACATGCGCACGGGCCAGGCAGTCACCATCCACGTGGACGCCTACGATCGCGACTACGACGGCAAGGTCACGCAGATCGGCGGCGCCACCGGCTCCATGCTCAGTCTCTTCCCCCCGGAAAACGCCACCGGCAACTACGTGAAGGTCGTGCAGCGGATCCCGGTCCGCATCGACCTGACCAAGCCGGAGCAGAACAAGGATCATCTGCTCCGCCCGGGCATGTCCGTCGAACCGAAGGTGCGCGTCAAGGACTAATCGCAAACGTTCACCCGGGAAAATGCCGGATTCACTCCGGCATTTTTCTTTTTAAGGTATGGTTCTCGTGTGCGAATATCGCCACGCTCGCCGGCCGCCGCGCTGGTCGTGTTCCTTGCCGGCATTGCGCAGATTCCCGCGCAGACTTCCCCGCCGCCGCAGGCGGTGCAGTACGTCGAACGCGAGCTGATGATTCCCTGGGTTCTCGCTGCTCCCGGCGGCCTCGATGCCCTGCTGGTCTACGCGGACCTTCCCGGCCGGCACCCTCTGGCCGTCCTCACCCATGGCTCTTCGCGGGATACCGAGGAACACGCGGAGGTCACCCCCTGGCAGGAGCTGCCGCAGGCGCTCTGGTTCGCGCGCCGCGGCTGGATCGCGCTGGTCGTGGTGCGCCGCGGCTATGGACGCTCGGGCGGAGAACAGGACACGCGCCATGCTGGACGGTGCCCGCAGACGAATTATCAGGACGCTGCCGAATATGGCGCCGAGGACCTGCGCATTGCTCTCGACTACGGTCGCGCGCTGCCCAATGTGGACCCGGATCGCGCCATCGCCGTGGGCGTTTCTACCGGCGGGTTAGCCACCGTCGCGCTCACGGCGCAAAAACCATCGCCACCAGGACTGGTCGCCGCCATCAGCTTTGCCGGAGGCCGTGGTTCGCATGCCGACCATGACGTCTGCAATCCAGGCGACCTGGTCAGCGCCTTTCGCTCCTTTGGCAAAACCTCGCGCGTCCCTATGCTCTGGATCTACGCGCAGAACGACAAGTTCTTTTGGCCGGAGCTGGCGCAGGAATTCGACCAGGCCTTCCGTTCCCAGGGCGGCAACGATCAGTTTGTTCTGGCTCCTCCCTTTGGGAACGATGGCCACGCGCTCTTTCACAGGCCCTCGGCCTGGGGCGCAACCGTCGATTCGTTCCTCGCAGCCCAGAATCTGATGCCGCTCGCCCAGCCCCTACCTGAGATTCAGGCTCCCGACATTCCGCCCCCTCCGGGCCTGAGCGAAGACGGCCGGAGTGCATTCAGCCGCTACCTGTTGCTCGGGCCGTATAAAGCCTTTGCCATGTCAGAGCATTGCTACGGATTCTCCACTGGCCAGATCGACGAAGACCAGGCCCGCCACAAGGCTCTGGAGAGCTGCCGCCACTCGGCGCAGAAGCATGAGCCCTGCTCCGTCGTTTTTGTGAACAACGCTGCCATCCACTGAGCGTTGATGCCTGGCCAGGATTCGCCCGGCTCACCCGTCTCCCGTTCCGCCGTCCAACCCTGAGCGCGCTTTTCATCCCGAGACGCCATCGGGTCGGCTTTCAGGCACAATGTAGGAAAGCCGGCTCCCCGGGAGACCGCTATGATCCTTCACCACATTTCGCTTCCCGCGCTTCTGCTCGCGGCGGCTGTCGCCGGCGCGCAGTCCTCCGCGCCCGCGCAATCGACTCCTGACGCGGGTGCGCCCGCGACCACTGCACCGGCTGCTCCGGCACAGACCGCTGCCACCGCGGCAGCTGCTCCGGCGCCGCCTGCAACCATTCAGGTTCCGGCCGGAACCAAGGTCCTGCTCGAGCTGCGCAGCGCTGTCGACACCAGCAGCGCCCGCCCCGGCGATGGAGTTTACCTGATCTCGACATTTCCCGTGGTCGTAGGCAATCGCGTCGTCATCCCCTCCGGCATCTATGTCCAGGGCGTTGTAGACAGTGTTGTCCGCCCGGGCCGCGGCTTCGGCAAGAAAGCGCAGCTCAACATGCACTTCATCTCGATGATCTTCCCCAACGGTTCGGTGGTCGACATTCCGGGCGTGGTCAACAGCGTTCCCGGCGCTCAGCATGAGAGCGTGAAAGGCGATGAGGGCACGATCCAGCAGGATGGCGGCAGCAACAAAGCGCACAACGCCGATGAGGCCGCGAAGATTGCCGTGCCCACCGGCGCGACCATTGGCTCCATCGGCGGCCTCGAGTCCGGACATCCCCTCGCCGGAGGCCTTGAAGGGGCGGCCGCCGGCCTGGCTGCTGCCGGCGTCGTTGCTCTCTTCACCCGCGGCGCCGAGGTTCACATCCCTTCGGGTACTCAGGTCGAGATGGTTCTGCAGCGCCCGCTGCTGCTGCAGGAGTCGAACCTGAACGGGCCGACCGCGCTGGTCCCGGCCACCTCGCAGAACCAGAACGTCCTCAGCAAGCCTACCCTCCACCCGCACATGGTCTGCCCCACCGGCAGCCTGGGCTGCAGCTGACTGTGAGGACTGTCTTTTTGCGTAAGGGACTTCTTCGGATCTGGCTTCGCGACGTGGCCATCGCCTGCGTTGCATCCTTTGTCATCGTCACCTTCCTCTACCAGCCGGTTCGCGTCGAAGGCACCAGCATGCAGCCGGAGTTGCGCGATCAGGATCGCCTCTTCATCAACAAATTCTTTTTCCGCTTCGAAACCATCCATCGCGATGACATCGTCGTCTTCCACTATCCGCGCGACCCGGAGCGCAGCTACATCAAGCGCGTCATCGCGCTTCCCGGCGACACGATCTCCATCGATCACGGCCAGGTTATCCTCAACGGCCAGCCTCTCAAAGAGCCCTACGTTCCCCGCCGCTACCGCGACACCCACTCCATGGCTCCGCTCGTCGTCCCTCCCGATGAGTTTTTCGTCATGGGTGACCATCGCTCTATTTCGAGCGACAGCCGCGACTTCGGCCCGGTTGATCGCGACCTGATCTACGGCAAAGCCGACTTCATCTACTGGCCGACGTCAAGCATGGGCGTCGTCCGCTGACACGGCCGGAGCAGCCCTAACCCACGTGTTTTGGGCTGCTGCAGGTTACTTTCGTAGTCGTTCTCTGGTTATCTCCTCGAATTCCTCTGGACACCTCCGCCTCCGCTGCCTCACAATTCCCTCCACCTCGGACCCACGCACGAGATCTCCGACCCCCACTCCCCCGAGGTTCAAAAAGGAGAAAACGTGATGCGCAGATTCGCAGCAATTCTGCCCGCAGTTGTCGCAGCCCTGTTCGTTACGGCTGCGTCTGGCCAGACTCAGACTCTGTTAACCCACCATGTGCGCCCGGCCGTCGCCAGCGGTCAGGCCAAAGCTGTCGGAATCCTCCCCGCCAACCAGTCGCTCCGCCTGGTCCTAACCCTCCCGCTCCGCAACCAGACGCAGCTCGACGATCTTCTCCAGGATCTCTACAACCCCGATAGCCCCTCCTACCATCAGTTCCTCACCGTCGACCAATTCACGGCGCAGTTCGGACCCACGGAGAATGACTACGACACCGTCATTGCCTTCGCGCAGTCTTACGGTCTCACCGTCGTCGCTACTTCGCGCAACCGCCTCAACGTCGATATCAGCGGCACGGTAGCTCAGATCGACGCCGCGTTCCACATCAATCTCCGCACCTATCAGCACCCCACGGAAAACCGCATCTTCTACGCACCCGATCGCGAGCCCACCGTCGATCTGCCTTTCCAGCTCTGGCATATCTCCGGGCTGGATAACTACTCCATTCCCCATCCCGCCGGCCTGACACGCCGTCCCGCGTCATCCGGCGAGAAGTCCGGCGCCACGACCGGCTCCGGACCGTCGGCGTCCTTCCTCGGCAGCGACATGCGCGCCGCATATTACGGAAGCACCACGCTCACCGGCTCCGGCCAGTCCCTCGGCCTGCTCGAATACGCCGGTACCGATCTCGCCGACCTTCAGACCTATTACAAGAACGCCGGCCAGACTTATCCCGGCTCCATCATCCA
>DATJQW010000014.1:0-7653 GCA_035505395.1 Acidobacteriaceae bacterium
TCGAGGATGCGGTCGGCAGCAGGGGTGAGCGGGCCGTTGGCGGCTTCGGCGACGATCTTCGCCTTCACCTGAGCGGCGTTGTCGGCGTGGACGGCGTTTTCGAGCGCGGCGGGCACGAGGATGTCGCACTGGAGGGCCAGCAGCTCGGCGGGATCGATCGGGTCGCTCTCCGGGAAGCCTTCGACGTGGCCGGTGAGCTCCTTGAGATGGATGAGGCCGTGGATGTCGAGGCCGTTGCGGCTGTAGACACAGCCGGTGGAGTCGCTGGCGGCGATGACTCTGGCTCCGGCTTCGTGCAGCAGCAGCGCGGCGATGGAGCCGGCGTTGCCGAAGCCCTGCACGGCGACGGTGGCGCCCCGGAGCGGGATGCCGAGGTGCTCGCAGGCGGACTGGATGGTGTAGAAGACGCCGCGGCCGGTGGCCTCGTTGCGGCCCAGCGAGCCGCCCAGGCTGATGGGCTTGCCGGTGACCACGCCGGGGATGGGATAGCCCTTGGTCATGCTGTAGGTATCCATGATCCAGGCCATGGTCTGCGAGTTGGTGTAGACGTCGGGAGCGGGGATGTCCTGCTCGGGGCCGATGAGCGGGAGGATGGCGCTGGCGTAGCGGCGGGTCATGCGCTCCAGCTCGCCCTGTGACATGTGCTTGGGATCGCAGGTGACGCCGCCCTTGCCGCCGCCGAAGGGAATGTTGACGACGGCGCACTTCCAGGTCATCCAGGTGGCGAGGGCTTTCACCTCGTCGAGGGTGACCTGGGGATGATAGCGGATGCCGCCCTTGGAGGGGCCGCGGACGGAGCTGTGCTGGACGCGGTAGGCCTGAAAGCGGTGGATGTGCCCATCGTCCATGCGCACGGGCACAGAGACGGTGAGTACGCGCTCGGGATATTTGATCATCTCCCGAATGTCGGGGCTGAGATCGAGTGCGTCGGCGGCGGAGTCGAAATTCTCGAGGGCGACGTCGTACGCATTGTTGACGACTGCGGTTGCCTGCATAGTGCATCCTCCTTGCCAGGAAGGGGGCCGAGGAGCTGCGCGGGCCTGAGCTAACGGACTGCCATCTCAGCCAGCGAAGCGGGCTCCGCTTCCTGCTGTGGCGGGCGGACCGGAACGATCCACTTCCGGAAGGCTCGCAAACGTCCGAACGCGGCGTCGCAGTAGAGGCGGCGAACGTCGCGCGTGATTGCGCCGATGGATCCTTCCCTGACGGGGTGGTGGTCGACGCGGACCACCGGAGCGACGCCCACCGCGGTTCCGGTGAGGAACAGCTCGTCGCAAAGGTACAGTTCGCTGCGGTCGATGGGCCGCTCCACGGTGGAGAGGCCGAGCTCCCGCTGCGCCAGCTCGATGACGGAGTCGCGCGTGATGCCCTCGAGGACGTTCTCGGTGACGGGAGGGGTGATCAGCGCGCCTTTGCGCACCATAAAGATGTTGCAGGTGGCGCCTTCCGCAACATGGCCGCTCTCGTTGAGCAGAATGGCCTCGTCGAAGCCGCTGCGCCGCGCATCGTCGCTGGCCAGCGCGCTGTTGACGTAGGCTCCGCAGATTTTGGCCCGGGCCGGAATCGCATTGTCCTCGATGCGGCGCCATGAGCTTACACCCGCGTGCAGGCCCTTGTCGCTGTGCAGATATTCGCCGAAAGGGAGGGCGATGACGGCAAACGAACCCTGATTGTCGGGGCTGACGCCGACACGCTCGGCGGACTTGAAGGCGATGGGGCGGACGTAGATGCTGGAGCGGAAATTGTTGCGGCGGAGGAGCTCGATGGCGACCTCGCAGAGATGGTCGGCGCTGAGGGGCACGCCGATGCGGAGGATGGAGCAGTTCTGCTTCCAGCGCTCGTAGTGCTCGATGGCGCGGAAGAGGCAGAGGCGGGCGTCGTCCTCGCTCCAGTAGGCGCGGATGCCTTCAAAGACGCCGGTGCCGTAGTGGAGGGCGTGGGTGAGGATGCCGACGTGGGCGTCGCGCAGAGGCATGTACGCGCCGTTGAAGTAGACGACGATGCTGGGATCGACTTCAGGCATGGGGAACCTCCTCAAAAGTTTCGCGCAGCATAGCGCGGCCGCGGTCGAGAGCGCGGGCGTCGATCTCGAGCCAGCGCGGGCTTTTGACGAGGCGGCTGAGGGCGGCGAGCACGCAGGACTCGGGGAGATCGCGGGCGATTTCGAGCAGCGCTCCGAGCATAACCATGTTGGCGGCGCGGGGATCTCCCAGGTCGTCGGCGATGCGGGTGAAGGGCAACGCGAGGACCTGCACGCCTTTGGGCGCGGAATCGGGCGGCAGAGCGTCGCCGTTGTAGAGGATCCAGCCGCCGGGACGCACGCCGGCGGCGAACTTGTGCAGGGAAGGCTCGTTCATGGCGACGAGGACGTCGGGGGTGGTGACCAGCGGAGAGTCGATGGGCTGGCGCGCGAGCCGGACGTGGCAGTTGGAGGTGCCGGAGCGCATTTCGGGGCCGTAGGAGGGGAGCCAGGAGACTTCGAGGCCGGCGTCGAGGCCGGCTTCCGCGAGGATTTCGCCGAGCAGGAGCACGCCCTGGCCGCCGAATCCGGCGACGCGGACCTGGAGGTCGACGGCGGGCACGGAGTCGCGGGCGGCGGCCTGCTGCGTGTCGCCGGCGATGCCGAGGATGCGCGGGATCTGCGCAAGCGGAGGCGCAGGATCGGGCGCGGGCTGCGGCTGCGCATCCTGGGTGCGGTCGCAGAAGACGCCGAGGGGGAAGGTTTTCTCCATCACGTCGCGGACCCAGCGTTGCGCTTCGACAGGGGGCAGGTTCCAGATGGTGGGGCAGGGCGAGAGGATTTCGACCAGCGAGAAGCCGAGGCCGTGGAGCTGATTTTCGAGAGCGCGGCGGACGGCGCGGGCGGCGTGCGCGATCTGCTTGTTGTCGCCGAGGCCCACGCGCTCGATGTAGACAGGGGCCTGGAGCGTGGCCAGCAGCTCGCTCATGTGCAGCGGATAGCCTTCGTGCGCGGTGCGGCCGCCGGGGGTGGTGGTGCTCTTCTGTCCGATGAGGGTGGTGGGGG
The DNA here is from genome assembly GCA_035505395.1 of Acidobacteriaceae bacterium. GTDB lineage: Bacteria > Acidobacteriota > Terriglobia > Terriglobales > Acidobacteriaceae > Palsa-343. The sequence continues at coordinate 3,026 of DATJQW010000014.1, forward strand.
CCATCTGGCCGCCGGTCATGCTGTAGATGGCGTTGTTGACGAAGAGGACGGTAAGCGGCTCGCCGCGGTTGGCGGCGTGGAGGATTTCCGCGGAGCCGATAGCGGAGAGATCGCCGTCGCCCTGGTAGCTGACGACGATGCTGCTGGGGCGAGCGCGCTTGACGGCGGTTGCGACTGCCGGCGCGCGGCCGTGGGCGGCCTGCACGTTGCCGACGTCGAAGTAGTAATACGCGAAGACGGAGCAGCCGACGGGGCTGATGAGGATGGTGCGGTCCTGGATGCCGAGGTCGTCGATGGCCTGGGCAAGCATCTTGTGGACGATGCCGTGGCCGCAGCCGGGGCAATAGTGGGTCTGCTGCTGCAGCTCAGCCTTGCGATCGTAGGTTGAGTAGAAGGCGGCGGGTTTGGAGTGTGCGACTTCGTATTTTTCAGGCGCTTCTTCAGACATGGACGATCCACTCCTCTTCCGGCGACGCCGCGGGGACGAAGCGGCGGGCCTGTTCGCGGACCAGGGCAAGGACTTCATGATGGGTGGGGACATTGCCGCCGACGCGGCTGAAAAATTCGACCGGGCGGACGCCATTGAGGGCGAGGCGCACATCTTCGAGCATCTGGCCGTTGCTCATTTCCACGACGATGAAGACGCGGGCGCGCCCGGCGAGGCGCTGGAAATGCAGCGACGGGAACGGGTAGAGGGTGATGGGCCGCAGGACGCCGACGTTGAGGCCCTCGAGGCGGGCTTCGGCGGCGACGGCCTTGAGGATGCGGGCGACGATGCCGTAGCCGACGAGGATGATTTCGGCGTCGTCGGTGTGCCAGTCTTCGGCGCGGGCTTCGCGCTGCTCGGCAACGTAGTACTTGGCTTCGAGCTGGCGGACGTGGGCTTCGAGCTTGTCGGGCTCGAGATAGATGGAGGAGATGAGGTTGCCGCGGGTTTCCGGCGTGCCGGTCACAGCCCATTTGGGCGTCTGCGGCTCGACGGGGTCGTGGAGAAACTCGACCGGCTCCATCATCTGGCCGATGAAGCCGTCGGCGAGCAGGACGACGGGGTTGCGGTAGCGGTCGGCGAGATCGAAGGCGAGCGCGGTGAGGCCTGCCATCTCCTGCACCGAGTGTGGGGCGAGGACGAGGGTGCGGTAATTGCCGTGGCCGCCGCCTTTCACGACCTGGTGGTAATCGCTCTGCTCGGAGGCGATGTTGCCGAGGCCGGGTCCGCCGCGGGTGATGTCGGCGATGACGCAGGGCAGCTCAGCGCCGGCCATGTAGCTGACGCCTTCCTGCATGAGGCTGATGCCGGGGCCGCTGGAGGCGGTCATGACGCGGACACCGGCGGCGGCTGCGCCGTAGAGCATGTTGATGGCGGCCACTTCGCTTTCCGCCTGGAGAAAGACGCCGCCGGCCTCGTGCATCAGCAGCGCGGCGGACTCGGTGATTTCGCTGGCCGGGGTAATCGGGTATCCATAAAAGGCGCGGCAGCCGGCGAGGATGGCGCTGCGCACGACGGCTTCGTTGCCTTTCATCAACTGGCGGCTCATGGGCGGGCTCCTTCAGCGGCGCGCCGCGGGGTGACGGCGCGCAGCACGGTGATGGCTCCCGGCTCAGGGCAGGCGAAGAAGCAGATACCGCAGCCGGTGCATCCCTGGCCGGCATAGAGCGCGGGGCGATAGCCCTGGGCGTTGAGCTTCTCGCTGAGCTGGATGACTTTGGGCGGGCAGGCTTCGATGCAGAGGCCGCAGCCTTTGCATTCGTCGGTCTCGATGAGGAGGAGGCCTCTGTCAGGACGAGCGGATTTCATCTCACGCTCCTTTCCGGCGGCCGGCTCAGACGAGCGCGGGCGCCATTTTGCGCTCGAGATAGTGCGAGCGCAGGGCGAAGTCCTCGAGATCCTGGCGGAATTTCGGGTCGGCAATGGCGATCAGCGCCAGGGCGCGTTCGCGCAGGGTCTTGCCGTGCAGATACCCGATGCCGTGCTCGGTGACGACGTAATGCACGTCGGCGCGGGAGGTGACCACGCCGCCGCCGGGCTCGAGGACAGGAACAATGCGCGACACCGTGCCGCCGCGCGCCGTGGACGGCAGAGCGATGATGGGAACGCCGCCGCGGGAGCGCGCCGCGCCGCGGATGAAATCGAGCTGGCCGCCGAAGCCGCTGTAGGGGCGGGTGCCGATGGAGTCGGCACAAACCTGGCCGGTGAGATCGATCTGCAGCGCGGAGTTGATGGCCACCATGCGGTCGTTCTGCGCGACGACAAACGGATCGTTGGTGTAGCTGATGGAGCGGAACTCGAAGATGGGGTTGTCGCGGATGAAGTCGAAGAGGCGGCGGGTGCCGAGCACGAAGGCGGCGACGGCCTTGCCGCGATGCAGATTCTTGCGCCGGCCGTTGATGATGCCGGATTCGATCAGCTCGATGACACCGTCGGAGAACATCTCGGTGTGAATGCCGAGGTCGCGCTTGTCGTCGAGGCAGGTGAGGACAGCCTCAGGGATGCCGCCGATGCCGGTTTGCAGCGTGGCGCCGTCGGGAATGAGAGAGGCGACGTGGCGGGCGACGCGCAGATGGACGTCAGTGAACGGCTCGGTGGGCAGCTCCAGCAGCGGGTGCGAGGTCTTGACGAAGGCGGAGATGCGGCTGACGTGGATCCAGGTATCGCCGTGGGTGCGCGGCACCTGGTCGTTGACTTCGGCGATGACGATGGGAGCGCAGCCAGCGGCGGTGAGGGTGCAGTCGACGGTGGTGCCGAGGCTGACAAAGCCGTGCGCGTCGGGCGGCGACACCTGCATGAGGACGACGTCGAGGGGCAGCGCGCCCGAGGTGAAGAGGCCTTCGATCTCGCTGAGAAAGATGGGGGTGTAGTCGGCGCGGCCGGCTGCGACGGCCTCGCGGACATTGGCGCCGAGGAACAGGCCGCGATGGCGGAAGTGGCCCTGGTACTCGGGGCGGGTGTAGTCGGCGCTGCCGAGGGTCATCATGTGGACGACTTCGACGTCGCGGACGTGGGGCGCGCGGGCGACCAGCGCCTGGACCAGCGCGGAGGGGGTGCCGCATCCGGACTGGATCCAGACACGCGCGCCGGAGGCGACGGCCAGAAGGGCCTGGGCCGCGGTCATTTGCCGGGAACGGTACTCTTCCTGCCAGGACATGCTTTCCCCCAGGACCGGAGGTAAGGTACGCCCGGGCGGGAGGGAAAGCTGTGATTGCCGTCACGGGGAGGATTCGGGGGTAACCGTTGGCAATCAGCGATCAGTGATCAATGATCAGGGATCAGGGATCAGGGAACAGCGAGAGGCCAACGCTAAAAAAGCGAAAAAGCCCCGGAAAATCCGGGGCTTTTTCATGCTGGTTGGACCGCAACGGCGATTACAGTGCGACGGTGACCGCTTTCGTTTCGGTGTAGTTGTTGAGGACCTGCTCGCCCATCTCGCGGCCCCAGCCGGACTGCTTGTATCCGCCGAAGGGCAGCGAGGCGTCGAAGACGTTGTGGCAGTTGACCCAGACGGTGCCGGCGCGGATGCCGCGCGCGACCTTGTGGGCGAGAGAGAGGTTCTGCGTCCAGACGGAGGAGGCGAGGCCATAGACGGTGTCGTTGGCGCGCTGGATGATCTTGTCGATCTCCGCGTCAGAGAACGGGACGGCGCAGACGACCGGGCCGAAGATCTCTTCCTGCACGACCTTCATGCGCGGGTTGGTGTTGGTGAGCACGGTGGGACGGACGAACCAGCCGCGCTCCATGCCGGAGACGGGGCCGCCGGCGGCGACCTGCGCGCCCTCGGCGATGCCCGACTCGATGTAGCCGACCACTTTGCGATACTGCTCGTCGCTGACCAGGGGGCCCATCTGGCTGGCGGGATCGAGGCCGGGGGCAAGCTTGATGTCCTCGGCGATTTTGCCCACGCCTTCGACGACCTGATCGAAGACCTTCTGGTGCACGTAGAGGCGCGAGCCGGCGCAGCAGCACTGGCCGTGGTTGAAGAAGATGGCGCTGGCGGTGCCGGCGATGGCCTGGTCGAGCTTCGCGTCGGCGAAGACGATGGCCGGGGATTTGCCGCCCAGCTCGAGGGTGACCTTCTTCAGGTTGCCGGTGGCGGCTTTGACGATGAGCTTGCCGACCTCGGTCGATCCGGTGAAAGCGACCTTGTCGACCATGTCGTGCGCGGCGAGCGGAGCGCCGGCGCCTTCGCCGTATCCGGTGAGGACGTTGACCACGCCGGGCGGGAAGCCGGCTTCGTCGATGAGCTGGGCGAGGCGCAGGCCGGTGAGCGGGGTCTGCTCGGCCAGCTTGAGCACGACGGTGCAGCCGCAGGCCAGCGCGGGAGCGAGCTTCCACGCGGCCATCAGCAGCGGGAAATTCCACGGGATGATCTGGCCGACCACGCCGACAGGTTCGCGGACGGTGTAGGAGTGGAAGTCGTAGCCGCAGGAGAGGGGGATGGTGCTGCCGGTGATCTTGGTAGCCCAGCCGCCCATGTAGCGGAACATGTCGACGGAATAGGGGACGTCGGCGACGCGGGCGATGGCGAAGGGCTTGCCGTTGTCGAGGGATTCGAGCTCGGCGAACTCGTCGAGGTTCTTCTCGAGCAGGTCGGCGAGCTTCCACAGCAGGCGGCCGCGCTCGCTGGGAGCCATGC
>DATJQW010000015.1:0-29906 GCA_035505395.1 Acidobacteriaceae bacterium
CCGCCGAGGTCTGATATTCTCAAGCGTTTATTCCCTTCCTGCCGGAGCCCCCGGCGGCGAGGGCCGAGGAGTTGCGGTCATGCCGGAGCAGAGAAGTCGCAAATACCACCAGGAACGGGTCGCGGAGACGCTGCGGGACGAGGTCGGGGCCATGATCGAGGGCGAGCTCTCCGATCCGCGCATCAGCTTTGCCTACGTCAGCCAGGTGGTGCTGAATCCAGGAGGGAAGTCCGCGCTGATCTATATCGCGGTCGACGGCGGCGCGAAGGAAGAGGCGGATACCCTGGAAGCGCTCATGGCGGCCCGCGGCTATATCCGCCACGAGCTGCTGGAGCGGATGGGTGTGAGATTCGTGCCGGAGCTCACCTTCCACATTGACCGGTCGGAAAAGATGAAGGCGCGCATCGACGAGTTGCTGGGCCGAAGAAGGAAAAAGACAGCGATCAGTGATCAAAAACCAGAGATCAGTGGACAGAAGTAAGCCGTTACGGAGCACTGTTCGCTGACAACGGATCACTGAGAACTGACGACTGGAACAGATGAGTGCGGGGCACGACATGCCGATGGAGCAGCGGCGCGGAGATTCAGCTTTGCCGGCGCAGGCGGATGCGTTCGCCGAGCGCGACGCCGCGTCTGCGAAGCACGGTCTCGACGCGGTGCTGGAGGTGGTGCGGCGCGGGCGCCGGTTCGCCGTCTGCTCTCATGCGCGGCCTGATGGAGACGCCGTCGGTTCGCTTCTGGCCTGCGGAATGATGCTGGCGCAGCTCGGCAAGCAGGCGGAGCTCTTTTCCGCCGATCCGGTTCCGCAGATCTACCGCGGGCTGCCTCGCGCGGAGACGATCTGTCACGTGGCGCGGATCGATGGAAATTTCGACGCAGTGATCCTGCTCGAGTGCGACGGCCCGGCGCGAACCCGGCTGAGCGGGCTGGAAGATCGGATGCTGGTCAACATCGACCACCACGCCAGCTGGCGGGCCTTCGCAGATGTGAACTGGATCGACGAGCAGGCCTGCGCTGTGGCAGAGATGATTTACCGCCTGGCGCGGGCCGCAGGCGCGGAGGTTACCCCGCCCATGGCCGCCTGCCTCTACGCGGCGGTGCTCACCGACACGGGTTCGTTCTGTTACGAGGGCACCGATGCCCACGCCTTCGAGCTGGCCTGCGAGCTGGTCAGGTGCGGAGCCGATCCGGCGGCCATCGCGCGCGAGGTGTATTTTTCCAATCCGTTGCCGAAGATGCTGCTGCTGGGCGCGGCACTCACCCGGCTGCAGCGCGATGGCCGGCTGGCGTGGCTCTGGGTGACCAACGAGGACATGACGCGCGCCGGCGCCACCGAGGAAGACTGCGAGGGAATCGTGAATTACGCCATCGGCATCGCCGGCGTGGATGCCGCCGTGCTGCTGCGCGAGCTGCCCGGCGGCAAGGTGCGGCTGTCGCTGCGCAGCAAGGGCAGCGTGAACGTGGCGCGAATAGCCGGAAGCTTCGGTGGCGGGGGCCACCTGCACGCCGGCGGCTGCACTCTGGATGGCCCGCTGGAGGCCTCGGCGGAGCGCATTCTTGCCACCCTGCGGCGGGAACTTGGCGCGTCTTCCCGGCAGGGCGCCCAGCCTGCGGAATAACCCAGGTTGAATCTGTTAGGCTGGCTTCCAGCCGTGACCGATCGCTCGCAACAACCTGGGACCCACGGAGCGGAGCAGAAGCAAACTGCGACAAACCCGGCTCCTGCCAGGAAGCGCGGGCCGGCCATCATGGCTCGCCTGTGGGAGCGCGTTCCCGGCGTCGAACTGACCGCAGAAGCGCTGACCCTCTTCTTTCTCACCGCGTTCTTCCTCTTCTACGGGCTGGTGCCCATCTTCGGCGGCGATGGCCTGGGACTGGTGGGCGCCGACGAGCCCCGCTACGCCCAGGTGGCGCGCGAGATGCTGCAGCGCCGCGACTACGTCACCCCGGTCCTGTGGGCGCATCCCTGGCTCGAAAAGCCCGCGCTGTATTACTGGCGGGCCATGTTCGCCTTCCGCGAGTTTGGCGTGCACGACTGGTCGGCGCGTCTGCCCTCGGCCAGCTTTGCCTTCATGCTGGTCCTGCTCATCTGGCTGCACATGCGCCGCTTCCGCAACGGCGGCCAGCTGGATGCGGCGCTGCTGACCGCTTCCTGCGCGGGCATCCTGAGCTTCGCCCGCGGCGCCTCCACCGACATGCAGCTGGCTGCGCCGTTCTGCATCGGCATGCTGGGCTGGTATGCCTGGTACGAGACCGACAGCAAATTCTGGCTCTTCGATCTGTATTTTTTTGTGGGCGCGGCCACCCTGGCCAAAGGCCCGGTGGCGCCCATTCTGGCGCTGGTGATTATCGGCATCTTCGCCGGCCTTCGCCGCGAGTGGTCGCTGTTTCGACGAAGTCTTTGGCTGCCGGGTTTCGTGCTCTACTTCGCCATGGTGCTGCCGTGGTACATCGAGGTGCAGCGGCGCAATCCGACCTTCGTTAAGATTTTCTTCCTCCAGCACAATATCGAGCGATTTGCTACCAACCGCTTCGAGCACTACCACCCCTTCTGGTACTACGTGCCGGTCGTGCTGCTGGGGCTGACGCCCTGGGCGGTGATTGCGGTGACGGCATTCGCCGACGCCGTGGGCGGGTCGATCAATGAGTGGAAGGCGCGCCGGGCGAAGCGGCACTACGTCGGGCACGGCCGGGCCGGCGACGCTTTTCCTGAGTTTCTCGTCTTGTGGGCGACCGTGGTAATCGTATTCTTCTCCTTCTCCGAGTCGAAGTTGCCCGGCTACATTCTGCCCGCGCTGCCGCCGCTGACCATTCTGGCCGGAGACTATCTGAACCGCATCCGCGCCCGCGGCCTCAAGACCTGGCTGCTGGTGCTGCACGCGGTGCTGACCGGCCTGCTGGCGATGTTCGTGCTCCTTCTGCCGCTGCATCTGCACGATCCGGAGGCCATCCCTCCGGGCAGAGCAATCGTCGCGGCAGGGCTGGTGGGGTTCGCTTCGGCTGTGCTCATTCTGATTACCGTGGCGCGCTTCGGGCTGAAGCGGCTGCGCATCGCCACCATGGTCCCCATGGTCATCCTGCTGCTGTACATCTTCGGGGTGGGACCGGTCTTCGGGGTCGGCCCCCTGCCCAACACGAAGCGCAATATCAATCTGATCGATATGACATTTTCGGCCCGGCCGCTGGCGCAGATTCTCAATGAGCTCGAGCCGCCTCCCGCCACCATCGCCGTGTGGCGGGTGCGCCGCGAACTACAGTACGGGCTGGCGTTCTACCGCAACCAGCGTGTGGTGAATTACGATGTGGGCATCGTGGTGAGCGATGCGCCGCCAAGCGCGGGGCCCGGACCGCACGGCGTCGTGATCGACGAGGTCAAGGAGGGCTCCTCGGCCGCGGAATTCGGCCTGCGGCAGATGGCGGGGGACGATATTGTTGCGGTGAACGGTCAGCCGGTCCTGAACGCGGCAGATTTCGACCGCATGATGGCCAGCTGGCGGCCCGGCGTGCGCGTGGATTTTGAAGTGATCGATCCGAGAATTCCGGACAAGGAGCCGCAATTCCTCGGAGGCATTCTGGACGACGGCGTACCGGACGCCGAACATCTGCTGGTGGTTCCGGAGCCGGCTGTCGACGATCTGCGGGAGAAGCTGGCGGGAAGAAGCTATGAGCCGCTGTTCAGTTTTCCCGCGCAGGACCTGGAAGTTTACGAAGTAATGGCGAAACAGCAAATAACAAGCAGTCAAAAGTAGGCGGCGAAAGCGCGGCCGCCGAACGGCGGTTCCTGGGTTTGAGCGGTCATCGTCTGCATCTGGTTCTCAGGAGGAGAGTCCCCGCTGATCGCAGCAGGTGCGCTCAGGGGGCTGTGTTCATGACTTCCGCTCTGCAGTTCGAGGTGCTGGATCTGCGCCACTTCTCGGCGGGCATGATGCGCCCGCTGCTGGAGATGGAAAGCCGCGTGTGGAGCGAGCGTCTGCGCTGGGACTATCGCGGCTCCGCCGACCTGCTCCTCCAGTATCTCGATTCGCGGGTCCTTCCCGGCTATGTAGCGGTGGAAAACAGCCGCGTCGTGGGATACGTCTTCTGCGTCTACGAAGGCCACAAAGCGGTCATCGGCGACGTGTTCGCGCTGGAATCGCTGCCCTCCGCGGCCGAGGTCCGCAACGAATTGCTGCGCCGGCTGGTTGAAATGCTGCAAAGCACCCCAGGGGTCACCCGGATCGAATCGCAGCTTCTCCTGCATCCGCACGGAGCGCACAGCCAGGTGCTGGAAGAAGCCGGCTTCGAGGTGCACGAGCGGATCTTTATGGAGTGGCCGCTGCGCCGCGAGCCACCGGCCAACAAGGATGGATCGGCGGGCGCCAACCCTCCGTTCCCGGGAATGCAGCTGCGGCGCTGGGTGGAGGGCGATTTCGCGGCGGCGGGAAGGCTGATCGCGGCGTCGTACCTGAAACATCTCGACAGCCACATCAACGAGCAGTACCGGACCGCGGCGGGATCGCAGCGCTTTCTGCACAACATTGTCCGCTTTCCCGGTTGCGGGTATTTCGATGCGGAGTCGTCGGGCGTGCTGGTGCTCGCAGGCCGCGCGGACCTGGTCGGGCTGGTGCTGTGCTCGCGGGTGCGCGACGATGTGGGGCACGTAACCCAGGTCTGCGTGGCCCCCGAGTATCGCGGGCGCGGCCTGGGCAAAATGCTGATCCAGGCCTGCGCGCGCAATCTGGAGCAGCGCGGTTTCCGCTACCTCACCCTCACCGTGACGGCTTCGAACCGCAACGCAGTGGGGCTGTATGAAAAGCTGGGCTTTGCCGGCACCCATCGCTTTGACGCCATGGTGTGGGATCAGCTGGAACAGCGGCGCTGGCCCTCCTGAGCCATTGCTGCTGCAACCGGTTCCGCGAGCGCGGCAGGGCGCGTAGTAAACTGGCCTCACTGGGGATCGCGCTTACAACCTTCCGGATGCCGGGCGCGTCTCTTCTTCGGAATCGCACTCAATTGCACCTTCCGGCTTCTGCCGGCCGGACAGCAGCCTCGAATTCGTTCGTCTGAGGGTGTCCGGGCTCCGCAGGTCAGCCGGAGGATTATCGTCGCCTGGGGTGAGATGCGGTCAGCGTTCAGGCGAGAACTCCCACCAGCCAGGGTCAAGAGGATCACATTCCATGAAGAACGGCCGTCCGAAGGGCTACATCACCTTTACGCTCCACGCCCATCTGCCTTACGTCGTGCATCACGGAACCTGGCCGCATGGGCTGGAGTGGCTGCTGGAGGCCGCGGCGGAAACCTATCTGCCCCTGCTGCGAGTGCTGAAAAATCTCGAGCGCGACGGGCTGGCGCTGAAGGCGAACATCAACATGTCGCCGGTGCTGCTCGAGCAGCTCGCCCACCCCACTTTCATCAAAGAATTTCCCGAGTACCTGAAGCGAAAGCTGCTGGCGACTCAGGAAGATGAAGCCTATTTCCGCCAGAGCGGCGAAACCCACTTTGCAAAGACCGCGCAATACTGGCGCGGGTTTTTCCAGCAGGCGCTGGACGATTTCGAGGCCCTGGACGGCGACATCATCCGCGGGTTTCGCTACTTCAACGACGCGGGCCTGATCGAGGTCGTCACCTGCTGCGCCACCCACGGATACATGCCGCTGCTGGGCACCGACGAGAGCGTGGTGGCGCAGGTCAAGACCGGCGTCGCTACCCATCAGCGTCACATGGGCCGGAAGCCGAAGGGCATCTGGGCGCCCGAGTGCGGGTACCGGCCAGCCGGCATGTGGCAGGCTCCGGTGACCCCCAGCGGCAGCCCCCAGCCATGGCCGGCATTCGATCGCATTGGCGTCGAGGAAGCGCTGGCCGAGGGCGGCCTGGAGTACTTCTTCGTTGATACCCACCTGGTCGAGAAATCGGTGCAGTTCACTCCCTACGACCTCAAGATCGGCGGAGGTCCGGTGGGCGCCGCGGCCGCTTTGCCGAAGCCTGTGAATGGCAGCCGCATGCTGTATCACGCCTACTTCGTCGATGGCCCCTGCGCCCACCAGCATCCGGTGGCCATGTTCCCGCGCGATCCCAAGACGGGGTTGCAGGTGTGGAGCGGGGACGCCGGCTATCCGGGCGACGCGAATTATCTCGACTTTCACAAGAAGCGCTGGCCTGGCGGCCACCGCTACTGGCAGGTAACCCACTCGAAGGCCGACCTGGCGCTGAAGACGCCCTACTATCCCGAGCGTGCCTCCTCGCGGACCCGCGATCACGCCGAGCACTTTGTCAGCGTGGTCTACGACGCGCTGCGAGACAACCTCAGCGTGGAAAATCCTCCCGTCCTCAGTTCGCCCTTCGATGCGGAGCTCTTTGGGCACTGGTGGTACGAGGGACCGGAGTGGCTGGAACACGTAGCCCGCATCATCGCCAGGGACGATTTCCCCGTGGCTCTGGCGACGGGGACCGAGTATCTCGAGAAGCATCCGGCCGAGGGATACCTGGCGATCGCCGAGGGCTCATGGGGGAAGAACGGCACCAACGAGGTGTGGCTGAATCCCGATACGGCGTGGACCTGGACCCATATTTATCCGGCCGAGGCTACGGTGCGCGCGATCGCCACCGAGGGCAAATGGAAAGATGGGGGTCTGGGCGAGCGGATCGCGAAGCAGATGTGCCGCGAGCTGCTGTTGCTGGAGTCCTCCGACTGGCAGTTCCTCATCACCACCGAGGCCGCGCGGGATTATGCCGAGCAGCGATTCCTCACCCATGTGGATCAGTTCCGCGACACGGAGAAGGCCTGGAACGAGTTCACCGCAAAGGGCAGCCTCTCGGCGGAGACCGAGCAGCGCCTGAAGCAGGTGGAGGATCGGGACAACATCTTTCCCGACGTGGATCCGGCGCTCTGGAAGCAGCGCGATGCGAAGTGCGAGTAAGAGCGGCTAACCGACAGCGCTGGTCTGCTGCGCGGCTGCCCTCAGCCCGGCTGCATCCAGAGCCGCTTCCACCATCGCTTCCATGCCCATGCACGAATTCAGCATGAGGTGGTAGAGCTTCCGGTCGTCCCACTCTCGCTGGTGAAAGCGGCGGATATACTCGGCGCGGCGGCGGTCGGTGGCGATGATCTCCCGCTCGGCGTCTTTCGCGTGCTCCGGGAACTGCTCCTGAATGAAGCGGATCTTGCGCGCCATCGATGCATACACAAAGATGTGAAAGGCGCCCGGAGCTTTGCTCAGCATGCAGGCGGCGCCGCGTCCCACTACCACGCAGTGCCCCTCAGCGGCCTGCTCCGCAAGATATTTGCGGCTGAAGTCTGCCATGCGTTCGCTGTCGAAGACGTCGGGGTCGCCGGGCAGGCGTTCCAGCGATCCGAACCAGATCGCCTTCCCGAAGCGGTAGAACCACGGATCGACGCGCTCGTCGCAGCGTTTGGCCAGCGCCGCCGCTACGCCGGCCTTTCGCGCCACATCTTCAATCAGGCAGCTGTCGATCAGCTTCCAGCCGAGGCGCTCGGAGAGATGATGGGCGAACGCCGCGCCCTGGCTCCCATATTCCCGTTCGACGGTGATGAGCTGGATCATTGCTGGGTCCGCACTCTGTACCGAGCAGATGCTGCCACTTTTCGCGGGGATGCGTCAAGAGTCCGGCTGCCCAGGCATGGAACGCCCGCCCGTCCCGAAACTGCACAGCCGTCCCGGCTGGCCTTGTGCCGCCCGCAAAGGTTCAGGACTGCGGCGCATGCAGGCCCAGAGCTTTCAGCACGTCGAGGTTCGGCGTCGTGGTCCCGTTGGCCTTGCTGACCACGCCGAAGGGAGTCTGGTAATCCCACATGGCCCAGCCGATGTGATTCTTTTCGAGGGCAACACGCATGTCGTGGATCCATTGCACCCGGCTCGAGGGCGGCGCGACCAGCCCGTAGGATCCGAACTCTCCGCAATAAACCGGAACATGGTGCAGCTGCGACCACTTCTCCGCGAAGCCCACGTAGTCTTCCACGTGCGCCGCGTCCCAGCGGCTCCATCCGTACTGATCGAGGAAAAGCTGGCCTTCGAGCGTGGGTTCCTCAGAGAGCAGCGGCGCGACGTTCTCCGGTGTCGAGGGATAGGGGATGCCGTGTTCGGGGCGAACCTCGGGACTGGTCCACGTGGCGCCCTGGTGGGTGAACGGAAACGGCTCGTAATCGTGGAAGGTGTAGATCACGTTGGGATCGGCGAGCGGCTCGAGCATCAGCAGATCGGCCATACCGGAATAATGCGCAGCCGTCGCGATGATAGTGTTCTGCGGCGCGGCGCGGCGGATGACGGCAGCCAGCGTTGCCTGGATTCCCATCCAGCGGTACGGGTCGCTCTGCTCCGGCTCGTTCAGGATCTCGAAGAAAATGTGATCGGGATCGACCGGAGCGTAGTGGGCGGCCAGCGCACTCCAGAGCGAGATGAAGCGCCCCACGCCCTCCGATCCCTGAAACAGTTGCGCCTTGAATTCGTCGCTGGGATGGATGTCGATGATCACCGAGAGGTGGTTGTCGAGCATGGTGCGGACGGCCTGATCGAGCTGATCGAGAAAAGGCGTGGGCTTGCCGCTGTAAACCCATGGCTCCAGCGGGCCCGGATCGATGCTCAGCCGAATGTGGTCGAATCCCATGCTGTGGATCAGCGCGATGTCCTGCGGAGTGGTGAACGTCTTCAGATACTCGACGGAATAATCGCGGGACTGCGCGAACCAGAGGCTGGTGTTGATGCCGTGCTGCAGGGATTTGGCGCGCTGGAAGGCGAGGGAAGTGGTTTCCTGAGCAGCGGCGGACCAAAGCGGCACCAAAAGTACAAGCAAAAAGGCAGGCAGGAAACGACGTGCGATTTTCATAGGTGCCAGTGTAACCCCGGTGTATGCGGCAGACGGCAAATTCGGGTGCGGTAATCTGACCTTTGCAAAACGATCGTCATGCGGCGGGGTCTCGTCCGGCGGGGACGAGCGATGAGCTCGGCTCGGCGCGCGCGGTGCGCGAGATGTTCGACCGCATCGCTCCGCGCTACGACCTGCTCAATCACGTCCTCTCCTGCAACGTCGACCGGATCTGGTGGTGGCGGGCGGCGCGACGTTTCCGTCACATCCTGGCGCGGCCTCAGGCGCGAGTGCTGGACATTTGCTGCGGCACCGGCGATATGACCATGGCGCTGCTGCGACGGCGTCCGCCGGGCGCGAAGCCGGTGACCGCCGCGGATTTTGCTCCCGCGATGCTGGAACGCGCGCGCAAAAAGCTGGCAGGGCGCCCAGCGGTGGTCGTCGAGGCGGATGCGCTGCGACTGCCTATGGCCGACGCGTCGCTCGACCTGATCACTACGGCGTTTGGCTTTCGCAACCTCGCCAACTACCAGGCCGCGCTCGAAGAATTCTTTCGCGTCCTCGCGCCCGGAGGCGAAGTGGGGATTCTCGACTTCAGCGAGCCGGGCGGGCTCGTGGGAAAACTCTACGCGTGGTATTTCCGGCGATTGCTGCCGGCCATCGGCGACCGGATCTCCGGCGGCCGCGGCGCGTACGGCTACCTGCCGGAATCGGTAAAGAACTTTCCCGCTCCGCCGGCGATGCTGGAGATGATGCGCCGCGCCGGTTTTGTCGACGTTTCGTGGACGCCGTACACTTTCGGGATCGCCGGCCTGTGGCGGGGAGTCAGGGCGCGATCCTGAGCGCTGACCGCTGAGCCATCCTCGCTCGCGATAGTCTGAATGCATCATGTCCAGTGCAGCCATCCCGGATTCGCTGCGCGCCGGCGCCGAGAAGCGCTGGGCGGCGCTGGTTTCCGTGGCTGCAGCCTGCGTGATGACCGCCCTCAAACTGGCCGTGGGGCTGATGACCGGCAGCCTTGGCGTGCTCTCCGACGCGGCCCATTCCGGTCTCGATCTGGCCGGCTCGGCGCTCACCTTTCTTTCCGTGCGCGTCTCCGACCGCCCTGCGGACTGGAACCACCCCTATGGCCACGCCAAGGTCGAGAACATCTCCGCATTCGTCGAAACCGGTCTCATGGCCGCATCGGCGCTGTGGATCAGCGCTGAGGCCGTCCGGCGCATCTTCTTCCATCCTGTCGCGCTGCGTTTTTCAGTCTGGCCGTTTCTGGTTCTGGCTGCATCGATCGGAACCGACCGCTGGCGATCCCGTCGCCTGCGCATCGTAGCCCAGCGGACGGGCAGCGAGGCCCTGGAAGCGGATGCCCTTCATTTCGCCTCCGACATCTGGGCCAGCGTGGCCGTGCTGGCGGGGCTCTGCGCCACCTGGCTGGGCCGCGTGCAGCATGTGCTCTGGCTGCGCTATGCCGATCCCGCAGCGGCGCTGCTCGTTTCTGCCATGATTCTGGTGTTCGGCTGGAAGCTGGCATGGAAAGCCGTGGGCGCGCTGACCGATGCCATTCCGGTCGAGCTGCACACGCGCGTGCTCGAGGAAGTGCGGCGGACGCGAGGCGTGCTGGGCATCGACCAGGCGCGGGTACGACGCTCGGGCAGCGCGTATTTTGCCGATGTGACGCTGTCGCTGCCGCGGCAACTGACCTTTCCACGCAGCGAGGCGCTGGTGCGGGAGGCGACCGCCGCGGTGCAGCGCGTGCTCCCTGGGGCGGACGTCGTCATCCGTACCGTGCCGCGTTCGACCGTCGCCGAGAGCATCTTCGACAAGGTACGCGCCGTGGCGGCGCGCAACAACGCGCTCCTGCACGACGTCAGCATCGAGTCGTTTCCCGATGGGCTCCATGTGGAACAGCACATCGAGCTGGGCGAGACCATGCCGCTGCTCGAAGCGCACCGCTTCGTCTGGGCGCTGGAACAGGAGATTCGCAGGGAACTGCCCCAGGTGGACTCGGTGCTCACCCACATCGAGAGCGAGCCGGCCACCATCGAAGCCCCCGTCCGCGTGGAGCAGAACCGCAGCATCGAACAGCGGCTGCGCGAAGCGGCCGCCGAGGCGCCGGAGATCATCGATATTCACGAGGTCCTCGTGGATCGCGTGGGCGATCACGTGCACGTCACCTGTCACTGCACGCTGCCCGACACCATGCCCATGCGCAGCGTCCATGAGTTGATTACGGCGCTGGAGAATCGGTTTAAGCTGAAATGTCCGGAGGTCGATCGGACTCTGATCCATCCCGAGCCGGCATCGGATAATAAGCATCGGCAGTGAAGGAGGGCCACGGATGATTGCCAGCGCGGAGTGGAAAGGCGGGACGCTCTTCGACGGCACCTCGCAGAGCGGCCATACGGTGCGCTTTGACGCGGGCGCTGATCACGCAGCCGGGCCCAGCATGATGGAGATGGTGCTGACCGCCCTGTGCGGATGCACCTCTGTGGATGTGGTCAGCATTCTCCAGAAAAAGCGCGAGCCGATCCAGGGTCTGATCGTCACGGCGACCGCCGAGCAGGCCCCGGAGGCGCCGCGCGTGTTTACCAAAATCCATCTCACCTATCGCATTCGCGGCAAAGTCGCGCCCAAGGCCGCTGAGGACGCGGTCGCGCTCTCAAAGAACAAATACTGCTCCGTCTCGAAGATGCTGGAGAAGGCAGCGTCGATCGACTATTCGATTGCCTACGACGAATGACCGGATTCTTCCGCTTCGTGCTCGTGCTGCTGCTGCTCACCGTGGTGGCGATGTCGTCAGCGATCGTGACGATGCACTATGCCATCCACGGCACCGAGGTCACCACGCCGGATTTCAGCGGCATGACCCTGCAGGAAGCGGGACGGCGCGCGGCTGCCGTAGGACTGAGCCTGCACGTTGAATCGCAGCGGTATTCCGCTGATATTCCTGCCGGACGAGTCGCGGAGCAGTCGCCTGTGCCGGGCACCATTGTGCGGCGCGGGTGGCGGGTTTGGCTCACGCAAAGCCTGGGCCCGCAGAAGCTGGCCATTCCCAGCCTGATCGGCCAGGATCAGCGCCTTGCAACGATCGAGATCCGGCGTGCGGGCCTGCAATCCGGAATCACCGCCGATCTGCCGTGGTCTGCCGCAGCGCCCGGCACGGTCATCGCGCAAAATCCGCAGGCGGATGCAACCGGTGTGGCCACTCCCATGGTGAACCTGCTGCTGGCCGCCCCGGAGACAGCTGCGAATCAGGGCGAGGTGATGCCGGACGTGGAAGGAGAAATCTTTACCGCGGCGGCCTATGAGCTCGCGCGTGCAGGGCTGCGCCTGGCCCCGGTCAGGGAACAGGATGTCCATCTGCCTTCGGTCAGTGCGCCGGGAGCCGCGGCAGCTCCGCCGGCTCCCACGCCCCCGGCAGGAACTGTGATTGCGCAGAATCCTCCCGCCGGCTATCGGGTGGATGCGACCACGATGGTGGAGCTCACCGTAGCGAAATAGACGAGCGAGCCTCCTGCTCTCTGCGGGCACGACAGCGCGACCCGCATAATGACTCTCATGGCAATAACCTCTCGTCTTCTGCTCGCCGCGTGCACGATCGCCGGCACGGTTCCCTTATGGAGCCAGGCGCCGCCCCCCGCCCCGGGCGCAGCGATTACCGATCTCACGCCCATTCCAGGGGGCTACTCGGAGCCGAGCGTGGCCGTGAATCCGCTCGATCCACATCAGGTGGTGGTGGCCTATCAGGTCGGTGCTCACGCCGCGTATTCCACCGACAGCGGACGCACCTGGCACCCGGCCGAGGGGGTGGCGCCCGCGGGATTTCACATGTCCGGCGATGTCTCGACGGTCTTCGACAACCACGGCCACGCGTTTGTGGGGTTCATTGCCTTCGATCGTCTCGGCAGCTTCAACTATTGGGGTCATGGCGCCACGCGAAACGGAATCTTTCTCCGGCGCTCCCTCGATGGCGGCAGCACCTGGGAGCCGGAACTGCGTACCGTCGTCGCACAGCCCACCGCTCCAGGCATTCCTTTCGAAGACAAACCGTATCTGGTTGCCGACACCTCGAAGAGCCGGTACGCCGGCAATCTCTACGTGGGATGGACGCGATGGACTCTGACCGACTCGCAGATGCTGTTCTCGCGTTCCACCGATGACGGGCTGACCTGGTCGGCGCCGATCGAGATCTCCCGGGTACGTGGTCTGCCCCGCGACGATAACGGGGCGCTCGAGGGTTTCGACGGCGCAGTGGGGCCCGACGGGACGCTCTATGCAGTCTGGGCTCTCAACGACCATATCGTCTTTACCGAGTCGCACGATGGCGGACGGACCTTCAGCCGCACCCGCAACATCGTTTGGACAGCGCCCACCATGTTCGCGATCGAGGGGATGGATCGCGCGAATGGGTTCCCGCAGATCGCGGTCGATCCGCGTGGAGGCTCCAAAGGTGGACCGATCTACGTGACGTGGAGCGATTACCGCAACGGGGAAGTGGATATCTTCTGCATCGTCTCCGGAAATCACGGCCGGACCTGGAGCGCGCCCACCCGTGTGAATAACGATCCGCTCCACGATGGCGCCGATCACTTCTTTCAGTGGCTGGCCGTCGATCCGGTATCGGGCGCGGTGAACGTGGCCTTCTATGACCGCCGCGAAGATCCGCAGCACCGCAGGCAGATTGTGGTTCTGGCGCGCTCGGAGGATGGCGGCAGGACCTTTGCCAACTATGCCTGGACCAGGAAAGATTTCGATCCCAGCGGAGTCTTTATGGGCGACTACATCGGGCTGGCGGCGTGGGGCGATCGCGTCTACGGCGCGTGGCCGGTAAAACCGGAGGCTGGCAGCAAGACGATCGTGCAGGTCGGCGTCGCGGACTTCGGACCAAAATCGAAGTAAGTCAGGTTCCGTTTCAGCGCCTGCTCCGCTGATGACACCCCGGTGCAGGGTGCATCCCGGTTCCGCATTGGAACTGGTCTCCGGGTATTAGTACCGGGCAAAAGCTTAGTTAATGCGTTTAGCTCTTGACGCCGGAGTCTATAATGCTTGCCAAAGTCATGGGGTCATTGGACGGCAAGCACGGGTCTATGCGGCGCAGCACGACCATGGCGGATGTCGCGCGTCTCGCCGGCGTCGGAAAGATGACGGTGTCGCGCGTGCTGAGCGGGAGCGCGAAGGTGGCCGAGCCCACCGCCGCACGCGTGCAGCGCGCCATCCGCATGCTCGACTATCAGCCCAATGAACTGGCCCGCTCTCTCCGTTCGGATTACTCCAAAACCATTGCTGTGATCGTTCCCTATTTGTACGATCCGTTTTTTGCCACCTGCGCCCACGCCATCTCCACGGTAGCCAAAAGCCACGGTTACTCCGTGATCCTGACCACGTCGGATGAAGAACACGATACCCAGCAGAAACAGACCAGCCTGATGGCGCGGCGCCGCATCGACGGCATGGTGATTATTCCCGCCCCGGGCGACGACGACTATTTGCGCGCCGAGATGTTCTCGCGAGTGCACATTGTCGCTCTGGACCGGCCCGTCGCCGATCCGCGATTCGATTCTGTCCTCGTGAACAACCGGGCAGGTGCGAAGATGGCGGTGGATCACCTGATCGGGCACGGGCACAGGAACATCCGCTTCATCGGCATCGATCGCGAGCTCTATACGCTGAAGGCGCGCTATGCCGGGTACAGGCAGGCGATGTCCAGGGCGGCGCTGCCGGTGGGACCCTACATCGAGTGCCAGTCGCCGGATCAGGCCGTCGCGGCATTGCGGGCAGCGTTCGCAGGAAAGCGCCCGCCCACCGCACTCTTTGCCGGAAACAACCTCACCATGCGCTATCTGCTGCATGCGCTCACGGCGCTGCGCGTCCAGGTTCCCGAACAGGTGGCGCTGGCTGGTTTCGATGACTTCGACGTGGCCGATGTCCTGCAGCCCACCCTCACCGTGGTGCGGCAGCCGGTCTACAAAATCGGCGAGGTTGCGGCGAACCTGCTGTTTGAGCGGATCCTGCGCCGCGAGTTCCCCTCCACCGGGCGCCGGGTTGTGCTGCCTCTGGAGTTAATCGTTCGCTGTTCCTGCGGCTGCACACCGGCTGAGCAGCGCGGGAATGTGCGCACAGCGGCTGCCGGCATCGCATCCGCAATCCCAGGCAATCTCCTGCAGAATTGAGCTCTCTCGCGATCGTCTCAGCGCTGTAACACTCACAGATCTCGACGTCGCATTGAGGTGGTATCGGCGCTCGAATAAGAAGAATCGACTTATTCCTGGCGCGACCATTCAGAAGTAACAAATCAGAACCGGGAGCGACCCTCGCTCCCCGCTTCTAACCCGCCTCGGCCAGTCCATACCGTCGCTGCCACGCCGCCTTCAGCCGCTCCCGCACGATCGTCTTCTCTTCTGCCGTCGCGTCCGGATTGTCCCTGTGCGCGAAGCGCCCCGCCTCCACTTTGGCTAGTTCCAGCAGTTTGCGGTCCCGCACCAGATTCGCCACCCGGAAATCCGGCATCCCTGCCTGGCGCGTTCCGAAGAACTCGCCTGGCCCGCGCAACTCCAGGTCCAGCTCCGCCAGTTCAAACCCGTCCTGCGTCCGCACCATCGCCTCCAGCCGCTCTTCGGCGTGGGCTGTCAGCTTCCCGCCCGTCATCAGGATGCACGTCGACTTCGCCGCCCCCCGCCCCACGCGTCCGCGCAGCTGATGCAGCTGCGCCAGCCCAAACCGTTCCGCGTGCTCGATCACCATCACCGTTGCGTTCGGCACATCCACGCCCACTTCAATCACCGTGGTCGCAATCAGCACGTCGGTCTCGCCCCGCTGGAAGCGCCGCATCACCACTTCCTTCTCGTCAGCATCCAGCCGGCCGTGCAGCAGTCCCACCCGCAACCCGGCCAGCTCCTGCGTGCGCAGCCGCTCGTACATCTCCGTGGCGGACTTCAGAGCCAGTTTCGGCGCGGACTTCGCAAACAGTGTCTCCGCTTTCGCGCTCTTCGCCGGCTTCTTTTCGCGCTTCGGTTCTTCGACCTCTTCCGGCGGCGCGAAATCCAGCTCGGGCTGATCGTCTCTTGGGCCCTCGATGACGGGATAGACGACGTAAGCCTGGTGTCCCTTGCCGGCCTGCTTGCGAACGAAGCTCCAGACCTCGTCCGATCGATCGTCCGAAACCTGAGAGGTCCTGATCGGCGTGCGTCCCGGCGGCATCTCGTCCAGAACGCTCAGGTCCAGGTCCCCGTAGAGCGACAACGCCAGCGTTCTTGGAATCGGCGTCGCTGTCATCACCAGCACATCCGGCTCGCCGCCATCCTTTTTCATCAGCCGGAACCGCTGTAGCACCCCAAACCGATGCTGCTCGTCCACCACCACCAGTCCCAGCTTCGCAAACTCCACCTTCTCTTCAATCAGCGCATGCGTCCCGATCACCAGGTCCGTCTCGCCCTGCGTAATCCGCCGCCGCGCCAGCCGCTTCAGGTCATCGTCCAGCGATCCGGTCAGCAAAGTAATCCGATATCGCCGCGACGATTTCTCCAGGATCCGCCGCGCCGACAAATAATGCTGCGTTGCCAGAATCTCTGTCGGCGCCATCAGTGCGGCCTGATAGCCGTTCTCAATCGCGATCAGCATCGCCTGCAGCGCCACGATCGTCTTGCCCGATCCCACATCGCCCTGCAGCAGCCGCCGCATCGGCGCCGGCCTCCGCATGTCCCCGGCAATCTCGCCCAGCACCCGCTTCTGCGCGCCAGTCGGATGGTAGGGCAGAATCTCCCGCAGCGCCGCGCGCGCCTTCTCGCTGGTCTCGAACGCGATGCCCGTCTTCTCCTGGAATCGCCGCCGCTTCACCTCCAACCCCAGTTCCAGGTAAAACAGCTCTTCGAAAATCAGCCTCCGGTGCGCTGGCGTCCCAGCCGCCTGCAATTGCGTCATCGATGTCCCCGCAGCAGGGAAGTGCACCCCCCGCAACGCCTCCTGCCGGCTGGGCAAATCCAGCCGCCGCAAAATCGACTCCGGCAGCTTCCCCGGCAGCGTCTCCGGCATATTCTCCCCAATCTCCTCCAGCACGTTCCAGATCGTCCGCCGGATCCATCGCGAAGCCAGCCGGCTCCCTCCCAGCGATTCGTACACCGGCGTGATCCGTCCCACTTCTAAAATCCGGTCCAGAGCGTCATCGCTGCCATCAGGCAGAACTTCAAATTGCGGCTGGATCATCTTGAATCCACGGCCTGAACGAGATGCTTCGACCTTCCCGAACAGAGCCACCATCTGCCCGGGTTTGAACTTCCCTTCGAGGTAGGTCCCATGGAACCACAGGCACTTCATTGCGGTCAGGCCCTGCCCCACGGTCATCTCGAAGATGGGCATGCGCCGCGTCCGCAGCAGTGCCGCCCCGCGCACCTCGGCGATCACGCTGGCGGTTTCGCCGGCCTTCAGCTCGTTCAGCGCTCGCGGATTCAGCCGGTCCTCGTACCGGAAAGGCAGGTGCAGCAGCAGATCCTCGACCGTGACTATGCCCTTTTCTGCCAGCGTTTTGGCAATCGCCGGGCCGATGCCCCTGACGAACTGAACGGGAGTTTCAAGCGTGAGCACTGGAGCGATGCTATAGCATTTTTCCCTCGCGGCTGGCGGAGAGAGGGGGGGCGAGCGGGCGCTTCGGCTGCTCATTCTTCCTGTGGATTTCTTCCGCTTGCAGCCGCTCTCTGCAGGGGCGAAAATAAGGCGAAGATAGAAGCAAAGAGAAATTCAGGTCGTTATGTCTTCGGTCCACCTGCTCCGCCTTCAAATCGAATCTGCCCTGGCCTCCCGCATTCCCTCTGCGCTCACTCCCGCCCCGCGGATCGTTCGCCCCACCGCGTCCACGGGCATTGCTGCGCTCGATGAGCGGCTGGGCGGTGGCCTGCCCACGGGTGCGATCAGCGAGCTGACCGGTCCGGAGTGCTCGGGCCGCACCTCGCTGGCGTTATCGTTCGTTGCGGAGCTCACCGGCGCGGGCCGCGTCTGCGCCTGGGTCGACGTCTCCGACGCCTTCGATCCGGAATCGGCTGCAGCCGTTGGCGTCGACCTCGAACGCCTGCTCTGGATCCGCTGCGGAGAATCGCCGCGGCAACTCGCGCTGCCGGGATTCGAAGAGAATCCGTCCGCGAGCGAAAGAGCCGTCCGCGAGAGCTTCGCCGCGAAGCGCCCCCTGGCCGTCCGCGAGAGCTTCGCCCCGCGCTGCGCCGAGCCGCAGCCAACCATTCGCCGCAGGAGCAGGGAAGTCATCTCCCTCGAACCTGTCGACGCCTGCCGGGTGCCCCACATCTGCCCGGTGTTGGCAGATGTGGGAGCGCACGAAATTCGACCGAGCTCTGCGCTCTGTGCTCTGAGCCCTGATTCCGCGCCGCGTCTTCTTCGTCTCCGCAAGCCGTACTCGCGCCTGGATCAGGCGCTGCGCGTTGCCGATCTCCTGCTCCAGGCCGGCGGCTTCAGCGCCATCGTCCTCGATATGGCCTCCGTCGTGCCGGAATTCGCCCTGCGCGTGCCTCTCGCCACCTGGTTCCGCTACCGCGCCGCCGCGGAGCGCACCCAGGCCAGCGTGCTCCTGCTCACCCAGCAGGCCTGCACCAAAAGCAGCGCCGGAGTGGTGCTGCACTGCGAAGCCGGTCCCGTTCTCTCAGAAGGCGTCGCGGTTTTCACCGGCGCAGAGTATTGCGTGGAGATTGCCCGGGAGCGCTTCGCCCGGGAATTCTCCCGCAAACCGCCCCAAAGCAATTACGGGCCCGAGCGCAGCGTTCGCTGGCAGAGCCGCACTGCCTGGGGAGGCCGCTGATGCAGCCCCAGCTCTATGCCTGCCTCTACGCGCGCGAATTTCCCGCCCAGGCCATGCTGCGCCTGCGTCCCACGCTGCGCCAAAGCGCCGTTGCCGTCCTCGAAGGCGAGCCGCCGCGTCAGCTGGTCTGCTCGATCAACGCGCGAGCGCGCGCCCAGGGTGTTGCCGCCGGCATGACGCGCGCCGAGCTGGACGTTTTCCCCGAGGTGGTTCTGTTGCCGCGTTCGGCGGCCGAAGAAGCCGGCGCCCGTTCCGCCCTGCTGCAGGCCGCCGCGCAATTTTCGCCGCGCGTGGAAGATTGCAGCAGCGGCACCTCTTTCTGCGCCATTCTCGATATCGCGGGCACAGAAAAACTCTTTGGACCGCCTGAGAAGCTGGGGCAGAAGCTGTTGCACGCTGCCCGCATTCTCGGCATCCAGGCCTCGGTTGTCATCAGTGCCAATGTTCATGCGGCCATCTGCATGGCGCGCAGCCTTCCCGTCCGCATCGCGGTCATTCCCGCCGGTGAGGAAGCCGCTGCACTGGCCCGTCTGCCGCTGGAGGTCCTCGACCTCACGCCGGAGCACGCGGAGACCTTCTCGCGCTGGGGCATCGCCACGCTGGGCGCTCTGGGCGAACTGCCCGAGAAGGAGCTGACCGCGCGCCTGGGCCAGGAGGGCCGGCGCCTGCGCCAACTGGCTCGCGGAGAAGCCCCGCGCCTCTTGGTCCCCGCCGATCCGCCTTTCGCTTTGGAAGAGCGGATGGATCTGGATTCCCCAGTCGAGCTGCTCGACTCGCTGCTCTTCGTGCTCGGCGTTCTGCTGGACCACCTCATCGCCCGCGCCACGGCGCACATTCTGGCGCTGGCCTCGGTCACTGTGGAGCTGGCCCTCGAAGGCGGCGGCACGCACAGCCGCACCGTGCGCCCGGCGCTGCCCGGCAACGACCGCCGCCTCTGGCTGAAGCTCCTGCATCTCGACCTGCAGGCGCATCCGCCTCCGGCCGCCATTGTTGCCGTCACGCTGAGCGCGGAGCCGGGCAGCACCAGCCGGGTCCAGATGGGCCTCTTCACTCCGCAGTTGCCGGAGCCCTCGCGCCTCGACGTGACCATGGCCCGCATCCGTTCCGTGGTCGGCGAAAGCCGCGCCGGGCGAGCCGTTCTCGAGGACACGCATCAGTCCGATGCATTCATCGTTGCCCCGTTCTCCGTGCCGCAGCCCTCCGCCATTCGCGCTCCGCGAGGCCGTTCGCACACCGCGGTGCGCCGTCTGCGTCCGCCGGAACCGGTCTCTGTCACCCTGCGCCAGCGCCGGCTCGTCTCGTTTGTCTTCCGCGAAAAGCGCTATACCGTGGAGCAGGCCTTCGGCCCATGGTTTTCCTCCGGCAACTGGTGGGGCGCGGAGCTGTGGTCCATCGAGAAGTGGGATCTCATCGCCCGTTCCGGGCAAGAGACCCTCTGCTGCTGCGTCGCGCGTCATCCCATGCGGGACGACTGGCGCATCGAGGCGCTCTATGACTAGCTACGTCGAGCTGCATGCCGCCAGCGCCTTCAGTTTTCTTGAAGGCGCTTCGCTCCCCGATGATCTGATCGAGCGCGCCGTGGAGCTGGAAATGCCTTCCCTGGCGCTGCTCGATCGCAACGGCGTCTACGGCTCCGCGCGCATGCATTCGAGCGCGCAGCGCAACAGCCTCCGCGCCCATGTTGGAGCGGAAGTCGCTGCCGCAGCCTTCGGCGCGCGCCTCACCCCGGCTGCATGGCTCCCGCATCAGCACCCGCCGGAGCCGGCTCGTTTGCCGCTGCTCTGTACCTCGCGCGCCGGCTATCAGAATCTCTGCCGGCTCATCACGCAGTTCAAGATGCGCGAGAAAAGCAAGGCGGAAGGCGCGGCCACGCGCGACGATCTGGAGCAGTACGCCGGCGGTCTCATCTGTCTCACCGGCGGCGATGAAGGTCCGCTGGCTTCGGCACTCTCGAGCGGTGGCGAAGTTGCGGGGCGCGCGGTCGTCGAGGACCTCATCCGCCTCTTCGGCCGCGAGAATGTCTATGTCGAGCTGCAGCGCCACCAGGAGCGCGAAGAGGAAGCCCGCAACCAGGCCGCGCTGCGCATCGCGCGCTCGCTGCGTTTGCCCGTGGTCGCCACCAACGGCGTGCGCTATGCCCGCGCTGCCGATCGCGAGGTCCTCGACCTCTTCACCGCCATCCGTCACCACGTCGATCTGGACCATGCCGGCCGCCTGCTCGCCCTCAATTCCCAGCGCGCCCTGCGCAGCGCCGCGGAGATGCAGGGGCTCTTCCGCGACCTTCCCGGCGCCATCGCTGCCACCACGGAAATCTCCCAGCGTCTCCAGTTCCAGCTCGCCGACCTCGGCTACGAATTCCCCCGCTACCCCGTGCCCGACGGCGAAACCATGGACAGCTTTCTGCGCAAGCGCGTCGACGAAGGCGTTCGTCTCCGTTATGGAGCGAAATCCGACCGCAATCTCCTCGCCCGCGCCCGCAAACAGGTCGACCACGAACTGGCCCTGATCGCCAAACTCGGCTTTGCCGGATACTTCCTCATCGTCTGGGACATCGTGCAGTACTGCAAGCGCAACGGCGTCCTCATCCAGGGACGCGGCAGCGCCGCCAACTCCGCCGTCTGCTACGCGCTCGAAATCACCGCCATCGATCCCGTCGGCATGGAGCTGCTCTTCGAGCGCTTCCTCAGCGAGAACCGCGGCGAGTGGCCCGACATCGATCTCGATCTGCCCTCCGAGGACATGCGCGAGCAGGCCATCCAGTATGTCTACCAGCGCTACGGCGAGCTGGGCGCGGCCATGACCGCCAACGTCATCACCTATCGCGGCAAGTCCGCTGCCCGCGAAACCGGCAAGGCCCTCGGCTTCGACGCGGAATCGCTCGGCCGCCTCACCAGCCTGGTCAGTCAATGGGAGTGGCGGGGGGAAAACGACACCATGGCCAACTCCTTCCGCAATGCCGGCTTCGACGTGCAGCATCCGCGCATCGCCAGGTATCTCGACCTCTGCGTGCGCCTGCAGGATCTCCCGCGCCATCTGGGCCAGCACTCCGGCGGCATGGTCATCTGCCAGGGCCAGCTCAATCAGGTCGTTCCTCTGGAGCGCGCCTCCATGCCTGGCCGCACCGTCGTGCAGTGGGACAAGGAAGATTGCGCCGACCTCGGCATCGTCAAGGTCGATCTGCTCGGCCTCGGCATGATGGCCGTGCTCAAGGACTGCCTCACGCTGATCCCCCAGCATTACGGCGAGCCGGTCGACCTCGCGCAGCTCCCCGAAGATCCCGATGTCTACAAGGTTCTGCAGCAGGCCGACACCGTCGGCATGTTCCAGATCGAGAGCCGCGCGCAGATGGCCTCGCTGCCGCGCAATTATCCCGAGCGTTTCTACGATCTCGTCGTGCAGGTGGCTATCATCCGCCCTGGCCCCATCGTCGGCAAAATGATGCATCCCTACATGCGCCGCAGGCAGAAGAAGGAAGCCATCACCTATCCGCACCCATCGCTCGAGCCGGTACTAAAGCGCACCCTCGGCGTCCCGCTCTTTCAGGAGCAGCTGCTGCGCATGGCCATGACCGTCGCCAACTTCACCGGCGCCGAAGCCGAAGAGCTGCGCCGCGCCGTGGGCATGCGCCGATCCTGGCAGCGCATGAAAGATCTCGAGGGCAAGCTGCGCCGCGGCATGACCGAAAACGGCCTCGCCCCCGCCACGCAGGACGAAATCGTCCAGGCCATCAGTTCCTTCGCGCTTTACGGATTTCCCGAGTCGCACGCGGCCAGCTTCGCCCTCATCGCTTACGCTTCGGCGTACTTCAAAGTGAAATACCTGGCTGCTTTTACCGCCGCGATCCTCAACAACCAGCCGATGGGTTTTTATTCGCCCGCAGTGCTGGTCAAGGATGCCCAGCGCCACGGTCTCAAGGTCCGCCCCATCGACATCCAGGTCTCCGATTGGCCCTGCACCCTCGAGCACGAAGAGAGCATTGAAGGGGCACGGCTTCAGTCGTGCCGTAATAGTCGCGAAAATGAAGCGGCTTTAGCCGCTGAGGGACGGTCTTTGTCCCGGGTGCCCCACATCGGCCCGGTTCCGGCAGATGTGGGATCGTGCGAAGCACGACTGAGCTCTGAGCTCTGTGCTCTGCGCTCTGAGAAAGCCCTCCGCCTCGGCCTCGGCTACGCGCGCGGCCTGCGTAAGCACGTCGGTGAAGCCATCGCGGCGGAGCGCCGCGTCCGAGGCCCCTTCCGCTCCGCCGACGATCTCGCCCTGCGCGTGCCTGCCCTCAATCGCAAAGAGATGACCCTCCTCGCGAACATCGGTGCGCTGAATCACGTCGCCGGCATTGGACATCGCCGCGATGCGCTCTGGCAGGTGGAGCGCGCCGGCAAACCCGAAGGCCCGCTCCTCGCCCACTCCGGAGCCCTCCTCGCCGACCCGCCCGAGCTCTCACCCCTCGCGCAAATGACGCCCGAAGAAAGATTAGTCGCCGACTACGCAGGCACCGGCCTCACCACCGGCAAACATCCCATGTGCTACCGCCGCGCCGCCCTGCGCCGCCAGAATGTTCTTACCGCCGAGGAACTGCGCACCCGCCGCGACGGCGAATATGTCCGCGCTGCCGGCTGCATCATCGCCCGCCAGCGCCCAGGCACCGCCAAAGGCTTCGTCTTTCTCTCCATGGAAGACGAAACCGGCATCGCCAACGTGATCGTCACCCCCGATATGTACGAGCGCAACCAGATCGTGGTCACGCGCTCCCGCTTCCTGCTGGTCGAAGGCCCGCTCCAGAACCAGGACAGCGTCGTTCACGTCAAAGCCGTGCGCCTCACACCCCTCTCCAGCCAGGCCGTCGACGTCCGCTCCCACGATTTTCACTGAGTTGCAGGCGTCCCCTTCAGGTACCGGTTGAAGAATTCCGATCCCAGCGTGTACGCCGTGATCCAGTCACGATGCAGCAGAAAATCGTGAATCTCGTCGGGAAACACGTGCTCCTCAAACGGCGTGCCCTGCGCGCGCAGCGCTGCCGCCAGCCGCACCGTATTGGAGAACTGCACGTTGCGATCGTCGTCGCCCTGGATCAGCAGCACCGGCGACTTCCACGTCTTCACCGACGCCAGCGGCGACGACTCCCACGCAATCCGCGCCGCGTTCGGATCGGCATTCGGATTGTAAGAGCCCCAGTTCTGCAGCTCCAGGTTCCAGTCGTGGACGCCGTGCAGATCCACGCCCGCCGCAAACAAATCCGACGCCCGCGCCAGCGCCATCGCCGTCAGATATCCGCCGTAGCTCCCGCCCCACACGCCGATGTGCGCGCCGTCCACGTCGCTGCGCCCGCGCAGATACACACCCGCGCCCTCCACATCGTTAAACTCGCTGGCGCCCGCCGCGCCGTAGTTCAGCGCCTCGCGAAAATCCAGCCCGTAGCCGATGCCGCTGCGGTAATTCACGCTGAGCACCACGTAGCCAAGGCTCGCCAGATACTCGTTCATCGCGTAAGCGTTCGAGTAGTACTCCATGTAGTGGAAGCCCAGCAGCATCTGCCGCCGCGATCCGCCATGGAAAAACACCACCGCCGGATGCTTCCCGCTCTCGTCCCCGGCCGGCAGAAAAAGCTGCCCGTGGATCTGCATCCCGTCCGCTGCCGAGAAAATCACCTGCTTCGGCGTCACCAGCTTGTCTGCCGGGAAATCCTTCGGCATCATCTGCGGTGCCATGTCGCGCATCTGCCCATCGCTCTCCACGATCGCCGGACGCAGCGGCCGCTGCGCATCCGCCCGCAGCACCGCAAGCGTCCCATTCGGCGCCAGCACCGGAATCACTTCCAGGCCCTCCCCGTGCGTCAGTTCGCGCGGCGCCCCGCCGCCATCCGCCGCAACCCGCCACAGATGCCGCCGGTCGATGTCGTCCTGATTCGAGGAATAAACCAGGCTGCGCCGATCGCCGCTGAACGCCACATAATCGACCTCAAAATCCCCCGGCGTCAGCTCCGTCGCGGTCCCGCCGCTCGTCGATACCGAATACAGATGCAGCCAGCCCGTGCCCTCCCACGGGAAAACGATGTGATCGCCCGCCGTCCAGTACAGCTGCTCCTCCGATTCCGTGCCGTGAAAGACGCTCCCCGGCCCATCGTGCGCGCGCCAGATCTCGTGTCCCTCGCCGGTTGACACATCGGCAATCCGGATCGACCACGGCTGCGCCGTTCGCTCCGGCTTGAACGTTACGCCCGACGTATCCGGCGGAATGCGCACAAACGCAACCTGCCTGCTGTCCGGCGACCACACCGGCTCGCGGTCGATCTCCGTCGATGGATCCAGATAGCTCAGGCTCTGATTGGCAAACGAAAAGACCCCGATAAAACCGTGATCGCCCCGCCCGCTGCTGAATGCCAGATACTTGCCGTCTGGCGACCACGTGAGCGAGCCTGGCCGTCCGCGCCCATGAAAAAGCTGCGCCGGTTTCGCTGCTGGATCGCGCACATCCATCGTCCAGATCTGATCGTCGTCGATGTACGCGATCGTCGCCCCGTCCGGCGATACCGCCGGCTCCCGCCCCGCCGCCAGCTTCCGCGTATCGCCGCCCTGCGCGGAAACAATATAGATGTCCTGCTCCACGCCCTGCGGCAGAAGATCCGGATTCGGCGAAGGCCGCTCCGGAAATTCGAAATCGCCGCCGCGTACATACACGATGTGCTCCCCGTCCGGCGTCCACGAAATGTCGCCGATCTCGATGCCATCGTCGGCGTCGTCGCTGGTCACGCGGTGCACGGCCCAGGCAGAGCCGGTTTTCTCCGCAACCCAGATGTTGCGTTTGCCTTCCTCGTCGGCGACCCACAGAAAGCGATCGCCGTGCGGTGCGGCTTTCATGTCCGACGGGAACGGCGCGCTCAGCACCTGCTGCAGCGTGAAGCTCTGTGCATGAGACCGCGGGGCGGCAATCGCAAAGAGGGTGAGTGCAAGGAGCGGTACCGCAAAATGCCGGAACAAACGCTGGATCACGGGCAAACCTCGGGCAGCGAAGATTGGCCCATTATCACGATCCTTCCGGCGAATGACAACTCCGCACGGTTCTATACTCAGCAGGAGTGGGCACCTCAGCCAACCCGCAGCGCAGCCGCGATCCGCAGCTCGGCTTCACCTTCGACGCGCCCATCGCGCGCCGCATCTGGAAAGTCGGCGACCTCGTCGCTGAGGTCCGCGTGCATATCGAGCGCGAGTATGGCGACCTGTGGGTCGAGGGTGAAATCTCGAATCTGCGCTCGGCCCCTTCCGGCCACATCTATTTCACGCTCAAGGATGGCGACGCGCAGTTGCCCGTTGTTCTCTTCCGGCGCCAGGCGTCGCTGCTTCGCTTTCGCCCCGCCGACGGCCTGCACGTTCTGCTGCGCGGCAAAGTCTCCGTCTACGAGCAGCGCGGACAGATGCAGCTCGTCGCCGAAGTTCTGGAGCCGGTCGGCGCTGGTTCTCTGCAAATCGCCTTCGAGCAGCTCAAGGCGCGGCTGGAGGCGCGCGGCCTCTTCGACCCCGCCCGCAAGAAGCCTCTGCCCGCCTTTCCCCGCTGCGTGGGCATCGTCACCTCGCCCACCGGCGCCGTCATCCGCGACTTCGTCAACATCGTGAATCGCCGCCACGCCGGCCTGAATGTGCTGCTCTATCCGGTCGTGGTGCAGGGCGACTCGGCCGCTGCCGAAGTTGCTGCCGGCATCGCGTATTTCAACCGCACGCGCGAAGTCGACGTCATTGTCATCGCCCGCGGCGGCGGCTCACTCGAAGACCTGGCCCCGTTCAACACCGAGCTGCTGGCCGAAGCCATCGCGGCATCGCAGCTGCCCGTCATCTCGGCCGTCGGCCACGAAACCGATTTCACCATCGCCGACTTTGCCGCGGATCTGCGCGCGCCCACGCCTTCCGCCGCCGCCGAGCTTGTCACCGCTGCGCTGCATAACGTAGCCGAGCGCGTTCAGATTCTCGAACAGCGCCTGGTGCGCGGCTGTCGCTATCGCCTCATGATTGCATCCAATGCCGTCGCTCGCGTACGCGTGGAAGCGATCCTGATGCGCGAAAGAGACCAGCTTCGCCGCCGCGAGCAACGCATCGACGAGCTCTGCCTGCGCATGGCATCGCTTTGCCGCGAGCACCGGCGCTCGCTGGCCATCAGGCTGCAAAACGCCTCCACGCGGTTGCTGCGCCAGGACGTCACCTGGCGCGCACGCGCTGCCGTGGAGCGCCTGCACTCGCTCGACGCGCGCCTGGTTCGTGCCCAGCGTGAGCGCATCGGCAGTTACCGTGCGCGGCAGCAGGCATTCGCCCGCGAACTCGACGCCTTATCTCCCCTCGCCGTTCTCAGCCGCGGATATGCGCTGGTGTATGACGAGAAAGGCGTTCTCATCAGAGACACCGAAGACGTTTCCGAAGGACAATTGCTGACGACACGGCTGGCCCGAGGTCGCATCCGCAGCCGTATCAGCCAAATCGAGAAAGACAGTCAGGGATCATGAGAAAGCTTTTTGGGACCGATGGTATCCGAGCCGTTGCCGGCGAAGCTCCGCTGGACGCGAGAACGATCTACGCAACCGGGCTGGCGCTGGCGCACCAGATCAGCGGATCGCACCAGCAGCCGGAGGTCTGCCTCGGCATGGACACGCGTGAGTCCAGCGAGTGGATTGCGGCGGCCATCGCTGCCGGTCTGGCGGCCGGCGGCGCCCGCGTGGAAAACGCCGGCGTCATCACCACGCCCGGCATTGCATGGCTGGCGCGTCAACATGGATTCTCTGCCGGTGTGGTCATCTCCGCCTCTCACAATCCCTGGCAGGACAATGGCATCAAGGTTTTCGGCAGCGACGGCTACAAATTGCCCGACGAAACCGAGCTCCGCATCGAGGATGAGATCTTCCGCCGTCTCGCGAATCTCGATCTGCCCTCTGTCGGCGCCGCTCCCGCGCTCAACCCAAAATATCGTCACGATTACGAGCAGTACCTGCGTTCTGCTGTTTCCGGCCTCCGCCTCAACGGCCTTCGCGTCGTCCTCGACTGCGCCAATGGCGCCGCATCGGCCATCGCCCCCGAGCTCTTCGGCCATCTCGGCGGCACGATTCACCTCACCCATACCTCTCCCGATGGGCACAACATCAACGCCAACTGCGGCGCCCTGCATCCCGAGGTGGTCGCCGCGGAAACGAAATCGCTGGGCGCGGATCTGGGTGTGACCTTCGATGGCGACGCAGACCGCGCGCTCTTCGCCGACGCGAACGGCAAAGTCGTGAATGGCGACGCCATTATGCTGCTGGCGGCGCGCGATCTGAAGCAGCGCGGTCTGCTGCGCAACGACACCGTTGTCGCCACCACCATGTCGAACATGGGCCTCGAAGCGGCGCTGCATCGCGACGGCATCCGCATGCTGCGCGCTCCGGTGGGCGACAAGTACGTGCTGGAGCGCATGCAGCAGGAGCAGGCTGCTCTCGGCGGCGAGCAGTCCGGCCACATCCTTTTTCCCCATCTCGCCACCACCGGCGACGGGCTGCTGACCGCCTTGGTCGTTCTCGACGTCATCCGCCGCTCCGGCCGCGCTCTGTATGAGCTGATCGCCGACCTCAAGGTCTTTCCGCAGGTGATCGTCAACGTGCGCGTGCGCGAGAAAAAGCCGCTCGATCAAATTGCCACCGTCGCCGATACAATTCGCGCGGCCGAGCAGGAACTGGCCGCCAGCGGCCGCGTCGTCGTCCGCTACTCCGGCACCGAGGCCCTCGCCCGCGTCATGATCGAAGCCGAATCGGAAGAAGCCATGCGCCGCCACGCCGACCGCATCGCCGAAGCCATCCGCGGCGAACTCGGCGCTTAGATGTCGTCCCATTTTTGGACGGTCCGGCGCCGCACCTCACCAAATCCATTGCCGCCGTTCCGGCCGGCGCTATACTAGTCGCGAAGTAGCTCCCGGAAGGGGTGCGCCCTCCCGGGAGGTTGGTGCTACTTCATCAGCAGCAAAAAGACCACGAGGATCACGATCGCCATAACAAAGCGCCAGTCAATGGCCAATGTTATGGCGATTCGTGTCCACGACGGTTTTCCGTCCATGGGCCTGCCTCCTGCATTGGAACGGCTCGTCGGTCGTTCGCGCGGCCAACGGGTCGCTCGGCCCGCTCTTCCGAGCCGATCTCCGGCATTGCCGCATTGCACCCTTTGTCAGGAAGCCTGTTCAGTCCAGGCCGAGGACCCAGCTAAGCCGCGTGGAGCCCCTTCATTTTTCAGCGGAAAGTAACCTGCTCCGACGGCCGCTCAGCTAACCGCTCCTTAGCTACCCGCCCTACCGCCAACCGCTTTTCAGCTAACCGTTTCTTAGCTGACCGCTGCTTCACTCCAGATCCCGCCAGTTTCCCCCCACCCCCACATCCGCCACCAGCGGCACGCTCAATTCAATCACGTGCTCCATCTCGTGCTGCACCATCTCCCGCACGTGCTCCACTTCATCCTTCGGCACGTCGAAGACCAGCTCGTCGTGCACCTGCAGCGTCATCCGCGTCTTCAGCTTCTCGTTCGTCAGCCGCTCGTCGATGCGAATCATCGCCAGCTTGATCAAATCCGCCGCCGTTCCCTGCAGCGGTGTGTTGATCGCCGTCCGCTCCGCGAATCCCCGCTGATTCGCATTCCGGCTCTGGATATCCGGAATCGGCCGGATCCGCCCGAACAGCGTCCGCACCTTCTGCTCCCGCCGCGTCTCCTCCAGCATCCGGTCGATATACTGCCGCACGCCCTGGTATCGCGCAAAATATTTTTCGATGTACAGCCGCGCCTCGTTCTGCTCGATGCCCAGCTGCGCCGCCAGCCCGAACGGCGAAATCCCGTACACGATCCCGAAGTTCACCGCCTTGGCCCGATTCCGCGTCGTCGGGTCCATCGTCTCCGCCGCCACGCCGAACACTTCCGCCGCCGTCAGCGTGTGAATGTCCTCGCCCGTCTGATACGCCCGCATCAGCAGCGGATCGGCCGAAAAGTGCGCCAGCAGCCGCAACTCGATCTGCGAATAATCCGCCGAAAACAGCACGCATCCCGGCGGCGCCACAAACGCCGCGCGTATCTCCCGCCCCAGCTCCGTTTTGATCGGAATATTCTGCAGATTCGGATTCGTCGACGACAGCCGCCCCGTCGCCGTGCCCACCTGGTTGAACGTCGTGTGCACGCGCCCCTCGCTGTCGCACAGCAGGGGCAGGGAATCGGCGTAGTTCGACTTCAGCTTCGCCAGTTGCCGGAACTCCAGCACCAGCCGCGGCGCTGCATGATGCTCCGCCAGCTCCTCCAGCACATCCTGCGCCGTCGAAATCACCTTGCCCTTG
>DATJQW010000016.1:0-27007 GCA_035505395.1 Acidobacteriaceae bacterium
GCTCACAAATCCCGAGTTCCCCTGAAGCTCCAGCTCCTCAAGGCATTGCCAGCGATTAACGGATCACTGATACCTGGCCGCCCGGTTTCGACTCGACCGGCGTAATGCGCCTCTGTGTCATCTGTCCTGACAGTAAAGTCGTACCAGCCGTGGCTGTCCTTCAGGTGCAGACGACGGGACCAGGTGCGATTCGGGGCCAGGGTCTTTCGGTGCATGCCCGTTCTGTAAGAAGCTTCTTCGACGGCGACGCTTACGGCCTTCGCACCCGTGTTCTGCACGTGAACGACGATGTTCCCGGTCAGCCTGGCGTCTTTCCGTTCGTACTCGGTCTGGATTTTCAGGTGTGGGGAGCCGGAAGCGCCGGTGAACGAGCGATAGAACCCGTTGGGCGCATGCACCTCGATCGAATACCCTGCATCGCCAAACAGCGACAGAGGAAACCGGGGCTGCAGTGTGTCACCGGCCCTGACTGCATAGGTAGCGGACTGGAATCCACCTGTGGAGGGCTCCTTCAGATTGCGCAGATAGACGTTGAACGGCGCACCTGCGGCATTGTCTGCGTGGACCATATTCCCTGCCGTCAATCGCAACTCGAAATGGGCTGCATCCTGGCTGAGGCCGCCCTCTGCATAGAGCTCGTAGGGGAGAGCGCAGGACGGTCTCGTTCCCGGTTCCTGATGGGAGGTGAACGAAGATCGTTGCGGGGCGCGATTAATGTCCTGGATCTCGGGGGCGGCCAGCTTCCTGTAGTTCGACGGAATCTCTCTGTAGCGTGCCTGCTCGATGCCAATCACGAACCTGTCGCGGCTTAGAAAATCGAGATCGGGCTGCTTGCTGTCGTAGCGCCGGAACGCTGAAGTCAGATCGCCCGCCACGGCACGGCGCCAGGCGCTGATGTTTTCCTCCTTTACCGTTTTGCCGTACTTCTTCTCGATGAAGCTCTCGAGAAATATCAGCGTGGATGTATGGTCGCAGAGTTGCGAGTTCACCCACCCGCCGCGCGTCCACGGAGAAGCGATGATCATGGGAACCCGGAAGCCCATGCCGATGGGTCCCGTGCGCGCTTCATCTCTCGCCACTCCCTGAGCCAGCTCGTCTTCCACCCAGGTGTATTCGATACCCGTATCGATTCCCGGCGACGCGCCGCCCGTCTCCGGCCGCCTGGGATCGGCCGCGACGAAGGAAGGCGCATGGTCGAAGTAGCCGTCGTTCTCGTCGTAGGTGAGGATAAAGATCGTTTTCTTCCAGACCTCGGGGTTCCTGGTCAGGATGTCCATTACTTCGGAAACATACCAGGCACCGTACCAGGGGGAGGTGGGATGATCGGAAAAGTTCTCGGGAGCTGTGAGCCAGGAGACGGTGGGGAGGCTACCCTGTTCGGCGTCTTCACGGAACTGATGGAAGATGTCGCCCCTGGGGACCTTCATGGTGCGAGGGGTACCCGCATCGTCGAACTGCAATTCGCTGAGTGCGTGGTAATCAGGATCGCCGCTGTTGGTCACGAACGCGGCGTGGAACAGCGCGCGCTGCTGTTCGGTGAGCTGCTGGTAGCGCGGCTCGCCGCATTGTCCCAGAGCAGTCCGGAAACTCTCGACGCGGCTTTGTTCCCGGCTCAGGCGGCGGCGCAGCTGCGCTGCTGCGGATGGATCGGTCTCGGCGGCGATGCCGGCCTCAAGCTTGCGCATTTCTTCCGTTGACTCCGCGATCCAGCGCTCAGCGGCCGCGGCGAATCCGGGATAGGCCTCGACGTTATACGCGGCGAAGCACTCGAGGATGTTGTCGCCGAAGTTCGAAAGCCAGGAGTCCGCGTCGCCCCAGAGCGGAGAGCGGGTGAGCTCGTTCTGGTAGGACTTCCAGGAGATGCCGGCTTCCTGCAGCCGTTCGGGAAATGTCTTCCAGGTCA
Source organism: Acidobacteriaceae bacterium (assembly GCA_035505395.1). Taxonomy (GTDB): domain Bacteria; phylum Acidobacteriota; class Terriglobia; order Terriglobales; family Acidobacteriaceae; genus Palsa-343. The sequence goes on from DATJQW010000016.1 coordinate 1,904, forward strand.
TGCCGCCATCATCAATCTCTTCGTTGCGCATGAAGACGCGCGAATCGACGCTTTGGCGGTCGCGGATGGTACCGGTCCACAGAAAGCAGCGATTGGGAGAAGTGCTGGTCATGACGGCGCAATAGTGCTGGTCGCAGACGGTGAAGGCGTCAGCGAGCGCGTAGTAGAAGGGCAAATCTTCGCGGGTGTAATGGCCCATGGTCATGGGTACATCCGCATAGGCAGTTTCTCCGGAGCGCTTGGCGTCGATCCAGGCGTCGTGCCGGCCTTCATTCCACGCGTCCACCTGGCTGTTGCGCGAATGGGGCAGCGAGCCCATCCAGGTAATGCGTGTGTCTTTGATGTCGAGGCGCCAGGGGGCATAGGATTCGCCGGCGTGGCCGGTCTGAACGAAGACCGAATTCCCGTTCGGAAGGCGGATCGCTCGGGGATCGTTGAAGCCGCGGACGCCGCGCAGTGTGCCGAACGCGTGGTCGAAGGAGCGATTCTCCTGCATCAGGATCACGATGTGCTCGGCATCGAGAAACGTGGAGCCGGGCTCGGGCTGAATCGCATAGGCCCGCTGAATCGAGTCTGGAACCAATCCCGATACGGCCGACGCTCCGGACAACATGGCGGCCAGCTTCAGGAAATCGCGTCGCGTCTGCATACTCTGATTTTCCTGCGACGGTATTGTCGCTGGATGAAAGAGACTCCCGCAAGCAAAGCTGGCGTACCGTCCGCGTTCGGCGGCGAGGCGTCCTGGGCTCAGCATGTTCACCAGAGCGACGCCGACGCGCATCGGCGTGCAAATTGGGCATGACAGGACAGCACTCCAGGGGATGGAACATGCTTTATACTCCCTAGCGCAACGGGAAAAGGAGGAGCGGGATGCGTCTGTGGCGAATGAGGAGGGTGCTGTCCGGCACAATCCTGCTGCCGGTGCTGGCCGTGTCGGGTGCGCTGATGGCCCAGGCCGCCGGCAACAAAGTGCTGGCGCCGGCGGATCTGGCGAAGCTGTTTCCGGCCACGGTTTATTATTGCGGCCAGACGGCTCCGGCGCAGCTGCGCAATTCCGGCGGGGTCAGATTTGCCGACGGGCACTATGTGCTGGCCAGCCTGGTTGATACCGGCGGCTACTCCACCGATGTTGCGGCAAAGTACCAGGGCTACCTGATCACGGAGGTTCCCCTGAAGGTCGAAGGAAAGCACCTGGCGGCGGGCGCCTATGGAATCGGATTCGTGGGGGGCGGCAGGTTTGTGGTGACGGATCTTGGCGGCGCCGATGTGTTCAGGGTGGACTCGGCGACGGACGAAGCGATGAAGCGACCTCGTCCTCTGCAGGTGGCCGATGACGCTGCCGGCGGGTTCCGGCTTTATGTGGGCCGCCGTTACGTGCACTTCAGCCGATAAGCGAATGGCGCTGGGTTCTCTCCCGAAATCGGGCACGTGTTGCGGGGTCGCAGCGGCGCGTGTCCTGAATTCGGCCGTGATCCGCAGCCTGATTGCTGCCTCGTTGCTGGTGTGCGCTTCAGCGAATGCGCTTCAGCCTTCGACGCCTCTTGACCGTTACGGCCGGCAGGCCTGGGCTATGGAGAGCGGGCTGCCGCAGAACTCCGTGCAGGCGCTGCTGCAAACGCGCGACGGATTCCTGTGGGTGGGTACCGAGGCCGGGCTGGCGCGCTTTGACGGCAGCGGATTCGAGGTCTTCGACCACAACTCGCATCCCGGACTGCCGGGCAACGATGTCCGCTGCCTGCTCGAAGCGAGCGACGGAGCGCTCTGGATCGGCACCAGCGAAGGGCTGGCACGGTGGAAGGACGGGAGCGTCACCGCGTACACCACGCAGAACGGGTTGCCCGGCAACGTAATCCAGGCGCTGGCAGAGTCTGCGGACGGAGTTCTGTGGGTGTGGACCGACCTGGGGGTTGCGCAGCGGAGTGGAGATCGATTCCTCTCGGCGAAGAGCGGGGATATCGTGCCGCATCCGCCTGGTGTGTGGCAGGGCGGAGCGTATGGAAACACAGCTTTCCCCGTCCGGTTGCCGGACGGCACTCGCGTTGAAGCCGGCAAAAGCGCCGTGCATTTGTTTTTGGAAACGAAGGGCCGGGAGAAGTCGATCTCGCTGGCAACGGGAGAACAGCTTCCCGGCAGCCGGATTCAATCGGTATTCGCCGACCGCGAAGACGCGCTGTGGATCGGGACGAACGCCGGCCTGGTGCGGTGGGTGCAAGGGAGGCTCGAGCGCTTTCCGATTAACGATCCTCTGGCGACGGCCTCCATCCTGACGCTGCTGGAAGACCGCGAAGGCGACCTGTGGGTCGGGACGGAAAATGACGGGCTCCACATCCTGCGCGATTCGCGTTTTCGCACGCTGGGCGCGCGCCAGGGATTGTCCTCCGACGCAACGACCGCGGTGGTCGAGGGCGTCGCCGGCACGATCTGGGTTGGGACGCAGGAAGACGGCCTGAACGCTCTGCGCATGAGCGGGAGTGGGACGCCCGCGGTACGCAGCTGGTCCGTGAGCGATGGTCTGGCCAGCGACGTGGTGCTTTCGCTGGCGGCCGCGGCCAATGGCGACATCTGGGTGGGCACGCCGGATGGCCTCAATCGCATTCGCGCAAACCGCGTGACGACTTTTACTTCGGCCGACGGATTACCGGACGACTTCATCCGCTCGCTGCTGATCGACAAGGACGGATCGTTGTGGATCGGCACCCGGCATGGATTGGCGCACTGGGTCAGCGGGGAAACCCGGGGGAGCGGTTCGGCCGCGCAGATCGTTACTTATACCCAGGCAAGCGGCCTGGGCAATGACCTGGTGGGCGCGATGGCCCGCGATGCGCGCGGCAATTTGTGGGTTGCGACCCTCGCCGGGCTTTCGCGGCTGCACGGCGGCAGGATCGACAACTTCACCACAGCCGATGGCCTCTCCAGCAACGTAGTCACCGCGCTGCTGCCGCGGGCCGACGGAACCATGCTGATCGGCACTCAGGATCACGGCTGGGACCTGTGGAACGGACAACGGTTTTCGGCGGCTACCGGCAACAGCCTCGATCACACCACGATCCACGCCCTTCTCGACGACGGCGCGGGACATCTGTGGTTTGCCACGGACAATGGGATCGCCCGGTGCGACTACGGCGGGATGAGCGGAACGAGCTCCGGCGCCACATGCACGCACTGGATGGAATTCGGGACAGCCGATGGTCTGCCCAGCCGGGAGACGGCCACGAACAGCCATCCCTCGGCCTGGAGGTCGCGCGACGGCCGCCTGTGGTTCGCTACGCCCAAGGGACTGGTGGAAGTGAATCCCGAACAATTTCCTGTCAACACGCTTCCTCCACCGGTCGCGCTCGAGCGATTTTCGGTGGACGACGTGGATGAGCCGCTGCAGGGCGGCCGCGCGCTGAAGGTAGCCGCGGGACACGTGCACTTCCAGTTCGAGTACGCGGGACTGAGTTTCGTTGCGCCGCAGAAGGTGCGCTATCGCTACATCCTCGAAGGCTTCGACCACGCCTGGACCGATGCCGGCGCGCGGCGCGTAGCCTACTATACGAACATCCCGCCAGGCCGCTACATGTTCCGGGTGCAGGCGGCGAACAATGACGGCGTCTGGAACACGGCAGGCGCGGCCATCCAATTCGAACTGGAGCCGCGTTTTGTTCAGACGCTCTGGTTTTATGCCTTGCTGCTGGCCACGGTGGCGGCAGCGATTGTGTTGCTGGTGAAGGGCCGGGTGCGTCTGGCGGAGCGTGAATTCAGGGCGGTGCTGGGCGAACGCATCCGGATTGCGCGCGAGATTCACGACACGCTCGCCCAGGGCTATGCGGGCATCTCGGTGCAGCTGGAGGTTCTGGCCGAGCTGCTGCGGCTGCGCAAGGTCGACGCTGCCGTCGAGCAGCTGGACCAGACGCGCACTTACGTGCGCGAGGGGCTGGACGACGCGCGGCAATCGATCTGGGCGCTGCGCACCCACGACGGCGGGGAGACTACGCTGCCGGTGAAACTGAGGCGCATGGCGGAGGCGGCCGGCAAAGACGGCCTCGCTGCGGAGTTCAGATTATTCGGGGCCTACCGGCCTCTGCCGGCGGATATGGAGCGCGAGCTGCTGCGCGTAGCCCAGGAGGCAATGCATAATGTGAGGAAGCATGCGGAGGCCAGCCATTTGTTTGTCGAACTTGAGTACGGAGCGGAGTCCATTGCGCTCGAAATACGAGATGACGGCCGCGGAGGCGCACAGTTCCCGGTTGCCCGATCCGCAGCGGGGCACTTCGGCCTGACCGGGATGCAGGAACGCGCGGCGGCGATCGGCGGAACTCTGGACATCACCAGCGAAGCGGGCGCGGGAACCACCGTGCGGCTGAGCGCGCCGTCTCCACTGGAGCCACGCAGGAAGGCAGGAACGCCGTGAGCGCGGAAACCATTCGCGTATTGGTGGTAGAGGACCATGCCGTGGTGCGACAGGGCCTCGTCGCGCTGCTCAACGTGGTGGACGGCCTGGAAGTGGTGGGCGAAGCAGCCGATGGCCTGGAGGCGATTGCTCAGTTTCGCAGGCAGCGGCCGGCGGTAACACTCATCGACCTGCGCCTGCAGAAGATGAGCGGGGTCGAAGTGATCCAGCGCCTGCGCAGCGAAGATCCGCAGGCACGGTTTATCGTGCTTACCACCTATGACGGCGACGAAGACATTTATCGCGCGCTGAAGGCAGGGGCCAAAGCTTATCTGCTGAAGGGCATGACGACGAAGGATCTGGTGGCGGCGATCCGGGCGGTTCATGAGGGCAAATCGCATATTCCCCCGGTGATTGCAGAGCGGCTGGCGGAGCGGCTGGGCACCGAGGATCTGACCCAGCGCGAGCTGGCGGTGCTCGAGCAGATCGTGGACGGCAAGAGCAACAAGGAGATCGGAGTCGAACTGGATATTTCCGAAGCCACGGTGAAGACCCACATCAACAGCCTTCTGAGCAAGCTGGGGGTGAGCGATCGAACCCAGGCGGCTACGGCGGCAATCCGCCGCGGCATCGTTCCCTTCGAATCCCTGAGAAAGCAGCAACCATGAAGAAGTGTGCGATCCGCGCCCTCTTATGCGCGACCCTGCTGATATCTGTGTCACCGCTGATCGGAGCGCAGCGAACATCGTGGCGCCAGGCCACCGATGCGGAGCTCGCGTCGGTGCTGCCCTCGCGGGCGCAGGTAGAAAGCGAGCGCATCGAAACGGAGATGCGCACGGCATCCGGAATCGTCAACAACCGCGGCCAGTTCATCGCCGGCGTGGTCCTGCTCACCGCCGGATACTCGGCCGACGGCAAATACTCGCACTACCTGGTTGTGCAGGCGCCCATCCGGCTGGGTGGAATTCTGCTCAAGCCGGGCGATTATGCCTTTGGCTGGATTCGCGCCGGCGCGACGGATACCCTGCGCGTGCACTTCCACGTGGCGGCGACCGGCGTATTAGTCGGGACCACAGACGCGCATCGCGTTGCCGGATCGAGCCGGGTTGAGAGCCTGCACATCTGGCCGCCGGACGAGAAGGCGATCATCCAGATCGGCAGGTTTGGCATTCCCTACCAGTTTGTGAACCAACATTAGGCTGTTGTTCCCTAGTCGCTTCGCCGGCGATGGCTCAGCGGCTTTGAAACCGTCTTTGTTTGGACAGGAAAGTCGCGACCGTCCGCTCGTTTCCGGCTGACTGTCCGGCGTTCCGGGAGTAGAGTTCCGTCCCCCTGGGCAACCTCTCGTGCTGAGAGAGAATGCAGGGCCGGCCGTGCCCAACCATCCAAACGCCTGCTTTCCACCTTAAGGCGGAATTCCATCTCCCTCTTTTCGGCGGAGCGATATTACCGGGATTCCTGATAGGGTTTCTTTGCTCGACGCGGTAATCTTCCCCTGCTTCTTTGGCCTGGTTATCAGAGAGCAGCAAAGTGTGACACCGTTTCTATTGCGGCAGCGATCGAAAGGAGAATTCCCCATGCCCCATATCGCTCTGCCCGAAGGCCTGCCCGGAATCCGGGGCGCGCTGGCATTCCGCCCGGAAACCGCGAAGCCTCTTAACGAGCTGGTTGAAGTGCTTCTCTTCGGTCCCCATACGCTGACGCCGGGCGAACGGGAACTGATTGCCACCTACGTTTCGTATCTCAACGACTGTCACTTCTGTCAGAGCATCCACGGAGCCATCGCCGCGGCACATCTGGACGGCGATGAGGAGCTGGTGCGGCGGGTGAAGGCGGACTTCCAGCATGCCAACGTCTCAGAAAAGCTGAAAGCGCTGCTGGTGATCGCCGGCAAAGTGCAGCGGGGCGGCAAGAACGTCACTGCCGCGGACGTGGAAGAGGCGCGCAGTCTCGGCGCGACCGACCTCGAAATCCACGATACGGTTCTGATCGCTGCGGCCTTCTGCATGTACAACCGTTATGTGGACGGGCTGGGCACCTGGCAGCCGCACGATGAGGCGATGTATCGCGAGCGCGGAAAGGTTGTGGCGCGCGAGGGATATATCCAGGGAAGCAAATCCTATCTGCCGGTGGCGACCACGCGCTGAGGAGAAGAAATGCCGCAGATCGCGCTGCCTGAGGGCCGGCCTGGCATCGGCGCCGGACTCGCGTTTTGTCCGGAGACGACAGATCCGGCGCGCGAACCTGCGCACATCCTGCTGCACGAGCCCGGCATTCCTGCCGCAGCCGGACGCGAACCGATTGCGGCGTACGTCTCCTTGCGATACAGCGCTTGCGTCTGCCGGAGAATCTGTGCGGTGCGCCGAAGGCTTCCGGCAACTGAGGCCGGACGGCGCGGCCAGGGATGAGCGCGACCTCGGCGCGGCCCACCGACGAAGGGTCGATCCGCTACGCCGGGTGGGGCGTGCTCGCCGCCGCCTTCACCGGCGTGATGGTCAGCTTCGCTCCCATCATTCCCTATACTTTCAGCCTCTTTCTGGATCCGCTGGATGCCGCGTTCGGATGGAAGCGCGAGGCCATGGGCGGAGCATTCGCGCTGGCGGCGATCACCGTTGCGCTGGTCTCGCCGGGCATCGGCATCCTGCTTGACCGTTACGCACCGCGCCGCATCATTCTGCCGGCGATCCTGGGATTTGCTCTCGCGCTGGCTTCCCTGAGCACACTCAGTCCGCACATCGGGCGCTTTTATCTCACCTTCTTCGTGCTCGGGCTGATGGCAAACGGAACGGCGCAGTTCGCGTACACGCGCACGGTGTTGACCTGGTTCTCAAGGCGCAGAGGGTTCGCGCTGGCGCTGCTGCTTACGGGCAGCGGCCTTGGATCCATCCTGATTCCGCCGCTCACCGAGTGGATGATTCAGCATCACGGGTGGCGCGATGCGTGGCTGATGCTGGGCGGCATCGCCCTGCTTGGTTTCCCGCTGACCGCGTTGCTGGTGCGCAACCGGCCAGAAGCGGTGCTGGTTCGCGCGGACGGGTGTGCCGCCGGAGTAACTGTGGCCGCTGCGCTGCGCTCGGCGGCCTTCTGGATCCTCGCCTTCATCACGATTCTTTCCGCATTCAGCGAAAACGGCCTGGTCACCAACCTGGCCTCCATCCTCACCGAGCACGGCATCACTGCGGCCAGCGCCGCCCTGGCCCTGTCTGTCCGCGGCGGCGCAGGAATCGTCGGGAGACTCTGCATCGGGTTCATGATCGATCGCGCCTCGCCCGAGCGCATCCAGACACTCGTGCTGACCCTTGCGGCTGTGGGGACGCTGATTCTCGCCTTTGCCGGCACGGGACCTCTGGCGCTGCTGGGCGCAGCGGTGCTCGGCGTGGGCCTGGGCAGCGAGGCCGACGTGGCGCCCTACCTGTTAGCTCGCTACTTTGGCAGAAGGCACTTCTCGGTGTTGTATGGCCTGACCTGGACGGCGTATGCCATCGGAGGCGCGACCGGGCCCCTCTGGATCGGCCACCTGTACGACCGCGCCGGCTCGTATCAACCCCGCTTCGTTGTCTATCTCGCCGCAGTTGCCTTTGCGGCTGCCGTTCTGAGCCTGTTCCTTCGCCCCGGCGAGGGGGAACTGCCGCCTTCCGGGAGTGAAAACTCGCAGATGCATCCCGGGCTCCCCACCGGGACATAACGTCCCGTGAAGGAAAGCAGGCCTGTGTCAGGGTCGATCTGAAAAGAGGTTATATTGTCGCTGCGACGGTTACATACGTAGAGGAAGTTACCGCCGCAGTCGATGCGGCACTGCACCGGATAATCGCCGTGAGCGGGGGTCTCGGCGCGATAACTCAGCCGGCCGTCTGAGGCAATGGAGAAGACCGCGATGGAGCTGTGCAGACGGTTCGTGGCATACAGCATCTTTCCTCCCGGCGCGACCACGATCTCTGAAGCAAAGCTCGTTCCCGCGAAATCCGCCGGCAGAGTGGACAGGGTTTGCTGCATCTCCGCAGAGCCCGTCGACGGATCGTAACGGAAGAAGGCCACCGTCGAAGCCTCTTCCTGGATGGAGTAGAGCCAGCGTCCGTTGGGATGAAACGTAAAGTGCCGCGGCCCGTCACCGCTGGGCAGGGAGACGAAAGGCGCGCGCGGTGGAGGGGTTAGTTTGCCTGTGCGCCGATCGAAGCGATACGTGTAGATCCTGTCCTGGCCCAGGTCCGCAGCCAGCACAAACTGATTGCGCGGATCGGCAGCAATCATGTGGGGGTGGGGAGCATCGTGTCCGCTGACGGCAAAGCTGCCCTCGGGCGCGCTGCAGGCTCGTGCGCTGCCCACGGATCCGACATTGCGATGCACATCCACGGCTTCGCCCAGCGATCCGTCGCTGTGGATGGGAAGAACCGCAACGCTTCCGCCGACGTAGTTCGCCACGAATGCGAAGTTTCCACCGGCGTCGACGCTGAGATACGCCGGGCCGGCTCCTCCAGAGTCCACCGTATTAAGAGCGCGCAATTCTCCGGATGCGCCGTCGACGGCAAAGGCGCACACGGAGCCGCTGTTTCCGTTGAAATCCGTAATCTCATTCACCGCGTACAGATATTTTCCGGATGGGTGGAGAGCGATCCACGACGGATTGCGCGTTTCCGCCGCGAGGCCGCGATGCGACAACTCTCCGGTGTGCGGATCGGCGCTGAAAAGCTCAATGCCTCGTCCGTTGCCGCCTGCGCCCAAGGCTTCGGTCCAGGTGCCGACATAAGCCACGACAGAGCGCGAACGTTTGTGTGAGACGGTATTCGCCATTCCAGTCCTTCAAATCAGGAATTCGACCTCGCCCTCCGCAACGGGGTCTCTCATAGGCCGTGCGACAGCGCAAAGGCGGCGGCCATGGCCAGCAACAGCGCGGTCACCGAGATGATGGTTTCGCAGATGGACCAGCTTTTGATGGTTTGCGGCACGCTCATGTTGAGATACTCCTTGACCAGCCAGAATCCGCCGTCATTCACGTGGGAAAAGATGAGCGATCCGGCGCCGGTAGCAATCGCCAGCAGCTCCGGGTGCGGGTAGGCAGTCCGCAGCGCGATGGGGGCAACGATTCCAGCAGCGGTGCTCATCGACACGGTTGAGGAACCCGTGGCCAGACGCAGCAGAGCAGCCAGCAACCATGCCAGCAGGAGCAGGGGCACGTGATGGCCGACGGTAGCTCCGATGACCGCGTGAGAGACTCCGCTGTCCTGGAGGACGCGTCCGAAGCCGCCGCCGGCTCCGACCAGCAGGGTGATCATGGCGGTGGGCGCCAGCGACTCCTGGCTGAAGCGAAGGATGGTTGCGCGCGAGAAGCCGCTCATTTTGCCGAGAGTGATGAAGCTGACGACCACGCCGATGAGCAGCGCGATGTCGTCGTTGCCGAGCAAACGGAAGGTCCGGTTGAGGGCTCCGCCCTGTGCCGTGCCGGCCCAGCTGCCGATCATCATCAGAGCGACAGGCAGAAGGATGGTGCCCACGGCGAGACCGAAGCTCGGCAGACTGCGCTCTTTGTCGTGGTCGCGGAATTCGGCGGCCATCGGATTCTCCGCAGGAAGCGCAATGCGAGGGGCGATCAGCGTCGCGTACACGGGCCCTGCGAGCACTGCGGTGGGAATGCCGATCAGCAGCGCCAGGAAAATCGTGCGGCCGACATCGGCATGAAAGATGGAGACGGCGAGCATGGCAGCCGGGTGCGGAGGAACCAGGCCGTGAACCACCGAGAGCCCGGCGACCAGAGGGAGCGCAATGAGCACAAGAGATTTTCCGGTGCGGCGCGCCACAGTATAGGCGATGGGAATGAGCAGGACGAAGCCAACTTCAAAGAAACAGGGAAGGCCGACCAGCAGGCCGATGGTCATCATGGCCCAGGCCACGCGCTTCTCGCCGAAGAAATCGATCAGCGTGTGCGCGATGCGGTCCGCGCCGCCGGACTCGGCCAGCATCTTGCCCAGCATGGTGCCCAGCGCAACGATGATGGCAATGTGACCCAGGGTTGCGCCCAGGCCCTGCTCAAAGGAGTGGATTCCTGCCGTGACCGGCATCCCGGCCACCAGGGCCAGCGCGAGGGAGACAACGAGCAGCGAGATGAAGGGATTGAGCTTGAGGCCGGCAATGAGCAGAATGAGGACGATCACCGCCGCCACCGCCGCGGTCAGCAGAAAGATGCTGTGAGGATCGATCATCGCCTGACTGGGAACCTCGCTGGGTGCGGAGGGTGAATGCAGCCGAATGAGGGAGGAAGCGAGCGAGCGTGAGGCTCAGGAGGATTTCCACGCAACGCAGTCAATCTCAACCCTGCAATCGACCACCATGCTGGAAACGACACAGGAGCGCGCCGGCGGATGCTCGCCGAAAAAGCGCCGAAAGACCGCGTTGAATGCCTGAAAATCGCGCGGGTCGTCGAGCCAGACACCGCAACGGACGACGTGCTCCGGACCGTAGCCCGCTTCAGCCAGCACCGCGAGCAGATTGCGAATCGCCTGTTCGGCCTGGGCGGCGATGCTGCCGGCAACGACTTCGCCGTTGAGCATGGGAACCTGACCGGAGACATACAGCCATCCGGCCGCCTCTACCGCTCGGGCAAACGGCAGATGCTGACCGCCGGCGCCCTTGCCTCCTTCTGCTCCATATCTCCTGATGCTCATGCCGTTCGTTCTCCGTGTTTCCAGTGTCTCAGTCCACCCATGCGGCCGCGCCGCGCGGAAGAAAGCGGCCAGCGCGTTCTCCCGTCGCTCCCTTCACCGTATAGGAGAGAGCTCCGTTGACCCAGACTGCCTCGATTCCTTCGGCCGGGCAAACCGGATCCTCAAAGGTCGCCGTGTCGATGATTCTTTCGGGATCGAAGAGGACCAGATCGGCATAATAGCCTTCGCGAACCATGCCGCGCTGCGCCAGGCCATATCGCCGGGCCGGCATGGCCGTCATCCGGCGAATCGCATCGGAGATCGGAAACAGCTTCTGCTCGCGGCTATATCGTCCTAACACGCGAGGGAAGGTTCCCCACAGGCGCGGATGGGGGCGCGGGTCGTCGGGGAGACCGTCGGAGCCGATCATTGTTGCCGGATGCGCCAGAATCCTCCTCATGTCCTCTTCCGAGATGCTGTGATAGATCGCGCCGGCCGGCTGCAGCCGACGGGCCGCTTCGATCTGCGAAATACCCCAGCTGTCGGCGATGCTCGCCAGCGTCTTCCCCGCCTGGTCCGGGTGAGGCGTGCTCCAGGTAACGGTGATGGTGACGCGCGGATCCACCTGACGCAGATCGAGCGTGCTTGAACCAGCCGCATAGGGATAGCAGTCGCAGCCGGCAGGCTGAGCTTCGCGCGCCACGTCGAGCGCGTGAAGCACTTCGCCGCTGCGGCCCCAGTTCGCGATGCCTGCGCACTTCAGGTGCGAGATGACAACCGGCGCCCTGGTGCGGCGGCCGATGGCAAACGCTTCATCCATGGCGTCCAGAATGGCGTCGCCCTCGCTGCGCATGTGCGTCACATAGAGTGCGCCGGCGGCAGCGAGCGGTTCGGCGAGCGCCATCACCTCGTCAGTGGCAGCGGCACGAGCGGAGGCGTAGGCGAGGCCCGAACTGAGCCCCAGCGCCCCGTTGTCGAGGCTCTCCTGCAACTGCGCGCGCATCGCACCGATCTCCGCTGCGGTCGCAGTCCGGTCGAGGCGATCCATGTGATTGTTGCGCAGCGCAGTGTGCCCCACCAGCGCGGCCACGTTTACCGCGGGTGCTGCTGCGCGAATCGCGCTGACGTAATCGGCAAAGGCGGGATAGCGGAAATCGTCCGCGCCGCCCAGCAGGTTCATCGGATCGGGAACACCGCTGCGCAGACGCACAGGCGCTGCGCTGATGCCGCAGTTGCCGGTAATGACCGTGGTCACGCCCTGAGAAAGCTTGGGCAGCATCTCCGGACGCCGGATGACGACGGTGTCGTCGTGCGTGTGAACATCAATGAACCCGGGCGCGAGCGCAAGGCCATCGGCATCGACGACGCGGGCCGCGGTGTGCGGAAGAGACGGCCCAATGGCGCAGATGCGTCCATCGCGAACAGCAACGTCGAGCAGAGCGGGAGGATCGCCGCTGCCGTCGAATACCTTCGCGCTCCGAATGACGGTGTCGCACGCAGCCATGCTGATCTGTCAGAGTATAGATCACCGCGAACTACGTTCTGCGGAGTGGAACGGCGCGCATGCGGCGTGCTCTGATGAAGGGAAAGGAGCTTCCATGCAGCGAGCTGCAGATGCCGTCGGTGTGCTGAACAAGGGATTGGGCTTCTTCGAGCCCTCGGCCGGCCGCGAACAGATTGTTCGGCTGGGCTGGAATCTTCTGCGCGAAGACCTCAGCCTGCCGGCCGCGGTGCTTGATCAGGACAGGCTCGCGCACAACCTCAGCTGGATGCGGAAATTCATCGATGCCTACGGACTCCGGCTGGCGCCACACGGCAAGACCACCATGGCGCCGCGGCTCTTTGAGATGCAGATGCAGTCGGGCGCGTGGGGCATTACGCTGGCCACGGCGCAACAGGTGCGGGTGGCACATACCCATGGAATCCGCCGGGTTCTGATGGCGAACCAGCTGGTGGGAAAAGAAAACATGGCGATCGTCAGCCGCATGCTGGAGGACCCGGGGTTTGATTTCTATTGTCTGGTCGACTCGGCCGCTCAGGTTGACCAGCTGGGAGCCTTTTACGCGAACCGCGGGCAGCGGCTCCAGGTGCTGCTGGAGCTCGGCGTTGACGGCGGACGCGCGGGCGTGCGCGATGAGAGACAGCTGCAGTCGACACTGGAGAGCCTTGCCCGCTGGAAGGATGCTGTTGTTCTGTGCGGCCTTGAGGTGTACGAGGGAGTTCTGGATGACGAAGGCGCGATTCGGGATTTTCTGCGCCACGCTGTGAAGGTCACACGGCAGTTACAGGGAGAGAACCGATTCCGGCGCTCGCCGGCGATTCTGTCGGGCGCTGGATCAGCATGGTACGACGTGGTCGCCGAAGAGTTTTCTCAGGCAGGACTCGGCGGCGAGATGGACGTCGTTCTTCGGCCAGGCTGCTACCTCACCCACGATGTCGGGATTTACCGGCGGGCGCAGACGCGGATCCTCGCTCACAATCCGGTAGCGCAAAAGATGCATGAAGGCCTGCTGCCGGCACTTCAGGTGTGGGCGTACGTGCAGTCGATTCCGGAAGAGGAAAAAGCGATCATCGCCATGGGCAAACGCGATGCGGCCTTCGACGCATGCCTGCCCGTCCCGGTGCTGCACTTCCGTCCCGGCCAGGCGGCTCCAAAAGCAGCGCCGCTCCACTGGAAGCTGACGACGATGATGGATCAGCACGCCTCGATGCACATTTCCGCCGGCGACGATCTGTGCGTGGGAGACATGATCGGCTTCGATATCTGCCACCCGTGTCTCACGTTCGACAAGTGGCGCATGTTGTCGGTTGTCGATGCGCAATATCAGGTGGTGGATATCATCCAGACTTTTTTCTGAAGCCTCAGCGGCGCACAAAGACTGAAATCGCCTCACGGACGCTCAGAGTTCTCGCCGAGGCCGCAACATCTGCAGGGTAATGTGCCACAGGAACGCGGGATTGTTGACGAGGTAGCGCTTCGAGAGGCGCCTGGGTTCCTGCATCAGGCGGTGGGCCCATTGCAGCCCCGCACGCTTGACCCAGCCGGGGCAGTCGCGGATGCGCCCGGTGTGGAAGTCGAAGGCAGCGCCCACACCGGCGAGCAGGGGAACCTGAAGCCGGTCCACGTATTGCGCCATAAACCTGTCCTGCTTCGGAGTGCTGAGGCCCACCCACAGAATGTGCGGTCTTGCGCGCGCGACCTGGGCGAACAGGTCTTCTTCTTCCTCCGGGCACAGCGGCCTGAATGGCGGCGTATAGGCGCCGACAATCTCGAGGCCGGGAACTTTGCGCTGCAGGGCTTCGCCGAGCCGCGCGGCGACCCCGGGTCCGCCCCCATAGAGAAAATTCCGGTAGCCGCGCAGGGCGGAGAGCCGGCACAGCGCGGTCATGAAATCCGGGCCAAAGACGCGATCCATGGCGAAGAATCCCTGGAACCAGCCGACCCAGCTCATGGGCATTCCATCGGGGAGATTGAGGGCCGCGCGATTCATGATGTGGCGCAGCGCCGGATCTCTCTGTGCTTCCATCACTCCATGCACACCGCAAAGACACACGTATCCGGGATTGCCGGCATCGATCCACTTCTCCGCCAGACTGACAGCCAGTTCCATGTTGACGGCCGAGACTTTGATGCCGAGCACATCGGCATACTGCTGGACGCTGCGCGAAGCGGGGATCGACGGCTCGCGTCCCGCAGAAAGGACCTCCGACCGCTCCATCAGATACCTCCCGTCATGGCAAACATCAGCGTGTGGGCAAGAATGGCGAGATCGAGAAAGAAGCCGCGGTTGCGGATGTAATACAGGTCGTACTCAAGGTTTTCGTGGATGGGAGCGGAGCGATCGGCGCTCAGTTGCCACAGTCCGGTAAGACCGGGAATCGCCTCGAGGCGCTGCCGGCTGCGCGCGTCGTAGGTTTCGGTGATGAATGGCATCTCCGGGCGCGGCCCCACGAGCGACATCGTTCCCGCCAGCACGTTCAGCAGCTGCGGCAATTCATCCAGATTCAGCCGGCGCAGAACGCGCCCGATGCGAGTAATTCGCGGATCGCACGAAGATCGCGGCGACAACGAGTATTTTGAAGCGCCGGCAAACATCGTGCGGAATTTGAGGATGTGAAAGAGCCTGCCGTTCTGACCGACTCTCTTCTGCACGAACAGGGGTGGTCCCGGCGAGTCCAGGCAAACGAGGACGGCAATCACCAGAAGCAGGGGAGCGATCGCGGTGAGCAGCGCGAGCGACAGGAGGACGTCGGTGGTGCGCTTGATAGCCGCATCGTGCCACGGCGTACTGCGTCTGGTGACGGAGGCGATGCGCAGCCCGTCGATATCGACGCTTTCATTGCCGCGATGCCATGCCGGCGGGCCCAAGACCAGCGCGACCTCGCATCCCGCCTGGCGGCCGGCAACGATTGCGGCATCGCGTTCCTCGCCGGAGAGATTGTGATCGGCGATCAACAACAGGTCGCACTGGAGGGCTTGCAGCCGGCCTGCTGTCATCGGGCCTCGCAAAATGGGCATGGAGGAACGATTCCGGTAGCCCAGCGCAGCCAGCGAGACTGAGAACCGGCCGGCGACGGCGCCGATGAGCGCAGCCGGCTGAAGGCCAAGCCGCGGAGCATCGAGAAGAGCGGAAAATACACTTCGCGCCGTCTCGCCGGCCCCGTAAATCACCGCACGGCGTGGCCCGCTGACGCCGGCCTGAATCCTGCCGGCGATGAGGAATCGAAGCTGCCGTCCGGCGGCGACGAGCGCAGGGATCAGGACAGCGGCAATGAAGAAATCGGAGGGGTAAAACCTGCTGCCCATCAGCAGGCCAATCGCATAGAGAAGCGCCAGCGATTGAACAGGGATGCGGATGGCGCGTTCAGTTTCGCGAATCCGAAGCAAACCGCTGCCGCCGCGGTAGGCTCCTTCGCGTTGCATCAGCACAACAATGAGCAGCCCAACAACGATTGCCGTCGCCGCCGATCCGCGCATGGAGGAATGCAACGCTGCACCGGCGAACAACCGTGCTCCCATCGCGTGAGCGAACAGGAATCCAGCGGTGGAGACGGCGAAGTCCAGCGATATTTCGCAAATAGCAAAGGCCGTCCGGTAAGCCTCTCTCGAAATCCCGTGCCGCGCAGCGCGCCGAGGCGCAACGCACTCGGCATAGATACCAGGAGCGGCAAGGTCGGGGGCGCCCATTCTAGTTCCCCGCTTCCAGCGAAGCCGGGCGCTGCTTCGCAGCGTTTCCTGCAGAGGCGTTGGTCAGATCGAGATCGGATGCGCTGGCCGTGGCCCAGGAAGGCGACTTCAGAGTGCGGCGATAGAGGGCGACATACTGCCTGGCGAGCACCGCGGCGGACAACTGCGGAAGGGGCACAGGTTCGCGTTTAGGTTCGATGAGAATGCCGGCAATCGCAGAGGCCAGCGCATCCGCGCTGTCGTCGCGCAACCGGACGAAGCGGCAGTGCCCGTCTGCAATTTCGCGATGAGCGGGGATATCGGAGCAAACAACGCGGCAGCCAGCCAGAAGCGCTTCGGCAATCGGCAGACCAAAACCCTCCGTCAGCGACGGCGAAACCACCGCCTCGCAGTGCCGATAGCACCACTGCAGCTCGGGCTCAGAAAGGCCGTGGAGAAAATGAACCCGCGCGGCGAGGCCGGCTGCGGCGACCATTCTGCGCAGTTTGCCGCTCTCAGGGCCCTCCATTCCGATGACGACAAGCTTTGCCTCCGGACTCATCGCACCCGAACCCAACAGGCGCTGGAAGGCGCGGATCAGCACAGCAATGTTTTTGTTGCGGCGATGCTGCGCCACGCAAAGCAGGAGCTTTTCGCGGTTCCATCCTGGAATTGGGGAACGCGCCGCCATTTCCGCCGCCGGCTCGACGCAGTTATAGATCCGCACCGCTTTTTGCCACACCGCGGTGCCCGCATAGCGCTTCAGCATTGCCAAGGTCGCATCGGAGACGCAGGCGATCGCGTCGGCGTCACGCAGGCACTGCCGAAGCACCATCCGATTGACCAGAAACTTCGGAAAGCCGAAGTTGGCGGGGATTTCGTAGGGATACAGATCGTGCAGCGATACAACCGCAGGGCAGCCGATCGCAGCGCGATGCAGCGGCATGGGGTACGAGAGATGGGCGAGGTCCACGCCGACCCGGGCCGCCAACCGCGGCAGACCCTCCCAATACCAGAGGTTTCGCTGCATCGAACCGCGATCAACATTGGCGACGTGAAGGATCAGACGGCGATCCGCGGGCAGGCCGGCGGCTTCCGGCAGCTTCCGCTGCCAGGGGGCGATGACGAGATGAATCTCAGCGACCTCCTCCCGCAGCAAGAGGCAGCGGACAACGTTGAAGGCGTGGCGCTGCAGCCCGGAGATGCCGCTCGCAAACGATACTGCAGCCAGGAGGACCTTCATAGATTCGATCCTTCCTGCGCCGAGACGGGACCCGGCAGCGCGGCCGCCATTCGCGCGGCATCCCGGCTCGGCTTCAGTTGCTGCAGCAGGGGGATATAAACCAGCAGCGAAACCGCACCGTAGAAGAGGCGAGAGAGAGCCAGCCCCTGGACGCCGCGATGGCGCAGCAGCTCGCTCATCATTAGCAGCATCGCGCCCCTGCCGGCGAGGCTGATCCACGCAACGGAGCGAAATTGCCCCAGAGCCTGCAGCGCATAGGTTCCGGTCACGCCAAGTCCGGCAAGGGCTGCCCCGGCAACGATGGGCAGAAGAATGGGAGCCGCGCGCTGCGCGACCGCGGGCCCTGCCCAGATGCGGATGAGACGATCGCCAATCAGAAGCAGGGCGCCCACGCCACAGACGACAAGCGCCAGATTGCACGCGAACGCCTTGAGCAGAGTGACCCGGAGACTGCTCGCGGAAAGCGCGCCGGCGCGGCCGGAAAGATACGGAAACAGGAAGTTGAGCCCGGAGGCCGTCAGTCCGAAGACGGGATGCGCAAACTGCACGCACAGCGAATACGGAGTCACAGTTGCTGCACCGAGAGAGATACCCAGCAGAATCCGATCGAGCTGGGCGTAGACCACGCCTCCGGCTGCCTGTACCCAGGCAAAGAATCCCAGGCCGAACAGAGCGCGCGTCTCGCTGCTCTCAGGACCACGCCGAGGGCCAAAGTTCCCAATCAGCTTCCCGGCCTGCCGGAACTGCGCTATCGTCCCCAGAGCGAGCCATACGACGGTCGCCACCAGAATCGCGGCGGTTCGGCAGCCGAGCATCGCCAGCACAGCAGCCGAGGCGAGGGTAAGGAGCCGGGTCGCAGCGCTGATCTGAACGGTTGCACGGTACCGCTCGAAGGCGCGCTGCACTCCCACGCCAACGCTTTCCATCGCCCGCACCAGAATCGCCGCGCTCGCGATGCGAAGGGCTGCCTGGCATTCAGCGGGGGATATCGTCTGAGCGGCGCCGGCGTGACGAGCCGCATACGGAGCGCCAGCCCACACTGCGGCGCCCAGCAGCGTGCCGGTCACCAGGTTGATCGCCAGCATGCTGCGCACGGCATCGCGCATCCGGTCGAAGGCGCAGCTTCCGCGATGCGCGGCGACGCGCTGGATGCAGGCGTCGCAGAATCCCGAAGCCAGGATGCCTCCCGCGCTGATCACGGCCGTCGCGATCATCCACAGGCCGTACTCTGCCGATCCCAGCCGGTGCAGGACGATGGGAGCCACCAGCAGCATGCCTGCCGGGTAGGAGACATAATCCACCACACCAAAGCCGGCGTTGGTCAGGTGTCGTCTCATGCTGCCCCTCGCCTCGCCGGGAAGAAGGAGTGGAATCGGCGCTGCAGCACGGGAGCGATTTCATCCGCCAACTCCCTGCGCGGGTCGGCGGGAGACATTTCCCGCCAGTAGTGCCGCGCCAGAAGGAAGAAAGACGCTCCGGCAAAACCGAGGACCGTTCCCATGAGCGTCAGCAGCAGCCGCGGCGGGAAGGACTTCTTTTCGGGCAGCCCGGGCGGATCGATGACGTTAACCGGCGGCACATCCCGGGCTTCCTCGATGCGGGCTGTCTCGTATTGCTGGGTGAGGAGCTGGAAAACCGCCTCGTGCACCTGAACGCTGCGGAGCAGATCGCCATACGGGACCGCGAGTCTCGGGAGTTCGCGCAACGGAGGATAGAGAGGGTCATCCTCACCGCGCGTGCCGGTTGTATCGCTCGCATCCATCAGGTCTTCGGATTTCAGAGCCGGTGCGTCTCCGGTCATTCTGGAGAGCTGCGCCCGCAGACTTGCGATGCGCGCCTGCGCCTCGTGTACGCGCATATTGCCGTCGCCATAAATCTGGCGCAGAGCCTGCAGCTGCGACTGCTCCACCATCAGCTCCGCCTGCACGCGAGCACCGGCGTCGAGCATGGCGCGCATCTGCTCACGGATGTCGATGGCGGTGCTGTTGCTGGAGAAACGGCTCAGCTGAATCTCAGCAGCCTCCAGGCTGGCGCGCACGTCGTGCAGTCGCTGCTCGATGAAGACGCGTTCGCGGTGGGCTGCCGACGTGTTGGTCCGCACCACCAGCTGATTCAGTTCGTCCAGGTATGCCTGGGCCAGCGCCTGCGCGCGGGCCGGATCGGTGTCTTCCACCTCAATGGTGATCACGCCGCTCTTCTTGTCCTCGCTGATTTCCGTGAGCCGCGCCAGACGCTTTGCGGCGTCGATGCGGTACCGTTTTCGATATTCATGCTGCAGATGAAACCGCTCGATCAGGTGGTCGCTGACGGTTCCACTGCGCAGAAGATCGACGAACAACTCCGACGAAGAGTGGGCGCCAGGCAGAGCGTTGGCGAGCCCCAGCGCTCCGATGTTTCCCAGATGCCCTGCCAGCGCTGCCAGCATTGCGGCGCCGGAGTTCGGCTGATCGGGCGGCATGATGCTCGCCGTCGATTTGTATCGTTTCGGAATCGCAAACGCGATGCCCAGGCTTACCAGCAGCGAGACGGCCGTCACCCGCACCAATACGCGCCGATGCCGCCACAGGATGCCTGCGTGAATCAACCAGGGCGGCGCGGCAACCGTCTGGTCCCGCTCCGAAGCCGTGAGAGAAACCGGCGTCATCGTCGCAGCCTCCTAGAGTGTCGACGCCGCAATGCCGGCGGTAATCGCTGCAGTAGCCGCAAGCTGTCCGCTGGTCAGCAGTCCGCGCCACAGCAGCGAGCCTCCGATGATCTTTTGCGGCACCACGACCACGTCTCCCGGATCCAGCCGGGTGGAGAGCACGTTTCCCCCGAGCCAGTCTCCCGAGCGCCTGCCAACTACCGATCCGTTGGCGCGAATGACGAAGATCTCCTTCCGGTTGGCGGCTGCGTTGGCGCCGCCGGCACGGCTCAGATACCACTCCGCGGTCTTGCCGGGGATGTAGGTGAGCGCCGTTGCGTTGTAGACCTGCCCTGTGACCAGCACAAACCCCGGCTGTCGTGGAATCGTCAGCACGTCGTCGCGGCGCAGCTCGATATCCGCGGACGTGCCGGCCCAACTGTCGATATCCGCGGCGATGTGAATGACCATCCGGCCCGACGGCGGATTCTCCTTCAGGTCGCGCACCACCTGATCTTCCTGCTCCCTGATCATCTGCAGCGCTGACGGCGCGTTGGCCCCTGCAGCTCCGGGCGAGGTTCTCGCCGCTGCCGAAGTGACCTCGATCTGGCGGATCAGCTCATCGCGGCTGCTCTGCTCGAGGTCCTTCACCTGCGCACGAATCAGCACCGCGCCTTCCGGATAGGCGGTGGGCAGGAAGCCGCCGGCCCTGCGCAACACGGAGCTGAGACGCTCGCCATCGTGAAAGCCGTAGCTGCCGGGAAATGTGACCTGGCCGCGGATGGTGATCGACTGGCCAATCTCCTCCCAGTTGGCGATCTGATGAATGGAAAGCGTGTCGCCAGGCTTCAGCACGGCATCCGCGCCGGGATCGGAATCTCGCACCGCGGCCCCGATGCGCAGCGTTACCGTCTGTTCGATCACCTGCCGGCCGTCCCGCGTTTCGTAGCTGGTGAGATCGGCGGAGTCGACGAGCGCGTCGCGCCTGAATCCGCCGGCCAGGCGCACCAGCTGCGCTGCAGTCATACCCGCGGACATGGGATAGGTCCCGGGATGCAGCACCTCACCGCGAACGGTCACGGTCGGGGCATCCGCCTGGTAACGCCCGAAAATGCGAATGGTATCGAAGGGCTGCAGGTTGACGTTTGCGTTGCCGATCAGAACATCCGGAACATTGAAGTCAATCGTCTCCGCGTGCAGATCGGGGGGAACCAGGCGAACGATCTCGCCGCGCGCGGCGGGCTCAGGCAGCAGATCCTGATAGCCGTGCAGCACATCGCTGAGCTGCATTCCGTTGCTGTAAGCGATGCGGCCCGGCCGCACAACATGGCCGGCCAGATACACCGCACGCTGGCTATAAGGCAGGATCGGCTCGACGCGAATCCGATCGCCATCCTTCACTGCGAATGCCGAGACCACATCGGGATCGCCGGGAGGATCCTGGATGGCGCCATCCGGCAAATGAACCGTCACGCGCTGCTGGTGCGCGTCGATGCGCTCGATGCGGACGTTGTCGAGAGATGCCGCGGGGGTAAGTCCGCCGGCATCGTTGATCACCACGCCCAGCGTGCTTTCTCCGGACCTGAGTTCATAGATTGCCGGCCGCCTCACCGCGCCCGAGATGGCAATTTGCGGACCGGCGGGAGGCACCAGCAGCGTGTCGCCGCTCTCGAATCGCGCGCCGCGATGGCGCACGCCGTGGAGCAGGAAATCGTAAAGATCGAATTCGTCGATGAGCCGATCGCCCCGGTAATGCTGCGCGAATCGCAGCGAACCGACCGCGGTTGGGCCGCCGGCCGCGTACAGAGCACTGAGCGGCGTGGCGAGGGAGCTGATGTCGTATGCCCCGGGACGCTGAACGTCGCCGACGACGTAGACGCGCACCGAGCGCAGGCGGGTGAGAGTGACTGCGATCTGCGCATCGCGAAACTGCCGCCGGAGAGCCTCGCCGATGAGCCTCTGCGCGTCTCCCAGCGCGAGACCCGCGATCTGCAGCGCACCCGCCTCCGGCAGCAGGATGCGGCCATCGCGATCGACCGTGCGCGTGATGCTCTGCGTGAAGCCGCCCCAGACATCGATGCTCAGCGTGTCTCCGCTGCCAAGAACGTAGTCCGGGCCGATGGGGACGTCGAGCGCGATGTTCCCACCCGCGACCTCCCGCCCAACGGCGAAGGACCTGCGCTCCAGGAACACGTCGGACCCAAAGCGCTCCAGCCGCCCTGTTTCTTCCGGAATCTGCGTATACAGATCGCGCATCGACGGCAGATCCAGCGGGCTGGGCTGGTGCAGAACCGCCGGCGGATCCGTCGAGAAACTGCCCCGCTCCGCCGAACGAGGTTTCTCGAGGACGGTGTGCCGCTGCAGATCAGACTGCATGCGGGATTCAGCCACGCCCGGCGTCACGCCCCCCAAAAGAGGGTTGACGCTTTGCTCCATACAGTCCGCATCGCCGGCGCGCGCCGACAGCGACGCAGACGCGATGTCGCCCGAGCCATTCAGGTCCCCATCGGCGTCCCCAGCCAACGCGCGTGCCCGCAACACGGTGAGGAGACTGGCGCGCAGCGTCGCATCGGTCGAGATCTCCTGATTCAGCACCTGGTCGGAAATATCGGCGGCATCCACCTCGACCCCGCGCTGCTCCATCTGCTCGGCAAGCTGCTGCTTCAGTTCGGCCGCAACATCGGGGTTCTGCTCGAGCAGATCCGCAATCTGCTCTGAACACGGCATCGCCTGACGGCCGGGCTCGGCAACGAGGAGCGATCCATCGCGGTCCGCGATCCTCCCGTTGCTGCTGTCGAGCGCTCCGGCGGCTGGCTCGTCCCCGTTTAAGGCAGCGGCGGCGGACTGATCCTGCTGACTGCCTGAAGGGATCGGCGCGGCGGCCTGCCCTGCTGCGAGGCACGCCGGCAACAGAAGCGCGGCCGCAAAGACTGCAGCAACGAAGCGCGACATACGAGTTACAGGAGCAGGATTTCCGGGATGGGCGAGTCGCGGCATGCGTTCAGGCTAGTTTCTGGTGCGCCGCTCCGGTGTCATGCCGTGGTCAGCGAATTGTCATTCATTTGTGGGACACAGCGGGACCGTCACCCATGTCGCTCCGCAATCGAATCGGCGCGTGACATTACGCAGACAATTCCCTGACACCACGACCCACTTACTTTGATATCTGAGGAGACAAGGACACAGCATGTCATCTTCTTCGGCCCATAATTCCGCGGAACTCACCGATAACCGGCTTCACGCTGTTGCTGCGTGCAGCGTGACAAAACCCTCCGATTCGCTGCTGAGCGACATGGATCTTCCCTGGTGCGGACGGTTCTATCCGCTTGGCTACCCAATCGACATCGTTACCAACGTGCCGGAGGTGCTGGCAATCGCGGAAGAGACCTTTGGCCACTCCCGCGCGACGCGCGTGGGCGAACCGCTGCGTCTGCACGTGGGTGTGTCTCCGAGCGGGGAGCGATTCTGTCCCCCGGAGCCGACGCGGCGCGAGTTCAACCACCTCTACTCGCTGGTGGCCGACGTGTCCAACCAGGCGCTGCTCGACCTAAAGACCGGTACCTCCTTCATCTGGCTGACGCAGGCTGCCATCTCCAACCGTTCCTACTTCCGCTATAACTTCCTTGAGAAAGCCGTCTATCTGCAGTTAGGCGCGTTCCTGGTCACTGATATTCATGCGGCGTGCGTCAGCAGGGGCGGCCGGGGCTTTCTCTTATGCGGAGCGTCGGGAGCCGGCAAAACCACCCTCGCCTATGCGTGCGCGACTCACGGATGGACTTATACCTCCGACGACACGAGTTATCTGATCAACGATTCCGATCCGCCGCGAGTGATTGGGCACTCTCACCGCATCCGTTTTCGTCCGGCGGCCGCTCACCTCTTCCCCGAGATCGCACTGCACCCCCAAACGCTCAGGATGGAGGGAAAAGCGTCGATTGAAATCCGACTCGCAGAGCTTCCGGCGTTGCAGACGGCAACGGAGGCGACAGTGGATTCGATCATTTATCTCAACCGCCATCCAGGAGCAGCGAGACGTCTCGAGAGGTTGGCGCCCGGCACAGCAACAATGAGGATGCGCGACGAGCTTTACTCTGCAGGCGAGATTCGCGCAAGACATGGGGTGAACCTGGAGAAGCTTTGGAATGTGCCGACCTTCACGCTCGACTATTGCGATCTGACTGGTGCCGTCGAGCTGCTCGATTCGCTGGCGCGGGAGGTGTGATTTCGGCCGCGAATTCCGGACGCGTCTGCGCCCGGCTTCGGTCCATCGCATGCACGCCAGTACTTATTTGTGAGCCGGTAAGGTTCGAGCGCATTTTCCATGATCGTTGCGGCGCGCCCTGCTCCGTCGATCGCGCACAGCTGAGATTGGATCCGTTTCGCTGCGTCGGCATACCTCGAGTCCGCGAGAACTTTTCGAATGGCGCGGCGGATCCGCGCTGGCGACAGCCGCGTGGCTGGCAGCACCTCGGCCACTCCCAGCCGTTCAAGACGCATCGCCACGGCCGGCTGATCGTAGGCCAGCGGGATTGCGATCATCGGCTTCCCTTCCCTCAGGGTTTCGAAAACTGTATTCAGCCCGGCGTGGGTGATCACGAGATCGACGTGCCGCAGCAACTCCGGTTGCGGAGCATAGCGGACAACCACGGGCTTTCCGGGCAGGCTGTCGAATTCTTCTGTGGCGAAGCGATTCCCGAGTGAGATCACGAGCTGGGTGTCGAGGCCGTCGCAGGCCGCGGCGATGATGCGGATGATCTCCGGCCGCACACAACTCGTCGTGCCCAGCGAGGCATAGATCAACGGCCTGCCGTCAAGCCGTTCCCACGGGA
This sequence comes from Acidobacteriaceae bacterium, assembly GCA_035505395.1. Classification (GTDB taxonomy): domain Bacteria; phylum Acidobacteriota; class Terriglobia; order Terriglobales; family Acidobacteriaceae; genus Palsa-343. Next base: position 26,773 of record DATJQW010000016.1, read on the forward strand.
AGGTGACATGGGCTCGCGCCGCGCGCTTCACGAACGGGCCGGCATACCGGAAATCCTGCGGAGTCCTGCGGCGAGGAAGATCGAGACACTGAGGCAGCTGCGCGATATCTGCCAGACACGGATACTCATCCGGAATTCCGCGGACGGGGCCCAGGCCGGCTGCCGCGCGAAAATGGTCCACCGTTCGCCGCACCGGCCCATGCATGCGGAAAACGGAAAGCTCGAGGAAGAACCT
>DATJQW010000017.1:0-8750 GCA_035505395.1 Acidobacteriaceae bacterium
GTGATCATCCGCGGCTCCCCCACAGCAGAAACACCGCAAGCACCACCAGCGCCGCTGCAATCACGCGGAGGTAATTCTGCACGCGCCCGCTTTGCAGGCGAGAGAACAATCGTCCGCCCAGCGAAACCTCCTTGCAGCCTAGGTCGAATCCGCCGTTGACCACCACTTTATCCATGCCAAAGTCGAACCAGCTCACGCGCAGCGCCAGCCACTCCACCAGACGCACCGCGCCGCCCCACACCCATCGATCCAGGAAGTTCGAGAACCCGGACGCAAACCGGGTCAGCGCGATCACCGTGAATCCGTAGATTTCATCCACGTACAGCCGGTTCGCCAACGCGTGAAACGGCCCCGGCATCACCCGCTCCAGTGCATCCGGATCGGTCGCGCGCACGATCGGCTTCCGCCCGTAGAGCCACCACCCCAAAATCAGCCCCGCAAACACCAGCAGGGAAGAGGACGCCATCAGCGGCAGCAGCCCCGGCTCGGAGAATCGCGCCAGAGCGAAGCTCAACGGTGCCCCAGGCGTTCCCGAGAGAAAAGTCTGGAACCACGGCCAGGCCGGCGTCCCCACAAACCCGAGGAACACCGCAAACACCGCCAGAATCGACAATGGCACCGTCATCACGCCCGGGCTCTCATGCGGATCGATGACAGCGCATTCCTCGCCATCGCGGGTCAAAACTACCGGTTCGATCTCCTCCGCGCTCACCGCGTGCGCCGCGACCTCAGCAGGCGTCACCGTCGCTTCCGGCGCGCGCCGCGGCCCGAAGAAAACGTAGAACACCTGCCGCGTCATATAAAACGCGGTCAGCAGTGCTCCCACCGCGCCAAGATAGAACGGCCCCATCGACACGCCCCACCCATGCGCTGCGTGCAGAATCTCGTCCTTGCTCCAGAACCCTGCAAACAGTGGAAACCCGCACAGCGCCAGCATCGCGGCCGCGTACGTCACGAAGGTGATGGGCATGAACCGCCGCAGCCCACCCATATTGCGGATGTCCTGCTCCTCCGTGCACCCGTGGATCACCGACCCCGCGCCCAGGAACAGCAGTGCCTTGAAGAACGCGTGCGTGATCAGGTGGAACATTCCGACAGCGACACCGCCCACCCCCAGCCCCAGCATCATGTAGCCCAGCTGCGACACCGTCGAGTACGCCAGGATCCTCTTGATATCGTTCTGCGCTACCGCGATGCACGCCGCAAAGAACGCGGTAATCGCGCCCACCCACGCCACCACCATCAGCGCGTGCGGGCTCATCAGCGGATACATCCTCGCGATCAGGTACACGCCCGCCGCCACCATCGTCGCTGCGTGGATCAGAGCGCTCACGGGCGTTGGCCCTTCCATCGCGTCCGGCAGCCACACGTGCAGCGGCACCTGCCCCGACTTTCCCACCGCCCCGCAGAAAATCAGCAGGGAAATCGCCGTCGCGACCGTCATTCCCGCGATCGTCAGATGTCCCGCCAGCCCGGCGAGCGCGCTCTGCTCCAGGCAGCCTGCGCCATGGTCGTAGAACAGCAGCGTGCCCGACTGCGCGTACAGCCACACCATCCCCAGCAGCAGCCCCAGGTCGCCGACCCGCGTGGTAATGAACGCCTTCTTCGCCGCCGCCGCCGCCGCCGGCCGATGAAACCAGAATCCGATCAGCAGATACGACGTCAGCCCCACGACTTCCCAGCACATGAAAAGCAGCACCAGGCTGTTCGCGATCACCACGCCCAGCATTGCTCCCGCAAACAGCGACAGGAAGCAGAAGAACCTCGTGAAATTGTCGTCGTGGGCCATGTAGCCCAGGCTGTAAATGAAGATCAGCAGCCCCACAAAGCTGACCATCACCAGCATCACCGCGGCCAGCGGATCCAGCAGCCAGCCCAGCGCGACCCACTGCGTCCCGAACTGCATCCACGGGAAGTTCACAACCTGACGAACGGGGTTGGACAGCATGAGCGCGAACGCCCATACCGACAGGACCAGCGACACTGACATCGATCCGATCGCCAGCGTCGCCGAAAGCCGCCGCTGCGACTTCTTCAGCAGCGCGCTCAGCCCCGCAGCGACCATCGGCAGCGCCGGGATCAGCCACAGCCAGCGAACTATCCAGGCAAGATTCGCGCTCATCCCTTCATCTCCTGGATCTCGCTTACGTCCGATGTGTGTGCGTGCCGGTAAATCGCCAGAATCAGCGCCAGTCCCACCGCAGCTTCCGCCGCCGCGACCGCAATGGCGAAGATCACGAACATCAGCCCGGTCAGTGCCTCAGGATGAGGTCCGAACCGCCAGAATCCGATGAAGTTCAGGTTCGCCGCATTCAGCATCAGCTCGATCCCGGCCAGCACCAGGATCGCGCTCCGCCGCGTCAGTGCGCCCGCAAGCCCAACCGAAAACAGCAGAGCCGAAACCAGGAGACACGCAGCGAGCGGATTCATTCGGCAGCCGACCCCGCAGTCTTCGTGCGCTTCTCTCGCAGGGCCAGCAGTACCGCGCCGATCATCGCTGCCGTCAGCATCAGCGCGATCACCTCAAGCGGCAGCACGTACCGCTGCATCAGCACAAATCCGATCGTTCGCATCGTCGCCGAAGGCGCGGTTTCGGCCACAGCTCCCTGGGCGAGCGAGCTGGTCTCCGCCGCCCACGCCAGCACCCCGAACACCGCCAGCGCAATCACCACTCCCCCCAGGCTCGCCGGCGAAAACGGGTGCTTCGCCTGATCCTCATCGCCCCGTGTCAGCAAAATCGCAAACACGATCAGGATGGCGATCGCCCCCACGTACACCAGCAGCTGCGCCAGCCCCGCGAACTCCGCTCCCAGATTCAAATACAGCGCCGCCAGCCCGGCAAACGCCACCGTCAGCGCCAGCGCGCAATGCACCAGCTTGCGCAGCGTCATCGCCGCTACGCCTCCGGCCAGGGTGAGGATCGCGAGGATCAAAAAGGGCAGGGTCGTCCTCATGCGTGCTCAGTTCGGGCGCCACTCTTCATCGCGCCGACTCGTCTCATCTCGCCGGCGCGCTTCTCGCCGGGCTTCCTTACCATGTCACAGCCCCGCAAACAGCGGCTGTGATTACTGTCACCGGCTCCGCCCGCGGCTCACTCCGCGAAGCGATATTCCCGCTTCTCGATCTTCCTGCCCTGCTCCAGCACGCGCGCCAGCGCGACGTACGGCAACAGCACCACCAGGGCACAAACCAGCCAGCGTATCACAAGGCCAAGCGCAAGCGACCCTTCCACGGCCGCCGGCAAAAATCTCCATACGCCCGCCGAAACCATCACCACCAGCGCCATCGGCAGCATGAATTTCCATGCGAAATTCATCAGCTGATCCATCCGCAGCCGCGGCAGCGTCCCGCGAATCCAGATGAACCCGACAATCAGCGCCAGCAGCTTGGCGAAAAACCACATCCACGACGGAATCCACGCCAAAAAGCTCACCGGCGACGACCATCCGCCCAGAAACAGCGTGATCCCCAGCCCGCTCACCGCGAACATCTCCAGATATTCCGCCAGGAAGAACAGCGCAAACTTGAAGCCGGAATATTCGATGAAATACCCGGCGATAATCTCCGACTCGCCCTCCGGCAGATCGAACGGGCTGCGATTCGTCTCCGCCGTCGCCGCGATCATAAACAGGATGAATCCCGCCAGACCCCAAGGCGTGAAGACATACCAGTGCGCAATCCCCGCCGTCGTCCGCGCCTGCCGCTCCACAATCGCCGTCGTCGACAGCGTCCCCGCAATCATTACTACCGCCACCGACGATAAAATCAGCGGCACCTCGTAGCTCACCATCTGCGCAATCGCGCGCATCGCGCCCAGCAGCGAATACTTATTGCGGCTCGACCATCCCGCCATGAAAACCGCCAGCTCCGTTGACGCACCGATCGCGAAGAAGAACAGCACTCCCGCGTCCAGATTCACCGCCGTCATATTCCGCCCGATCGGCAGTACCGCGTAGGCCAGAAACGCCGCGCCCACCAGCACCAGCGGAGCCAGGTAATGCACGACATGATCCGCCGAGCGCGGAACGATGTCTTCCTTGGTCAGCGACTTCACCGCATCCGCAATCGGCTGCAGGATGCCAAAGGGGCCCACGCGATTCGGTCCGTAGCGATTCTGAATCCGCCCCAGCCCTTTGCGCTCGAGGAGGACGGTAAGGGCAAACAGGGTAGGGAAGACTACAATGATGGCAAGAACCTTCACGAGGATCGCCACCAGCGTCTGAAACGGTGCCGGGGTGTGCACCACCAGCCACTGCTCCGTCCACACAAACACCTGATCCGCGCTCAGCCCCGGAGCTGTCATGGCTTCACCGTCGTCTTCGCGTGAGCTTCGGCAGAGACCGTGCCGCTCCCGTTGGCGCTCGCCCCGTTCCCGGCAGGTCCCGCGCTCGCCGCCGGAGCCGCCGCAGCCTGTGCAGCCTTCGCCGCCGCCGCTGCTGCCTTTGCCTGAGCCTCAACCAGCTCCTGCGCCCGCCGCTCGTCGCATTCCGCGGCTTCCATGGGATGAATCTTCTGGTAGTACTCGTTCGATTTCGCCAGCTCCCGCTTGGTCCACAGCAGCCCGCCAAACCGGTTCGACGTGCTCAGCTCGAACTGCTTGTCCATCCGGATTGCATCGAACGGGCAAACCTCTACGCAGATCTGACAGCTCATGCACACCGACACATCGATGTTGAACACTGCCGGATAGAACTGCTGTTTCCCTACAAAATCCGGCTTCTTGTCCTTGCTCTTCTCAATGTGGATGCACCGCGGCGGGCATTCCTTCTCGCAGATCTGGCACGCGACGCAGCGCAGCCCGGCATCCGGATCGCTCCCGTCGTAGAGCAGGAAGGGAAAATTGCGCGACGCCTCGGGCAGAGGATGCCGCTCTTCGGGATACTGCACCGTGACCAGCCGGTCCTTCTCCACGTAGCTGCCGAAGAAGTTACGCGCCGTCTCGATGAGTCCCTGAATGATTCCTTCACCCAACATGTATGAGTCCTTAGGTCTTACTCCCCAGTCTCACTCCCCACGAACAGCCGTCAGCCCCTGGTTCAGTCGCTCTTACTGATCACTGATCACTGATCACTGATCGCTGATCGCTGGCAACTTTCTTCACCGATCCACTTCCCCCAGCACAATATCCACGCTACCCAGCGTAATCACCACATCGGCGATGTTCCGCCCCAGGCACATATCTTCCAGAATCGTCAGGTTGATCATGCTCGGCGGTCTCACCCGGTACCGGTACGGATTCGTCGTGCCGTCGCTGATCAGGAAAAATCCCAGCTCCCCCTTCGGCGACTCGATCCGCCCGTACGCCTCGCCCGCCTTCGGCCGCAGCCCGCGCAGCCGCGTCTTCGGATCCATCACCGGCCCCTCAGGAATATCCTTCAGCGCCTGCTCCAGGATTTTCACGGACTCGCGCATCTCCAGGATGCGCATCATGTAGCGGTCGTACACATCGCCGTGATCGCCGAGCGGCACCCGAAACGCGAACCGGTCGTAGACTCCGTACTTGTCCACCTTGCGGATGTCGTAATTCACCCCGCTCGCTCGCAGCATCGGCCCGGTCACGCCCGCGTTGATCGCCAGCTCCCGCGACAGTACCCCGGTGCCCTGCGTCCGCGCCATCAGGATCTCGTTCCCGCGCAGCAGCGCCTCAAATTCATCGACAAACCGCGGCAGCCGGGCGTTCAGTTGCCGGACTTCTTCGAGCCATTCCGCGCTGCAATCCACGCGAACGCCGCCAAAGCGCATGTAATTGCACATCATGCGCGCCCCGCTCAGCGATTCGAACAGGTCGAGAATCTTCTCCCGCTCGCGGAAGGCATACATCAGCGGAGTTCCGCTCGCCCCCATGTCCTGCAGCAGAAATCCCACCAGCCCCGCGTGATTCTGGAAGCGCGTCAGCTCTGCCACGATCACGCGAATGTACTCCGCACGCTCCGGCACCGGAATCCCTGCCAGCTTCTCCGCCGCCAGCACATAGCCCCAGTTGTTCGTCATCGAGCAGAGATAATCCAGCCGGTCGGTGTAGGGAATCGCCGAGAGATACGCCCCGTGCTCGGCGATCTTCTCGTGATTGCGGTGCAGATAGCCGAACACCGGCTTCAGCCGCACCACTCGCTCGCCCTCCAGCCGCACATCCATGCGGAAGACGCCGTGCGTCGACGGATGATGCGGGCCCATGGAGACTTCCATGATTTCCCCGGGGCCGGATTCCAGCCTCACCATCTCCTCCACGCTCACGGGCGCACCCCCACAAGCGGATCGTCTGCCGGAGGCACATAATCCTTGCGCATCGGATAGTCCGCGAATCCATCCCACATCAGAATCCGCCGCAGGTCCGGATGCCCGTCGAAAACAATGCCGTACAAATCGAACGCCTCGCGCTCCTGGAACTCCGCGCTCCTCCACACCGGCGTCAGCGACGGCACATGCGCATCATCCGTGCGGTTCGCCGTGCGCAGCCGCAGAATCACCGGCCCATGCTTCTTCTCCATCGAAAACAGGTGATAGACGGCCTCCAGATTCCCCGGCGTCTTCGTCTTCCGCGTCTCTTCTACTTCCTGCTCGACGCCGTCCACGACCTTCTTTACCTTGATCTTTTCGGTGGTCTCGGTGTCCAGCCAGTCCACGCCCGTCACCAGCGAGCAGAAATCGAGCCGCAGCCTCGCGTCGTCGCGCAGAAACTCCGCCACGGTGCGCGCGTGTTCTTGGTCGATCAGCAGCGAATGCTGCGCGGAAGGGCTGCCGTTGGGAATTACTCTCACCGCTGCGCCGGGCACGCCGGCCTCGATCCACGCTTTCAGTTCCTCCACGGCAGGAAGGGAAGTCATTGAATCACCTTCAGCGGATTCGCCAGCGGATTGCCGGTCTCGTTCAGGAACACTTCGTCGTTCTGCGCCGGCTCCAGCCCGTGTGCTCCGAATTCCGGAACCGGAAACTCGCTCGGCAAATCCGCATGCAGATGTCGCGGACGCTCCGGACCAGCCAGCGCCTGCTCATCGATCTTCTTCTGCAGCGTCATGAAGGCGTGAATCAGGGCCTCCGGCCGTGGCGGGCACCCTGGAATATGCACATCCACCGGAATGTACCGGTCAATCCCCCGCAGCACGTTGTATCCATCGCGGAACGGCCCACCGGAGATCGCGCAGGCGCCCATGGCAATCACGTACTTCGGCTCCGGCATCTGGTTATAGAGCCGAACCACCTGCGGAGCCATCTTTTTGGTCACGGTTCCCGAAACGATGATCAGGTCAGCTTGACGCGGCGACGGCCGAAACACCTCCGCCCCGAACCGCGCCAGATCGTACCGCGCCATCGTCGTCGCGATCATCTCGATCGCGCAGCACGCCAGCCCGAAGTTCAGCGGCCATACCGAGTTCTTCCGCCCCCAGTTGTACAGCTCCTCCAGGGTCGTCGTGAAAATCCCGTTCTTGCTCAGCTCGATCTTCAGCTCTTTAAGATCGCCCGCCATCCAAACCCCTTGTCATCCCGACCGAAGATCGCCCCTGCGACCGCAGCGGAGGGACCTGCTTCTCGTTGCCTAAGCCCAGGTGAGCACACCCTTCTGGCACGCCCAGATCAACCCTTCCACCAGCAACAGCAAAAACACCAGCATCGCCAGGCAAGCCCCCAGCGTCAGACCCGTAAATGCCACCGCAAACGGCAGCAGGAACACCGCCTCCACGTCAAACACCAGAAAAACAATGGCATAGATATAGTAGGAAGCCCCGAACTGGATCCAGGCATCTCCCTTCGACTCCAGCCCGCACTCATACGTGGCGTTCTTGATGGCGCCCGGCTTCTTCGGCGAAAACACCCGCGCCCACAGCCGTGCCAGCGCCAGCGGCGTTATCCCAAAGGCAACAGCTCCCACCAGTAACGCAACCACCGTCAGCCAGGGATGCTCCGTCTGTCCCATCACCGAAAACCCACTCTCCGCCCCCGTCAGGCGACTCTGGTGAGCCTACCTGCTGCGACCTTCACCTCTCCGTGACCCCAATCACATCTCCACCCACAGCCGAAGCCGTTGGTTACATGCTCCCCGCGCCCGTTTCCGGCACCGGCTGAGCTCCATGCTTTCCGCCGAACATTCTATCCTCGCACACTTGTGTTCCCGGTCACAGCGGCCCGCCACGGGCCCAGCGCACACTTTCCTGTTGTGGATATTGGCGATTTCGCACTCGCCACTGTCGAACCCCAGCAAGGAGAACCATGAGCGCACCCGTAAAAACCGCGATCTTCGACGGTAACGAAGCCGCTGCCTCCGTCGCCTACCGTTTTTCCGAAGTCATCGCCATTTACCCCATTACCCCTTCGTCACCCATGGCCGAGTTTGCCGACCAGTGGTCCGAGGAAGGGAAGCGCAATATATGGGGAGCCGTACCCACCGTTGCCGAGCTGCAAAGTGAAGGCGGCGCCGCCGGCGCCATGCACGGCGCTCTCCAGGGCGGAGCTTTCGCCACCACCTTCACCGCCTCCCAGGGCCTCCTGCTCATGATCCCCAACATGTACAAGATCGCCGGTGAGCTCACCCCGGCCGTCATGCATGTCACCGCCCGCTCCATCGCTACCCACGCCCTCTCCATCTTTGGAGACCACTCCGACGTCATGGGCTGCCGCCAGACCGGCTACGCCATGCTCGCTTCCAACTCCGTCCAGGAAGCCGCCGACCTCGCCACCGTCGCCCACCTCGCCACCCTCGAAGCCCGCATACCCTTCATGCACTTCTTCGATGGTTTCCGCACATCGCATGAAAT
>DATJQW010000018.1:0-8829 GCA_035505395.1 Acidobacteriaceae bacterium
CGCGAGGTCCACTTCGGTCGTCTGGCCGTTGCTGGCCACGTTGACAGCGAGCACGGCAACCGGGGGCAGCGGCGTGCCGCCCGGAGGAACCAGCAGCAGCCAGTCGCCGTTCTTCAGCGTCGTAACGCTGCCGGAAAGAAGGATTGCATTGGCTGTGCTGAGGAAGCTCGAAGTGATCGCCTGAGGCTGCACCAGCTGCGGCGCGATGGTGTTCCACTCCGGGCGCGCATTGATCTGTTCCACCGTCTCGAAGGTCTGCGGTGTCTGACCGGGGCCAGGAATGCTCTGCACCTGCGTGCCGATCGGAATGATGGTGGACGGAATCTGCTCCGGCATCGACTGTGCGGCGGCCGAGGCCGGCTGCGCAGGAGTGAATGCCTGGGCCAGCATCGCGTTCGCCGGCGCGTTGAGCACGGCCCCGTAGGCGCCCGCCGAGGCATCGATGGTGAACGCCAGATATGCGTCGGCCGCGACGCCGGGCGACATGCGATAGCCGACCAGATTAGCCAGCCATGCGACGGACCTGGTCTCCGTCGCGGTGCCCAGGTATGCTTCGTTCGCGATCCGCTCGCTGTAAAAGGTGAGCACATCGCCCATCACCGAAAATGCGTCGAGCAGCGCGATGGTGAAATCGTCGGGCTCGCGGGAGCGCAGCTGGCGCAGGCTGGGCTGGCGCGACTGCGAGATGCGCGCCAGCAGCGTTTGATAGAACTGCGTATACGTGCCCACGCGATAGGCGATGGCGCTCAGCCCGGGGCGATTCTCGATCGTCTGCGGCGTTTCCTGCGTAATCCCCTCGCAGCATCCGCAGCAGGTCAGGTTGGCGCAGGTGCATCCGGTGGCCATCTCAGTTGCCTCCGCAGACGTTGACGGTGAGAATGCCGTGCTCGGGATAATTCGGATCGTTGTCGAGGCGCGCGATTTCCAGGGACTGCAGCGGGATCACGCCGGACGTGAGCCCACTGGTGGCCGGCTGCCCCTGACGCTGGAAAGTAGCCACCGTAACTGAAGCGACGCCGTCTGTCTGTTGCACTGTGGCAATAATCGGGCTGAGGTAGACAGGCTGGCCGAAGGTGAAGTTATCCGGGTTAAACAAGGCATTGGAGCCATTGGGCAGCGTCCCGGTACCGAGTAACTGCAGCAGCGCCTGTTGTATGTCGGGGGCGAGATATCCAGGCTCGGCACATACGTTGATGGTGAGTTCGAGCGACACATAGACTGGCGCATTAACATCGACGTCATGGCCGGCCATGCGATAGTTTTCCATCCCCGCAACGATGGTTGCCTTCGTCGTATCGCTGATCGTCTGCGTTCCCTCGGGATCGACCGAGATGAAGACTGTGTACCAGCTGCCGGTCCAGCGAAATGTGCCCACCGCCTGCTCGAGCGCCGGGTCCACCTCCACGGCCATCGTGCCGTAGTCCGCTGCGGTAACCGCGCGCTGCTGAACGTTGAACGCGTAGGGAGCGTTGGCACGCACCGAATCGAGGGTCTCGGGATCCAGGCCGCCGGACGCAGCCAGGGGGTTGGTAATGGATACCAGATTGCCGGTCAGAACGCTGTCGTCGCTGGCGATGCGGCTGAGCGAGTTCATGCCGACATTGCTCACCGTTCCGCCGCCAACCCGGTACTGCGCGGTGAAGATGTCACCCGGGATGACCTGCATGCCGAAGGTGCCGTCGCCGAAGCGCAGACTGGTGGTGCCGTCGTCTTCCGTCTCGGCAACGAAATCCTTCGAGTCCGACTGACTCTCCAGCAGATCGAGCACCGCCGTCCAGAGGTCGGAGCTGTCCTGCGTCTGAAGCGTGATGGAGGGCAGCAATCCAACGACCACCCGAGAGTTGATCGCGTTCGTGGCTGGGATCGGATTTCCGCTGGAGTCGGTCGCGGAATAGGAATCCGCAAAGCTGAGCGGTCCGGAGGCCAGCTGCGGGTTATAGCGAATCGGCGGATTGGCCGCGGCCTGCGCGGTGGAGCAACGCTCGCAACCACCCGATGTCGTCATGACTAACGCCGGGTTCAACGCTGGCACCATAGGCAGCATCTCGCCGGAAATGGTGCGGCCGCTGTCAGCCAGGCCGTTGTTGCCCAGCACCACTGTGACGTTGTCGTAATAAGCCGGCGTGTCGCCCCCTACCTCGCTCGAGACGCAAACTGCAAAGGGCAGCGCGTCGGCGGAAGACCACGCGATCCGCGTAACTGGCAGCGGCGCTGTGCTGGGCGGACTCAGGAAGAGGTTACCGATGGGGTCTTCGCCCGCAGTCACCGAGGTCAGGCGCACGGCCCAGCGATGCGTGGCATCGGCATCCTCGGGCGCTCCGGTCTGCGGCCCTTTGGCTTCCTGGAAGATCAGCACCATGCCCGGCGTCAGATTTGGATACGCACCGTTCAGCCAGGCGTGCGTGGCTCCTGCGGGGAGGCAGCATTGCTGGTCGCCCCAGGTGTAGAGCAGCATCTGATTGTGCGCGACGAAGAGCGGGACCTTCTCCATCATCTCGAAAACCTGCGGGTTTTCGCTGAGCGCCTGGCTGTAAGTGTCTGACGGTACCGGGATGATCGGCCCTGGAAAGCTGCCTTGCGTAAGGATCTGCTGCGGCAGCCCAGTCGGCGTCTTTTGGTTGAGAACGAAATCCGACGCCACCTCGAAGTGGATCCACGCGCGGGCGTTCCGGCCGTCGAGCATGGGATAGTCGACCAGCTTTACGTGGCGGCGCACTGATGTTCGGCGGCGTGCCGTGGCCAGATAGGCTTCCGTAGCGACGACATCCTGCTGATAACTCAGGTAATCACCGACAAAGGCGAGTAACTCGACGAGGACAATCCCCAGGTCCGCGGTATGCCGCTCGGTCCACGCGGGCAGGATGGTCGACATGCGGTCGAGTATCAGGCTGCGGAAGCTGGAGAAATCCTTTGCCAGATAGGAGAAGTTGGGCGGCGAGACGACCGGGGCCGGACAGGCCGTGCTCTGCTGGCAATCGAACCACGCCGGACAACCCACCTTGAACGAAAAGCTGATTTCCGAATAGACGGGATCGAAATACGGGGGTGGCTGCATCGACCCTGCCGGCGCCGAGGTGCTTGCCACCACCCGCAGCTTATAAGTCGAGAAATCGCCGGCCCGCGTCACGGTGATGACCAGCAGATTGGAGCCATTGGGGGGCGAGCCGGCAGAACACTCCGTATCGACCGGCGGCGGAGAGAGCGACCAGCCCTCGACGACGCTGGCTACCTGGATGTTGGTAATCCGCTCGCCGCCGCAGATGAGGATGTTATCCACCTGCAGCTGGCCGGGAGTGAGCGGGTGAAGGAAGTAGAGAGAGAGGACGGTTTGGCACCCCAGCGGGCCGTCGCCGACTTCGAGATAGTCGATGCCGTTGTAGACGTTCTGCGCCAGCAACACGGCGCGGCGGCTGGAGTCGCAGCACTGGTAGATCATGAGGATGTCCCTCCGGTGCTGAACTGCGCAACCTGTTGCTGCTGCGTGCTGCGAACGGTGTATTGCACGACGACCGTGAGCTGGTTGTCCTGGGCGGAGACACTGACGTCGTTCAGGGAAATCAGATCGCCGAGGTTATTTTGCAGAGCGCCCTGCACCAGATACTGTGTCGCGGTTGCGATCTCGACGCTGTTGGGATCGAAGACCAGCTGCAGCAGGCCGCAGCCGAAGGTCGGCTGGTTGACGCGCTCCCCCGGCGCGGTGAACAGCACCTGCTCGATCAGGTCGCGGATGTGCCGATTCTGCGGATTCGTGTCCTGGTCGGCGTCCGCCGTTCTGCCGCGCTGGTCGAAGCTGTAGGGGAACTGGACGTTCATCGCATCCTCAGATCGCGGTGACGCGCGCCTGGCAGGCGACGGCAGGCAGCAGCGGCGTGCCCGTTGGCGCGCAGATGGAGGTGCTGTCGAAGAGGACGAATGGCTGTCCCATCGAGGTGATCCGGACGGAACCGACAACGTATTGCGCGGTGATGCACGGCCCGTTGGCGGCGGGCGGCGGCGGCAGCGCGCATCCGGCTACCACCTGGGGCGACGTGAGCGGGATGGTCGGCATTCCCAGAACGGTGACGCGTGAATTGACGACCGTGGGCTGCGCCTGCCCGGCGTGGGAGCATAACACCGTTGCGCCCTGATGCAGAATGAATCCCGGCATAATTCCTCCTTTCGCGCTAAGTGATCACTAATGCGCCTTCGTTGACAGTTACTGTCGGCCCGGTCATCGTCAGCATGGCGCCCTGGCCGTTGGTGATCGTGATTCCGATATCGTTGACGAGGATCATCGCGCCAGTCTGGCTCTTGAGCATGATGCCGCCCGTCGGCCCGGGCACATCGCTAATGGCGATGGAATTCTGTCCTGCGGTCTGGAAGACGATGCTGGGCGAGATCGGCAGGCCGAGCAACACAAGCGACGGAACATCCGTCACTTCCCCCCAGCGGCAGCCCACCCAGATGGGATAATCCGGATCGCCCTTCTCGAATTCGATCCACACGCCCGCGCCGATCGGTGGCACCAGGTAGACGCCCATCGATGTCCCGGTAGGGCCGGCCAGCGGCACACACGGCAGGGCCCAGCTGGAAGGCGCCAGCGACAGCACATCGGGAACTTCGCACAGCAGGCGACCGATGCCCAGCGGGTCGATGTTATTCGTCACCGTGCCGCGGTATTTTCCGAAGAACTTGTTGGGCTGCGGGCTCATACAGGCACCACCTGGGTTGCAGAAACCAATCCGTCACGCGAGAGGGTAAAGCTCTGCTTGAACTCGCCGCGCTTCAGGTTATGAGTTACCGTGCGGACGTAATACAGGCCGTCGTAGGTGGTTCCCGCGCCCCGCACGCCTACCAGTTGATTGGCTCGCAGCACAGAACCGTAGCGGAGAACATTCAGCGTTCCGGAGCCGCTGATGGCTTCGCCGGTATCTCCGGTCTTGGCCAGCGCCAGACCGATCGCCTGGATGGAGTTGAGATTGCCTCCGTCCGACGGAAAGCTGATCTTCATCGGCGGAGTCGGTATCGCGCCCAGCGGCGGGCGTAGCAGGCTGATGTTCGGCACCGGGACAGGGATGGGAATCCTGCCGGTGACCGGGTCCATGATGGTCATCACCACAATCTTCTTGGCGAGTCCGTCGAGGCTGAAGCTGAGGGTTTCCACATTCGTGTTCGCATCCATGTTGATGCTGAGCGCGGGTTGGGGAATGGGAATGCGAATATCCGGGCCAAAGTAGAAAATGCTGGAGCCGGGAGCTGGTCCTGGTTCGAGATAGAAGATATATCCGGTTTGCTCGGCCATCTTCTTGATGTAGGCAAGGTCCGACCCGGTCTGCGACGGTATCTGGTCGGTCGGGATGGGCACGTCGGGAAAGATAGGAGGGATGACCAGTGGAATAACTCCGAAGACCGCATATTTCAGCAGGAGTAAATTGAGACGCGCCACAATCGGCATGCAGGGATAGCGCATGATGGGCAACTCGATCACGTCCATGAGAACGGTCAGGTCTTCTCCGGTGAGTGTGAGCGTGGACTGGCCGGCCTCGTTGCTGGGCGAGACTTCGTGACGAGTGACCACCCCGTCGATGAGGACGTTAGGAATTCCGCCTACCGTGCAGCTGAGGATCACGCGGGTGGTGCCAGGGTCGAAATAGCCGCTGGGCAGCAGCGTTTTGTAGATCGTGGACTTCTTGTTCATGCTGAAGACCAGCTGGAAGCCGCTGCGCTCCCCGCCGGTGTTGATCTGGGCGCTGATCATCGCATCCGTCACCTCTTTGGGCGCGGGGATGGGGACCAGGGGTCCGATGAACAGCGAGAGATAGATTCCCTTAAGCATTGGGTGAACCTGCAACTCCCTGCGGCAGCGTGATGTCGATGGTTTCTCCCGGAGTATCGGTCAGATCGAACGGCGATATCTCGTCGTTTCCGTCGCAAATACGCCAGAACTGCTGCGGATCGTCGAGATACTGGGCAGCGATGTTGTCAAGCCGGTCGCTGTCCGTCACGGTGTGCTGCAATAACAGCGTGAAGCTATCCAGCGAGGGCAGGAAGCGCCGGGTAACATAAGCAATCTGGTTATTGCTCGGCGTCGTATAACTCGAAACCGGCAGGCCTGCATAGCGGCTAGTGGCGGCAAACATAATTCCCTCACGCGATGCTGGTAATGCCCAGGGCGGCCAGACTGACCGACCCCACTTTGCCGGCCAGCGTCTCTTTCCTCTGCTGGTAGGCGAGATAAATGCTGTTGCCCTTCTCGTCGAAGTCGAGATCGTTGACGCTGAGCACGCGCATGCCCAGGCTTACTTTGGCGCGGATAGGGTTCAGATTGGTGTCGAAGGCTTCTTCGGTGACGCTGAATTCCGTCAGGCGTACGGGGAGGATGCGATTGGCGCTCCACACGAACAGTGTGAGCGGCGCTTCCATCGGAGCGACTTCAATCGTCCCTCCCTCGGCGAGCGTGTTGTCGCTCTGGATCTGCGCGCTGGAGGGATAGATCAGCGTTTCCAGCGCGGCCAGCTGCGGATAGAGTCCGTACTGCACGGCATTCGGATTCTGGTTGGGAAATTCGAGCTGATCGGTCAGGTCAAGCTCGGCGTCGAGCTTGATGGTCTCCACCGGGGGCCCGGTCAGGCGCAGCGCGTCCAGGCGGTCGCCGGCCTCGGTGGTGGTGGCGCGAATCTGCAGGGAGCGGCTCAGCGAGTCAGGGTTGTACTGCATGGTGATGACACGCTGGATGGCCAGGGTGTCGGGGTCGGCCACGACGATACCGGCGCGCAGCACGCTGGGCGAGCCCGGGAAACCGATGGCGGGGATGGAACTCATGCGCACCTCCTCAGGCGGCAATCCGGCCGCGGCATGGCGCCGGATCGCGGTACGGTGGAATGAAAGCGGGTCCTAGTGCTCACTGCTGCTCCCCTGGCCAAATGCCGCGGAAAGCGCGGCCTTGGCGTTGATATTCGGCCTGGTCCAGTCGATGTCGTCGATAGTGGGCAACTGCAACTGGCCGCCGGTCTCGTAGTGAATAGGCTTTTTGAGCTTCATGCCGAAGCTGAGGCCCGGATCGTAGGTGTAGGAAGCCAGCGTCCAGTCCTTTTCCGTGCTTACGGTGAAGGGGCCGACGCCGGCTTCGGCGCGGATATGCGCGGAGAGAGCGAGAAGTATGGCGAGGGCGAGGGAGACCTGGAAGCCGACATCCGCCGAGATCTTTCCCTCCTTATAAGTGGCCGACAGCGGCGCATCCATATCGCCGGCTAACTGGGCGGTTGCAGAGAGCGTAAGTCCCCCGGAGACCGAAGCGATGGCGATATCGATCGCGATGTCGCCGCTAATGCTGCCCGTGACGTGCACCGACGCGTGCATGTGCAGCCGGCTCTGGAACTGCATCTCGACTTTCGGATCGGGTTCGAGCGGCTGGAAGGAGGCAGTAGCTTTGGTATCGAGTAACTGCACCGGACCAACCTCGTAACCCGCGGAAAGTGCGCCGCGGATCACTGCTTCGAGGCCAACGGGGCCGATGCTGGCGCCAGGGATGGGAGTCTTGATGCTGACGCTGAAGATGTCGTAGTTACCGCGGAAACCGTCCCAGAGCGTGATGGGTTTGGGGAAGGCCAGTTCGCCGGTGAACTGCACTTTCTCGTGCTCGTCGATCTTGATGCCGGCGGTGGCCACCAGATCGGGAGTTACCTGGAAGGAAACCGTCCCCTCTCCGGTGAAGTACGGATTGCCTTCGGGCCGGGGATGCATCTCCACCTTGAGCGATCCCTCGACACGCGGCGTCTTGATGGCAAGGGTGCCCGTCCCGGAGAATTTCTCGTCGCGATAGCGGACGTCGATGGTTCCGCTGAGCTGGTGAAACTCGAATCCGGTTGTCCCTTTACCAGACAGGTGGCCGTTGGCGTACTCCAGATCGATGTCCACCGGCTTGATGCGAGGCGGATTGAACCTGGCTTTGGCGCGGTAGGACCAGCCGTCTCTGTGGTTGTAGAAAACCTGGGCAATCACCGGATCGGTAACTCCCGGAACCGCGAGCGCCACCGTGCCGGAGGCGGACATCTTTTCTTTCTCCGAGAAGCGGATGGCCACATCGGCGCTCTTGATGTACTTGAGCTTGCCGCCCAGGTCGCCGACCCTGATGTCGACGCCTCCGGACCATTCCTTGTTCTTCAGAGTCAGATTGCCTTTGGCTTCATCGACGCCGGGAATCGACGCGAAGACTTCGCCGTCGGCGACAATGCCGTTCTCGTCTGCGGAGACGGTCAGCTGGCCGTGCAGCACCTGCTTGCCGGCTGCCGCAAGGGCGAACCCCACCTTGCCTTCGGCCTTGAACTCCGGCGCAATCTGCAGGCCGATGCTGGCCTCGGTAATCTCGACGCCGGGGATGGGCAGCGTCGGCTTCTTGACCTCGGTGGTCATCACGAAGCGGTCTTTGTCGAACTCGATGTCGATCGGCCTGGGCAGGAAGGGCACCGAAGGCGTGATTTTGCCTGCGCCCCGCAGCGTGCCATCGCCATCGACCTCCAGGCGGGTAAAGTCGCCTTCGCTGAGGTAGTTGATGGCGAAGCCGATGCGCGGCTCTTTGGCGGGCGCGGCCAGATGTCCGTCAGCATCGCGCGCCAGCTCGATGGTCTGGTTCGGCTTGATCTTCAGTTTCTCGAGGATGCGCGAGCCGGGATCGAGCTCGGCTTTTACTTTGCCTCCCGCGTGGCTGGGCGCTTTGGTCGCGGCTTTCTTTTTGCCTGCGCTTCCCTTCCCTTTGGAACTCGTATCCTTCTCCGCGGCCTCCACGTCGGCCGAGGGCTCGTCGGCGCAGGTCTTCATGCCGGCCGCGCTGGCCGGCAACTCCCACTCCAC
>DATJQW010000019.1:0-52774 GCA_035505395.1 Acidobacteriaceae bacterium
TGGCTGCCAGGGTGAAAACCACAACCTATAATCCTCATCACGGCTCCTTCCTTCCCGTGAAGCTCTGGCCTCCACAACACCAAAGCCTAACCGGGATTCGAGGGAGCCTTCCGGCTTATTCAATCAAGCGAGCCTTCCGAATTCGTTGCGCGCGCCTTTGCGCGCAACAATCAATTCAGCCGCGAGTCGAATAGCCTGCCCTGAGCGAGGGTGCGTAGCACCCGAGTCGAACGGGGACCTGCGGTTTGTGGCCCCATCTGGCCGCCGGACACCATCCCCCGCTCACTGGGGACTTGTAACCGGCAACTGGGGACTGGCAACTGGCAACTGGCAACTTGCAACCGGCAATTGGGGACCGGCAACTAAACGCAGCTCACTCCCCGTACGGCACCCAGAT
Source organism: Acidobacteriaceae bacterium (assembly GCA_035505395.1). Taxonomy (GTDB): domain Bacteria; phylum Acidobacteriota; class Terriglobia; order Terriglobales; family Acidobacteriaceae; genus Palsa-343. Next base: position 398 of record DATJQW010000019.1, read on the forward strand.
GTTCTTCACCTGCGTCGCATGCCCGAGGAACCACCGCCCCTCCGCCTGCGCCGCGTTGAACCAGTCGTACGCGTGCCCGTCGTTGGTCCACACCTGCTTCATGTTCCCCACCGACGCGGCCCGCACCGCCGCCGCCTCTTCGTCGCTGCGGAAGCACCAGATCGCGTCGATCCCGTCGTGCTCCGCCAGCGTTTTGCCCAGCTCCGCCGGTCGCCCTGCCACCAGATTCACCACTCCGCCCGGCACGTCGCTCGTTTCCAGCACCTGATAGAGATCGCCGATGATCAGCGGATACCGCTCCGATGGCACCGCGACCACTGTGTTCCCCATCGCAATCGCCGGCAGCACCAGCGACAGCAGCCCCACGAGCGGCGCTTCCGCAGGCGCGAGAATCCCGATCGCTCCCACCGGCTCCGGCATCGCGATCGTGATATTGCGTCCCGCCGGATGGTGCACCACGCCCTCGTACTTATCCGCCCACCCCGCGTAGCTGAAGATCCTCTGCACCGCGAGATCCGTCTCCGCCGCGGCCTGCTCTTCACCCACCGCCCCCGCCAGCCGCTGTGCAATCTCGTCGCGCCGCTGGATCAGATTCTCCGCGAGGTAGTAGAGCACCTGCGCACGCCCATGCGCCGCCATCTTCGCCCAGCCCGTCGCACCCCGCGCCGCTTCCACAGCGTTGCGAATGTCCTTGCGATTCCCCAGCGGCGCCTCGCCCAGCAGCTGCCCATCGCGCCCATGCACGGCAAACGGATATCCCGAGTCCGGCCGCGCCTGCTTGCCCCCGATGTACTGCTTCACCGTGCGGTCGATCCCCTCCGCCGCCGCCTCGACGCCATCCTCATCGCCGGGCGCTTCACCATGCGCGGCCTTCGCTTTCGCCGCCGGCAGATGCGTCAGCCACTTCGGCGTCAGATACTCCAGCATCCCCTCGCGTCCGCCCTCGCGTCCGTACCCCGACTCGCGATACCCCCCGAACCCGCACGCCGCGTCGAACTGGTTCGTGCAGTTCACCCACACCACGCCTGCCTTCACCTGCGCGGCCGCGTCCAGCGCCACGTTGATGTTCTCGCTCCACACGCTCGCCGCCAGGCCGTACACCGTATTGTTGGCGAGCTCCACCGCCTCCGCCGGCGTGCGAAAGGTCATCGCCGCCAGCACCGGTCCGAAAATCTCCTGCTGCGCCACCGTCGCCGTCGGATGCACCTCCGTCAGCAGCGTCGGCGGAAAATAGCATCCCTTCTCCGGCAGCGCCGCGCTCGGTTGCCAGCATCGCGCCCCCTCGGCCACGCCCGCGTCGACCATTTTGCGAATCGTTTCCAGCTGCACCGGCGACACAATCGCCCCAATGTCGATCGACTTGTCCAGCGGATGCCCCACGCGCAGCGTCTCCATCCGCGCCCGCACCCGCGCGTACAGCGTCTCCGCCACGCGCTCCTGCACCAGCAGCCGCGACCCCGCGCAGCACACCTGCCCCTGGTTGAACCAGATCGCGTCCACCAGGCCCTCCACCGCCGAATCCAGATCCGCGTCGTCGAAGACGATGAACGGCGACTTCCCGCCCAGCTCCAGCGACAGTTTCTTATGCGATTTCGCCGTCGCCCTGCGGATCACCCGCCCCACCTCCGTCGATCCGGTGAACGCAATCTTGTCGATCCCCGGGTGCTCCACCAGCGCCTGCCCCGTGCCTGGGCCGCCATTCACCACATTCAGCACGCCCGCCGGCAAGCCCACCTCCATCGCCAGCTCAGCAAAGGCCAGCGCGGTCAGCGGCGTGTTCTCCGCCGGTTTGATCACCACCGTGTTTCCCGCCGCCAGCGCTGGAGCCACCTTCCACGCAAACATCAGCAGCGGAAAATTCCACGGGATCACCTGCCCCACCACGCCGCACGCCGCGTATCCCGGGAACTCCTGCTCCAGCAGCTGCGCCCACCCCGCGTGATGATAAAAATGCCGCGCCACCAGCGGAATATCGATGTCCCGGCTCTCCCGGATCGGCTTGCCGTTGTCCATCGTCTCCAGCACCGCCAGCCGCCGCGCGTGCTTCTGCACCTGCCGCGCCAGCGCGTACAGATACCGCGCCCGCTCGTGCCCGCTCAGCGCCTGCCACTTGGGCAGCGCCCGCCGCGCCGCGTTCACCGCCGCATCCACATCCTGCGCGCTCGCCTCGGCAATCTCCGCCAGCGTCTCGCCGTTCGAGGGATCGCTCGTCGCAAAAGTCTCCCCGCTCGCCGGCTTCACCCACGCGCCATCTATATATAGGTCGAAGCGCCGACGATGCCGCTCCAGCCAGCCGACCGCTTCCTTCGGATCCTCCGGCGCCGCGCCGTACTCCATGCTCACGAACTTTTCCAGGATGCTCACAGCGTCTCCTTTGTTCCGGGTGCCCCATCTCTGCCTGCCAACGCGCGGCACAAGTCGTGTTTTGAAGGGGCACGACTTCAGTCGTGCCGTACATGCCGCCCAACCACCGGGGCTTTAGCCCCTGAGGGATGGTTTCCCGCAATCCCGAATTCTGTCACTCCTTTGTTCCGGGTGCTCCATCTCTGCCTGCCAACGCGCGGCACAAGTCGTGTTTTGAAGGGGCACGACTTCAGTCGTGCCGTACATGCCGCCCAACCACCGGGGCTTTAGCCCCTGAGGGATGGTTTCCCGCAATCCCAGATTCTGTCACTACTACGCCACCGGGTGCCGATACGCCGCCGAATACCGCCCCGTCCAATAGTGCTCCAGTTGCCGCTCGATGTCCGCCAGCATCCCGCTCGCCCCAAACCGGAACAGCGACGGCTCCAGCCACGCCCGCCCCAGCTCGTCTTTCATCAGCGCCAGCCAGTCCAGCGATTGCTTCGCGGTGCGAATCCCCCCCGCCGGCTTGAACCCCACCGCCGTCCCCGTCCGCTCCGCATAATCCCTGATCGCACGCACCATGGTCAGCGACACCGGCAGCGTCGCGTTCACCGCTTCTTTCCCCGTCGACGTCTTGATGAAGTCCGCGCCCGCCATCATCGCCACCCAGCTCGCGCGCGCCACGTTGCGCAGCGTCATCAGATCGCCCGTGCCCAGGATCGCCTTCATGTGCACCCCGCCGCACGCTTCCTTAAACGCCGCAACCTCGTCGTACAGCGCCTGCCACTCGCCGTTGAAGACGTGCGCCCGCGTGATGACGATATCGATCTCCGCCGCCCCCGCCTCTACCGACCGCCGAATCTCCTCCACCCGCTCGGCCAGCGGCGACAGCCCCGCCGGAAATCCCGCCGACACCGCGGCCACCGGAATCCCCGACCCCTCCAGCGCCTTCACCGCCGTCTCCACAAACGCGTGATAGACGCACACCGCGCCCACGGTCAGATGCAGCTCCTCAATGCCCAGGCCCTCGACCAAATTCCGCTGCAGCGGATTCCGCGCTTTCGCGCACAGCCGCTTCACCCGCTCCGCCGAGTCGTCCCCGCTCAGCGTGGTCAGGTCCATGCACGCGATCGCGCGCAGCAGCCACGCCGCCTGATTGTCTTTCTTGACCGTGCGCCGCGTCACCAGCGTCGCCGCCCGCCGCTCCACCGCGCTGGTGTTCACCCGCACCTCTTCCACCCAGTCGAGATTCAGCGGAATCCGCCGGTTCGCCTCGAGCGCCCGCCCATGCAAGACCACCGGCGCGGACTGAGCCGCATGCGCATCCCGGCGCGCTTCTGTTCGCGCTTCTGTTGTCGATGAGGGACCCATCGCTGCCGTCTCCGCCAGTCGCTGCGCCCCCCGCCATCGCCCCGCAGCCGCAGGCGGAAAGGAGCCGCAATCAGAAAGCAGAATATACCCTCCCCCCGCGAGGCCAACCCCTGCCGCCGGCCGCCCCACCCATGTCGCTGGATACTGGCCACCGGGGACTTGGGACCCGCAACTGGGGACTGGGGACTGGCAATTGGGGACTGTCACCTGTCACCCACCCCCTAAACCCTACCCCCTACCCCCCAACCCCCAATTTTCACTTTCCTCCCACACCCCAAATGTGCTTCAATCTCCGTTACCGGTAAAACTCAGAACCCCGCGGAGTTCAACTCCTCCTGGCCGCCCCCGCGCGGCGCCCCGCGACCCACCGGAACACAACGCAGTGTTTCTGGATTTTGCCGCAGGCCTTCCCCCGGCCGGAACGAGGGGGATTCTCATGCGGACAACTGGTTGGTTCTGCATTCTCGCTGCTTCGCTGCTCTTCCTTGCTTCGCTGAATACTCTCTACACCCGGACGGTTGCCGAGCCCGCCATGAGCGTCCAGCCCATCCACTCCGCCCAGGAGCTGCCCTGGCAGTTCCAGGCCGGCATCGAAGCCATCTCCGGCGTGGCCTTCCTGGTCCCCGGCATCGGCATGCTCGCCCCCTTCGGCGTCCACCGCCGCCGCCACCGCAGCGGCAGCTAAGGCGTATCGACATACAGGATTCAGCCGTCCGCCCCCGGGGACTGGAGACTTACCGCTGGGGACTATCCCCGGGTGGCCCATTCAAGCCCTCCTTTGGCTTGAGTGGGGTTCGCCCCCTGCCGGCATCCCCACCTATCCACCCCAAAGACGAAAAATCCGTCATCCTGAGCGAGCCTTCCAAATTCGTTGCGCGCGTGCCTTCGCGCGCAACAATCAACGCAGCCGCGAGTCGAAGGACCTGCATTTCCGCCCTGCGCCCGCCTTTCATCAACCGCGCGCAAGGCACGACCCGCTCGCTCACCCTCTCACCCTGCCCGCCCCCACCCCAAAATCCCCAAAACTCCCAATCTCCCTTTTCTTGTCAAGAGAATGTGGAAAACTCCAAAGTAATGACCCCTCATAACACGGCACTTATCGCCCACTTATCGCAAAGATATTTGGCAGACTAACTCTCCCGGTCTGGTATTCTGAACTTAGAGTAGAAAAGTGAAAAAAGCCTCACCTCCCGGTGGGGCTTTTCCTTTTCCTCCAGGGCGCAACTGGGACGCCGGATAGGGCCGGCGTTCATTTCGGCGAAGGGTTTCGGACATGGGGGCCCTTCGCCTCTTTTTTCGCCCAGCCGCTCGCCGCCCACGAAAGGATTCTTCATGGATACCACCGCCGCCGCCGATATCGCTCCGGCCCAGCGCTGCCGCGCCGTCCTCACCTCCGGTCTGCAATGCCTCAGCCGCGCTCTCGAGGGCGAGGACTGCTGCTACGAGCACGCCGACCACTGGTTCCCCACCTGGCCCGCCGAGGGCGAAGAGGTTCACATTCCCCTCCTCGAAGACGAGGCCGCCGTCCGTTACCTCCTCACCATGGTCGCCCACGGCATTGCCACCAAACGCCTCGACAGCGTCAGCGCCCGCAATATCACCTATGCCTGCCAGGTCGCCCGCTCCACCTTCCCGCGCCGCGCCGCGCGGCCCGCCAAAGAAGCGGAGGAGAAGCCGTACATTCCCGAGCCCGTCGTCGCCCTCGAACGCTCCGCCGCCGGCCGGCCCATGGGCGAACGCCAGCGCTACGTCGGCCCCACCGGCGCCTTCGAGCCTCAGTGGTCCTTTGCCAAATACATGTTCGAGAAGGAGTGCGAGAGGTACAAGCGGCCCCTGCCCACCTGCGCTGCCGACATGCCGCCCTCCGGCTGGCTCACCGAGCAGGAAGCGACGGAGCCCTTCGAGCAGTTCAACGCGCGCTACAACGCCCGCAACGACCGCCTCCGCGACGAAGCCCAGGCCTGGGATCTCGCCCATCCCGAAGAGGCCCGCGTCCTGGCCGAAGAGCGCGCCCGCCAGCGCGCTCAGCGCGATGCTCGCCCCGGCGATACTGAGCAGCAGGAGCAAACCAGCACCCAGGCAGCCGACCCGCCCCAACCCGAATCTCCCGCCAACATTGATCTCCACGCCTCCGCAAGCGGAAGCACGCGACAAGCGGAGGGCGCAAGGAGACGCGGCAGGGGAAGGGACAAGGGGAGGGGGGTACCCTCAACCCGGAACCCGGAACTCACCACCGTCCACCGGCAACTGGGGACCTGAGACTTACAAGTGCCACCCGCTAACTCGCTGCCACCAGGACCACGCAACTTGCAACTGAAGACTGGGGACTTACAACTGGGGACTTGGGACTTACAACTGGCAACCTGGTACCGTCACTTGTCCCCTGACAACCGCCAACTGGCAACTGGGGACTGACAACTGGCAACTCGCAACTGGCAACTGTACCTACCGCCGGTCCGCAACCACCCAGCCGTCTCCGCTCTTCCTGAACGCAAAATGAATGCTGTGCACATACGGCTTGCCGTTCACGATCAGCGTCGACGTCTCGTCGCACCCCCACTCGGCGGAATTGCCCGAGATCGTCAGCGACCCGGAGCCGCAGGCATCCGAGATCCGCACGTTTGGATTGCTCTTGAAGAAGTTCTGGAACAGCTTCTCCTGCGACGAGTTCATGGTCGGCCACAGCGCCCGCATCGCGCCGACATTGTGCGCCGCCAGCGCCCCGTTGAACCTCTCCACCACCGCCCGCAGCAGCGCCGCATCGTCAGGCGTCGCAGCCGCGCTCACCGCGGGAGCAGCCGGGGGAGGGGGGGTGCTGACTGCCTTCGGCTCGACAATAATGTTGATCGACCGTTGCTGCGTGCCGCCGTTTCCCGTTGCCGTCAGCACATAAGTCGTCGAGCTCTGCGGATTCACCGTCGTTTGCCCGGAGTTATCCACGCGCGAGATGCCGTTATTGATCGAGACTTCGCTGGCGTTCGCCGTCTGCCACTGCAGCGTGGTCGGCTGGCCTTCCTCGATCTGCGACGCGCTCGCCGAGAACGACAAAATCTCCACCGGCTGCGCCGCCGGAGCCACCGGTTTGGCGGCCGCGGGGAGGGGGGTCAGCACCACCGACAGATTGCTTCTCTCCCCGGCGTTGATGTTGAAGCCCTGGCTGAAAGGCTCGTAGCCGTTCAGCGCGATCTCCAGCGACCTCGCCCCCGGCTTCACCGGCACAATCAGATTGCCGCGCGCATCCGTCGTCCCCTGCGCCACGTGGTCGATGCTCACTTGCGCGCCCGGCGCCGAGTGCAGGCTCAGGAAGCCCTGCGTCGGCTGGGCGGCTGCTGCGCTGGCCGAGCGCGTCAGGTCGTAGTGCAGCGTGGTCTGGTTGTTGGCGCTGATCGTCACCGTCGACGGGGTGAAGTCCGAATAGCCCGCCTTGGTCAGCCGAATCGAATGTTTCCCAGGATCCAGGGGCAGCTTCAGGCTTCCATCGCTCTGCGTGAACCCCTTCAGCAGCCCATCGACGAAGATCTCCACGCCGTCCACATTGCCGGCCACCGCCAAAGTTCCCGAGGGGGGTGCGGCCGCCGGCGAGGGCCCTGGCGCCGCCGGCTGAATCGGCGCCTGCGCCTGCGTCGGTGCGGCCGGCTTCGGCGCAGCGAAATGCATCACCAGGATCACCGCCGCGATCACCGCGACCGCCGCGCTGGCAACGATCGGGATCAGCAGCTTCGATTTCTTCGGCGCCGCTTCCGGCTCGGCAACGTCGAAGCCGATCTGCGGCACCGTGCCGGTCGTCTTGCGCGCCGTCGGCCTCGAGGCCTCGCCTCCCAGCCGGCGCCAGTCCGATTGCTGCGCGGCCGGGGCGAACTCCACCCATCCCGCCGCTTCCTGCAGTTGTTCCACGGCGGCCGCGGCATTGTTCGCCAGCAGGCACGCGCGCGCCGTCTCCACCGCCTTCGCCACCGTCTCGCCCGCCAGCTGGCTCCGCTTCGACTCGACCTCCTGGATCGCTCGCGCCACGTCGGGCGATTCGCCCCACGCCCGCTGCACCCCTTCGAGCGATTCAATCGCCGCCTGAAAGCCTTCCCGGCTGGTCGCGCGCGAGGCCAGCGTCAGCGCCCCTTCGGTCGCCTGCTTCCTCGCCTGCTCGGCCCGCAGCTCGTTCAGCAGATTGTTGAGGGGGGTGCCCGACGCCGCCGCCGCCGGCAATGCGTGCAGCAGCTCGATGGCTTCGTCCAGCTGTCCCCGCTCCCGCAGCCTCGTCACCCGCGCCAGCTGCGCCTCGGTCTTGCGTCCCGCTTCCTGCCGCTGCCCGCGCGCCTCCGTCAGCAGCCGCTCCAGCACCGGGTCCTGCATCTCCGCCGCCGCCGGCTCCAGCAGCCCGATGGCCTGATCGTACTGCTCTTTCTCCATCAGCGCCCGTGCCCTGCTCGCGCATTCGGCGCTGCGTGTGCGCCGCTGCTGGCCGGCCAGTTCCTTCCTCGCAAATTCCAGCAGCTCGCCCACTCCGGCCGCGTCGGCGAACTCCAGCTGATACGACTCCAGCACCTCGACCGCTTTCTCGAACTCGCTCCGGTCGATGGCCTGCTGCGCCTCGCGCAGATACTGCGCGCGAACCTCTTCCTTCTCCGCCGCCTTCAGCCGCTCGCGCAGCGAGTGCTCGAGCGCCAGCAGCCGCTCCTGCCCGGGCAGCTCCTGCAGCGCCTTCTGCACGATCAGCAGCGCCTCTCCGGGCGCGGTCACAAACGCGTCCTGGGCCTTCGTCACCGTCGCTTCAATCAGCTGCCGGGCGCGGAACTCGCGCGACTGCAGCGCCACCCGCGACTTCAGCTGCAGCAGCGACGACTCGGTGGGCAGCTTCTCCACCGCCCGCTCCACCAGCTCGCCGGCGCGGTCGTAATCCTCGGCCCGCAGGCAGTTTTCAATCTCTGCGTGGATCTGCTCGATCAGCTTGCGGCGCCGCTCCTGCTCCTGCGCGCTCACCGCCTCGTTCATCAGGCCGTCCAGCTCCGGCACCGACGGGTCGATCTTGCCCACTTCGCGCAGGATCTCGATCACCTGGGTGAAGCGCCGCGCCGTGTACTCCTGTCGCGCCTTCTGCAGCAGCTCGCGCACCTGCACCTGCTGCGCCGCCGCCTTCGCCTGTTTGGTCAGCTCCGCGTGGAACGACCGGATGGCCGTGCTTCCCTCGTCCAGCTGCAGAGCCTTCTCCGCGGCCCGGATCGCTCCCGTCCAGTCGGCCCGCTCGCGCAGGCCCTCCGCCTGCGTCATCAGCACCGCGATCTCGTCGGCGCGCTGCTTCCGGGCGCGCGCGTCTTCCAGCCGCGCCTTCAGCTCCGCGTTGTCCGCGTCCAGCTGGATCGCCTGCTCCAGCGAGCCCAGCGCTTCGGTGTAGCGCGAGGCGGCCAGCGCCTGCTCGGCTTCCGACACCAGCTGCCGCACCTGCTCGGCGCGCTGCAGGCGCGAGAGATTCTGCTGCACCACCACCAGCAGCTGCCTCGCGCCGGTGTGCTGCGGCTCGATCCGCACCAGCTGCAGCAGCACTTCGCGGGCGCGCCCGAACTGCTCCTCGGAGGCCAGCCGTTCCGCGTTGTCGAACAGCTCCGCCACCTGGCCCTTTTTCAGCTGCTCGCCCAGCGCGTGCAGATCGGCGGCAAATTCCTCCGCCGTCGAGTAGCGCTGCGCCGGCTCCTTGGCCAGAGCGCGATCCAGAATCCCGTCCAGCGCCGGCGGGTACGAGCTCAGGTAGGTCTTCAGCGGAGGCGCGGGATCGTTCACCAGCTTTTGCAGCACCGACACTTCTTCGCCGGCAAAGGGCAGCTGCCCCGCCAGCAGCAGGTACAGCATCACCCCGGTCGAAAAGATGTCCGACCGGCCGTCGAAAGGCTGTCCCTTCAGCCGCTCCGGAGCGATGTAGTGGATGGTCCCGATTACGTTCCCGGTCCGCGTCAGCCCGCTCTCTTTGGCGCTCTGCACGCGCGCGATGCCGAAGTCCACCAGCTTCGCGTGGCCGTCCGGCTGCACGATCACGTTGGCCGGCTTGATGTCCCGATGGACCACCCCGCGCTGGTGCGCGTAGCCCAGCGCCGTGCACACCTGCTCGATGATGCTCAGCTTGTCGACCAGGTGCAGCTGCTTGCCGCTGGCGATCAGCCTGTCCAGCGGCTCCCCGTCCACGTACTCCATGACGATGAAGGGCATCCCCTCTTCGTCGCCGAGGTCGTAAACGATAACGATGTTGGGGTGCTGCAGGATGCCGGCCTGCGCCTCGCGGTAGAAGCGCTCCAGCATCTCAGGCTCGCCCGAGAAGCCTTCGGTCAGCGTCTTGATGGCTACCTGCCGCCCGATCCGCCGGTCTTCGGCGCGGTAGACCACTCCCATGCCGCCGCGGCCCAGGATGCCCGTTATCTCATACTTGCCGATCTTCTTTTTTACGGTCGCATCCACGATTCAGTGCCAGAGGCCCGGTCACACAGGAATTGCTCGAAGAGGAGAGCGTAGAAGGCAGTAAACCGGACTCAGTCGCGATTCCAGGGTACAGTCTGATTTGTCGCTGAGCCGCACCAGGACGATACCATGTTTGCGCCGCGCCCGCCAGACGTTTTTGCCTCCGGTAGTGTCTGAAATGTGCGTTGACGGAAAACAGCCGGCGATTGCTTTTCGGTTCCGGCGGTCCTATCGTCAACTCATGCCATCGAACAAAGCGGAACTCGCCACGCTGAAACGGCTCATCTCCGAGGCCGACCATATCCTCGCCACAATTCCCGAACTGCCGGAAAACCGCACGGCGGCTGCGCGTGAATCCCTTCGTGCGGCAATCGCTCTGGCTGATGATCTTCTGAGTCAAGCGAAGCTGCCGGCCGCTGCGCTGCTGGGCCACAAGGGAGGCAGCACCACCTCTCGCAAGCATGGCGCGGAACACTACCGCCAGATGGCCGCAAAGCGCAAGACGTTCGGCGGAGGCAGACCGCGCAAGGAATCCAAGTAGTTTTCTCTTCCAGCAGTTAGAATGATCCGCAAAACGAAAAGCCCGGCGCGGGGCCGGGGCTTCTCGACGTGCGGCTGGATACCCACATCGTAAGACCCTTCCCGCGACGGCGCAAGGGTGCGATGGATACTCCCGAAAAAACACCTGCAAGTTTGCCTCTTTCTGTTTTTCAGGTTCCCCGCTACAGATATTTCCCCACTCCTCTATTCGATAGATTTGGCCCCAAACAATGGGAACGTCTGAAGATTTTGCAGACCTGCGAACGCCTGAAGATTCCGCTGGAACTCTGGCCCAACTTTCCATTTCCGCAGATGCCGATGATCCGTCCAATTCAATTTTCCGATTCATCCGAAGGGAACAAACTGCAACTTCCGGTATTTCGTCCTCTTGAGGAAAGTATCGCGGAGTGGAAACGGCGCTGTCATTCAGCGCTCGACGAGACTCTAGACAAACGCGCGCGAATACTGGAAGCGCAATTTCAGGCAGCCGTGCAAGATGGCCTCTACAGGAAGGTGCCGCAGCAACGCGGCACGACTCCAGCGGACCTCCGTTATGAGTGGGTAGCCAAGCGAATCTGCTATCGGATGCCCTACAAGGAACTAGCCAGCGGCGGTTATTCGGCAGAGCGCATCAAGCAATCCGTTCTCCAGATCCTCAAAATCGCAGCTTGGAAGCGTGGAATATAAGACAAAATCGCCTTATATCCCCCTTCGGGAGCCAAGAGCGATTCTCCTTATTTCCCAAGATCGAAAACAAGACATTGTGCTCTTATTTCCCGCCTAGGAAAAGACGAAAGCACGAGCTTAGATTTCTTGTGTTTTCAGTGTCTTGCGGAGACGATCAGACGGAAGGGAAGACACAGCGATGCTGCAGATCAGGGGACCACCACGGAGCAGCGATCTCCGCAGAGACGACTACGGGGAGCGCTTTCGGGCGCTCCCCGCCTGGTGCGGGTGTGGTGAAACTGGCAAACACAGCGGTCTCTAAAACCGCCGCTCCAGGCCGGGGCTTGTGGGTTCGAGTCCCACCGCCCGCACCATTTGATGATGGGCGTAAATGCCTGAAAAGTAAAGGAAAATTCTACCATCGCATCGAAAATAATGCTTGACAAACAGCTAACGCTAGCAGTATTATTGAAACCATGATGAGCGAAGCAAAAACCGATATTTCAATGGTTTGCGGATTCTGCCAGATCGAATGCCAACGCTTCGGCAAGCATCGCAATGGACTTCGCCGGTTCCGTTGCCCGAACTGCAAAAAGACCTACACGGAGCAGCATTCGCGGATGCTGGGCACGATGTACATCTCGCCCGAAAAGACCGAACTGGCCATTAAACTCCTGGTCGAAGGGAACAGCATCCGCTCCACAGAGCGCATCAGCGGCCTGGACCGCAACACAATCCTTTCGCTGCTGGTCAAAGCCGGGGAACGATGCCGCCGCGTCATGCAGCAGAAAATCGAATACCTGGACGTAAAGAACGTGGAAGTAGACGAAATCTGGGGATACTGTTTTAAAAAGCAGGGGCGAGTGCGCCCCGATGAATCCAGAGCGCAGATAGGAGATGCCTGGTGCTACGTAGGAATAGAGCGCACCTCCAAACTGGTGCTGGCGTTTCATCTTGGACGGCGCAGCCGCGTGGACACGGAAGCGTTTCTCAATAAACTGCGCTATGCCACGTCCGACAGGACATTTCAGTTGAGCACGGATGGATTCCAGGCGTACCCCGCCGCCGTAGGACTGACGCTCCAGGATCGCGTGGATTATGCCCAGATCATCAAAGTGTACGGCTCACCCCGCGAGGGTGAGCAGCGGTATTCTCCTGCTGAAGTCATCAGCGTGGATTACGTCCCAGTCATGGGCGATCCCGATATTCGGCGCGTCTGCACGTCCCATATTGAGCGGCAGAATCTGACGATCCGCATGGGAATGCGCCGCATGACGCGGCTCACAAATGCATTCTCGAAGAAGTGGGAAAATCTGGAAGCGGCCTATGCGCTGCACTTCGCGTATTACAACTTCTGCCGTGTTCACAAAACCCTGCGCGTCACTCCAGCCATGGAGCAGGGCATCACGGATCACATCTGGACGATTGCCGAACTGATCGCCTGACCCACGGTTTGCCGACGAACTGAACCCATGCTTCCGTAAACTCCTGCCCATACAGTAGAGTCATTAAATCCTCTATGGAAGTCAGCCGAGAGCAAGCTCTGAGCCTTTGCAGGAAATGGCTGGAAGAAGGCGCTCCTGTGCGCTTCCTGTTTGAATCGGGAACTGTGACGGGACGCCTCACAGGCAGGGTCGCAAAAGTGTCTGATCTTTCGGACATCAATCCAGCCATAGGGATCGTATCGGCAGACTTTTCAGAAGATGAAATGCCAGCGTCTTTGGCTGGGATATCTCTTAATTCGGTCCGTTCCTTTGCTTTTGCTGATCCACGCGAAGCCGGAAGCGGACGTGATGTTCTGGAAAGCGAGATGGATTTCGGAGTCATCTTCTTTTTCATCACCGGCGAACGTTGCATACTTTACGAATTGCCGCACAATCCTGATCTAGACAAATAATCCCGTCAACGCACATTTCAGACACTACCTTGCCTCCCCGGTCGCGCCCCGCGCCGTCCTGCAGCGCCCGCCGTCCGGCCCTCACGATGTCGCCGGGAGCGCGTAGAATCGGGTGCACCGCAATTTCGCATACGGATGGAAACATGGCCGAGGAAGCCCTCAACGAGCCGGATTCGTCAACCACCACGGCCGAATTTGCGCTGCCGGTTGGGGGAGCCACGCTGCGCGCCACCGTGCAGCTGCCCGCCGGACGAACCACCCTCACCCGGATTCTCCCCATCCTCCAGGATATCGAGAACACCATCGTCGATCGCGTAACTCTCGAAGCCGAGGCTGCCGGCAGGCCCATCTCCTGCCGCGCCGGTTGCGGCGCCTGCTGCCGCCAGCTCGTCCCGCTCAGCCTCTTTGAAGCCGAGGCCCTCACCGAGTGGCTCCGTTCGCTGCCCGAAGATCGCCTCGCCGCCCTGCGCCGCCGATTCCAGCTCGCCCTCACCGCCCTGCGCGACGCCGGCGTCATCGACAGGATTGTCGATGGCTCCTGGATGCACGACGAAAAGACGAATATCCGGCTCAACATCGACTACTTCCACGCCGGCGTCCCCTGCCCGTTCCTCGAAGACGAAAGCTGCAGCATCCATCCCATCCGTCCCCTCAGCTGCCGCGAGTACCTGGTCACCTCTTCGCCGGAGCTGTGCAAAGATCCCGCCGCCCACGCCATCGCCGGCCTCGATATTCCCGTGCGCTTCTCCCGCACCCTGTTTGCTTTCGGGCGCCACATCGAGCAGGATGCCCGCGGGTGGATTCCGCTCGTCTTTCTGCTGGCTTGGGGCAGCAGCGGCGCCCAGCCCGGCGATCACGTCACCGGCACCGGGCCCGATCTTCTGCGGCTGTTCCTCGATCAGGTACAGGCGCAATCCGAGCATGCGGAGAAAGAGGCATGATGAACGACACCGCGCTGACCCTTCACGTGGCCGCCCTCAGCGATATCGGCTGCCAGCGCACCAACAACGAAGACAGCTTCGGCTACGACCTCGCCACCGGCCTCTTCGTGGTCTGCGACGGCATGGGTGGCAGCGCCGCCGGCGAAACCGCCAGCGCCACCGCGGTCAAAGAGCTGGTGGAGCAGTTCAGCCGCGACGATACGCCCGGTTCCTCCCGCGACGAGCGCCTCTATCGCTCCATCGTCGAGGCCAACCGCCGCGTCTATCGCATGGCCCAGGAGTCGAGCGAGCTCAGCGGCATGGGCACCACCCTGGTTTCCGCCTGCGTGGATGCGCGCCGCATCATCGTCGGCAACGTCGGCGACAGCCGCGCCTATTTCCTCCGCCAGGGCGTCTGCGTCCAGATCACCAACGACCACTCCTTCGTCGCCGAACAGGTGCGCAGCGGCTCCATGAATCAGGACGAAGCCGGAGCCTCGCCCTTTCAGTCGCTCATCACCCGCGCCATTGGAGCGGCGGAAAGCGTCCAGCCGGATATCTTCACCGGAAACCTCGAATTCGGCGACATCCTGCTGCTCACCACCGACGGCCTCACCCGCTACGCCGACGCCCACGCCATCGCGGCTTTGATCCTCGCCAGCGGCAGCCTCGAGGATGCCTGCAGCGCGCTCATCGGCGAGGCCAAGCGCCAGGGAGCCGTGGACAACGTCACCTGCCTGCTCGTGCAGTTCCTCGAAGCCGATCAGGCCCCCGCGAGCCTGGACGGCGTGTCCGCGTGATGGAACCAGGTGGCGGCCCCATGGGCCAAACCCAGGGCACGGGGCGGCGTCCGACAGTCCTTGAACGGCAAAGTCAACGGACCCACTTCGCAGGCCACCCAACCGAAACTGTCCAGCCCGGCGGATGTGCTTTTGCTAACATGTTTGCGTCTCTGTTTACCCCGGAATCACGCTGATGTTTTCTGATTGCCTGAACAGCCTGGCAATGACCCCGCAAAGGCAACAGGCGAAAGATCTCCTGTGGTTCGTAATTGCCAGCCCGACACGGCGCTGGCCCGCATCAGCCGTTTGAGGCGAAGCATAAGGAATGGTTCTCCAGGTCCGACTCATGTCATTCCATGAAAGCAGGTGAAGCATGCCCCCATATGCCAATCTCCCGGAGTTCATGCGGCAGGTCCGCCAGGTCAACACTCACTACGAGAAGCACAGACAAAGCAGCCTGCACGGCATTGTCGCAGCACTACAGATGCAAAACCCCAATAAGGTCGCCATCCAGGGGATGGTTAACGCCCTGCCGCAGGGCAAGAGACAGAAGTACGCCGCTGCATTGACCTATCTCGATCGTGATTATTTGAATCCGGCGCCCGCGCGTGGCCCGGCTCCGGCGCCGCCGCGTGGCGGCGTCCAGGTGATGCCGCGCGGGCCCATCGCGCCGCCCCTCCCGCTTCAGACCGTCACCCTGCAGCAGCGTGCGCAGCCTGGTGCCGCACCTGTCATCCCCAACAGCATCATCCACGATGAAACCGGGCCGTTTCACGGGTGGACGGAGGTCGACAACCTGAATCGCGTCGCGGGCGCTCCCAACAGGCCTCAGACGTCGGCCTTCACCCAGCTGCAAATCACTCATGTAACCCACATCCTGCGTGCGGTGCAACAGGCAATCGATCTCACATTACGCAACCTCCGCAGCACTCCAACCCTCCCAGGCAACGGGATACCACCCCTTCCCCCACCCCCACGTGCCGGAGTGGCAGGCCCGCCACCGCCACCCCCGCTGATCGATATGAGGTCGGCGGCCTTTTTCAGTCTCTTCGGCCCCTGCACTCCCCAGCGCCTGAAAACGGTGACAGATAATTACTCCACTATGCAGCGGGAGCTCTTTGGCGCCCGCGGCCGAAATGCCACGGGATTGGCAGTTCTCAATGAGTCGGCGACGAATGCAAATATGGCAGAAACCTACCGCCGCAGCGTCTACCGTCCGATCAGCGGACACATTCTCCTCGTCGTCGGCAGCGGATTTTTCAGAACGGCAATCGGCCAGGCGTTTCAGGCAAACGACAACACCATCGGTACGCTGATTCATGAATTCGCGCATGCTTGCATCGACGCGTCGGATATCCCCCAGCCTGTCCATCTGCAGGCGGACCAGGCGCTGGATGCCGCGGGAATGCCTCCTAACGGAACTGCGCAGTGCGTCGTCGGTGAACACGATCGGCAGCTGGTTGCGTGGATCTTCGGGCGTCCGTGGGTGGGGAATGGAGTCGCGCCGACTGCAGCCACCCCGACGCAGAGAACGGCATATGCGGACTATCCGCTGGTCAATGCGGATGCTTACGGCCAATATGCGCTGAATCTGCTGGTCGAACACCTCCGGGCCACGGCGCGCGCCTGACAGAATCGCCGCGCGGTTAGCGCACGGCAATCAACGATCGGCAGGGGAGGATCAGAACCGCCGGGCTTCCGATCCTGGCTCTGCATATGAGTATCAGTGCGGCCAGGCGGGTATATAGGACGGTCTCGCCTCGAGCAACAAGACAGGATAGCTCAGGCTGACTGACCGGTCTCCGCCTCAATCCGCAGCAGTTTCATGAACTGATCGAAATCCGGGCGCACCTTCAGCAGCTCCGACTCCAGCGTGGTCAGCGTGGCGATCCCGATCCATTTGCCGCTGCGGACATAATGCTGCACCTGGAAGACCGTGACCTGATGCATGGGGCGATGCTTCACCATCAGCAACGCAGCCTCCTCGGCATCGGGGAACTCGGAGGCGGCCGGCCCCGCGATCATCGGCTCCATGAACGTCCGCTTCATGATCGTGACCTGCGCCCGGATATAAAGCTCCAGCCGGTTGCCGGCCAGCAGCTGATCCTCGCGCAGATAAACATTGCTGGGAACCACCCCTTCGCCCCGCTTCTGAATGCCGAACTCCGGAACCCACGTCCAGCCGTACGGTATGCCGGGAACGATCCACCGGCCGATGTGCGCGGCGGCGGAAGCGGCGAACTGTCCGGGGCTGGTGCTCATGGCCACGAGATTCCGGAGCGATTCCTTTCCTGAAATATCGGCCTGCGGAGGTTAGGATGCTTCAGTTTGCAACAATCGCCGTTCAGCGAATTCCCGCGGCATCGCAGATCTGGCAGGCGCTCCTCACCACCGTGGTCCTCAGCTCCCCCAGCGCCTGCGCGTGTTCCGGCCCGGCAAAGGTAAGCGGATACCCGTCCATATCTTTCGCCAGTCCTCGCTTGTCTTCCGCCTGCGTCAGCAGCGGGCGCGCGTCGCCCGCCTGGAACTGCGCCAGCGCGGCCTGCACCGCCGCATTTTCCTGCTCCAGCAGCGGCAGCACCTTTCCCTGCCACGCCGCGAACTGCGGAGTGCTCGCCAGCTCCGGATTGGCCGCCGCATCCGCTACCGCGTTCCTCGCCTCCTGCACGAACGCCGAGAACGCCCTGGCAAAACGCTCGGCCTGTGCCGGCGGCACATATCCGGGGGCGTCGGCCATTACAATTTCCCCTTCGCGGCCCACGGCGTCGGCATCGCCGGTCCGGGCTTCACCTTTCCCGGACGCATATAGAACTGGATTCCACCGCCGCCCAGGTTGCCCTGACTCGACGCCGGGCCCATCCACGCTTTCAGTCCTTCCTTCGGAACCTTATAGCTCACGAATTTCCCGTCGCTGTTCCACTTCGGCTTTACCGCCGAGCTCTGCCGCCAGGTGGCCTCATCCTGAGGGATGCCGAGACACCAGTAACTGCCGTCCGGCGCGTTGGTATCGCCGATCACGCGGTAGAGCGTCGTGTTCTCCGGCAGATTGACCGGCTGCGCCGACTGGAAATTCGGCGCCTCGTCCGCCGGCAGATCATCCCATCCCGGCTGGCTGAGCGTGTTCGGCGGCAGCCGCCCTGCAGGTGGTCCGACCGTTTTGATCGTGCCGTCCGGTTGCAGCTGAGCCGTCATCTGCGATGCCGGTGCGGCCCCCGCCGCCGCTGCAGCAGCAGGATCCTGTGCCGGTACCTGCGCGCCCATGGCCTGCACTCCCACCACCGCGCTGGCTGCGCCTCCTCCTCCCGCAGCTCCCACCAGCACCGTCTCGCAGCCCATCACCGCGACATCCGGAGGGCCGACGCATGTCAGTTGATCCGTCACCCGCGACTGCGGCATCTCGCCCACAATCACCGTCGGCGACCCCAGAATGAACGGGCCGCCAACGTGCGGCACCGGCCCGGTCGTCATCGGGCAAACGTGCAGATCGCCGATCCGCGAGGCCGGCAGAAATCCGATGAGCACCGTGGGAAAGCCCACCGTGACCATGCCCCCGTGGGCGGTTTGACTGGTGATCGTGCATGCCGGCATTCCCATGGTTCGTCTTTCTCCTTGCGGTTTCCTTCGAAAACTACGCTGCTGGACTCCTCGCTTCTCTCCGCAATCAGCTCTTCGGCTTCGAAGGCGGATCGTCGCTGGGAAGCGTGGGCGCGGTGGGCGCCGTCGGACTGCCCGGCGACGACGGGCTCTGCGTCTCAGCCGGATCGGCCGGCGTCGGACCGCCGCCACTGTTGATCATCACCATGGTCCCCATAATCGCGATCCCCGCGTCGGTAATGGAGATGAATCCGCCCGGGCCGACAATGCTGACTCCCGTCGATCCTCCCGTGATGTTGACGCTCATTCCGCCCATCAGATTGATCGTCTGCCCCGCTGTGACGTTGCAGTTCATCCCCGTCTGGATCTGCTGATTCTGCCCGGCCTGCAGCGAGTGATTCTGCCCGACCTCCTGCACCAGGTTCTGGCCCACGGTCATTCCGTAGGTCTGCCCGACGGATTCCTTGATGTTGCCGGTGACCTGGTGGCTGCGGTCCCCGCCCACCTGCACGATCTGGTTGCTCTTGACGTTGAGGTGGGCCTCGCCATCCACTTCGTGGAGCTGCTTGCCCTTCACCAGCAGGTGAGAGTCGGCGTCGACCTCTTCGAACTGGTTCGACTTGATGGTGGAATGCTGTTCGTTGCCCACCAGCGTGTGCCAGTCGTGCTCCACGTGCAGGTCGTAATCGCGCTCCGCGTTCATGTAGACCTGCTCCTTGCCGTCCAGATCCTCGAATCGCAGCTCGTTGGCATTCGCCGTGCCGCCATTCTTCGAGCTCCGCGTCAAAATGCCGGCCAGCGTGTACTGCCCCGCGGGATCGTACTTGGGCATATTCACGCCGTTGTAGACCGAGCCCACCACGATGGGCTGATCCGGATCGCCCTCCATGAAGTCGATCAGCACCTCGTCGCCCACGCGCGGCCAGAAGTACGTTCCCCACCCTTTGCCGGCCCACGACTGCGCCACCCGCAGCAGCGTGTTGTCCGGCGTGTTGTCCTTGCGCTGCCGGTCCCACCAGAACTGCACGCAGACCCGGCCGTACTTGTCCATATAAGAGTCTTCGCTGCTGGGCGTCACCACCTTGCCGGTGTGCATTCCGTGAACCACCGGCTTTTCTGTCTGTATCGGAGGCCGCCAGGGGATGGAGAAGGGAACTGCCGTGAACCGGTTGGCGTAGGGTACAGCCGCGCCCGCTCCCTGCGTCCGATACGGAGGCAGCTGCTCGGCCTGGTGCTCCACCCGCGTCAGCACATATTTGACGTTGAGGCCCTTCTGCGGATGCTCGCTCAGCGTGAAGGTGTACCCCGTCTGCATCGAGATCGCATTCGAGGCGCCTTCCACCAGCAAAGTTCCGGCGTCGCCGCTGTCGCGCCGCATGGTCACCAGAAAATCGCCCAGGGTGTTGATCTTCGAGTCCGAATCCGGCTTCTTGAAGTACGCCGCGGCGCTGTCCGCGTAATCGTATTGCTCATGGCTGTTCGCGCCCAGCGGGCCCTTCGTGGTTGACGTCTGGGAATCGCTGCCCAGCGGCAGCGCCTTGTACCGGATGAAGCTGTAGTCCCACGCCGTATATTTGCCCGTCACCAGCGTCGATCGCGACAGCAGCTCGCTGATCACGAAGTCGTAATAACCCTCTTTCTCCGCGCCTTCCGGCGCATACCGGAACGTGTCCTGAACCGCGCATGCGCTCAGCTTGCTCGATACATCCTGCAGCGTGAGGGTGTGATCGTCCGCCGTGTGTTTGAAGTAGTAGAGAATCCCGTGCTGTTCCATCAGCCGCGAGATGAAGGCGAAATCCGTCTCGCGGTACTGCGTGCAGTACTCCATGGTCTGGTAGGTGCCTGTGGTGTCCACCGTGGGGCTGATGCCGTACGGGCTCAGAACCGCCTTGATCACATCGAGCACCGTCTGGTTCTGAAAGACGCGCGTGTTCCGGTTCAGCGTGAGCACCCACAGGCTGGGAACGATGATCGCCGAGTAGTTATTGAACTCATCGTCCCCTCCGTTCATCTCAAAACTGGCCACAATGCCGTTGAAGTAGCGCTGCGTTCCCCCGGCGTTGGCCTGCATGCCGACGCACACTTTTTTGCCCACGATCTTGGCCGGATCGACAGTGGTATCGGGCTTCGCCGCCAGATCCACTTCGTAGCGAAACAACTCCGATATCCCTTCCACGCCGCCGATGCGCTCCGGCAGGAGCACATCTTTGCCGAGAGGGCTGGTAAAGCTGAGAAGCCGGTCTGTCTGTGCGAATCCAGTCATAGGTTCGTGCTAACACTTTCCTTTCGGGGTACTCGCGCTCAGCGTCCGGCGAGCTGCGCATCCTGCGCCACGCCCGTTGCCGGCGCGCGAGTCTCCCAGTCATAAGTAAAGCGGCCGTCCTGTCCCACTCCCACCCGCACCTGATCGGTGAGCGTCTCCTCGGCCATGCGGCTCAGAATCTGCCGGGAAACCTCGGGCAACATGGTGTTGGTCAGAATGTTATCGACGTTGCGGGCGCCGCTCTCCACTTCCGTGCATCGCTTCGCCACCTCATCGACAACCGTCTCGTCGCAGACCATCGCGATCCGGTGGCTCTCCTCGAGGCGGCGCTGGATCTTGCCGATCTTCAGCCGAACGATCTTCTTCAGCGCCTCGTCGCGCACCGGGAAATAGGGAATAACAATCATGCGCCCCAGAAACGCCGGTTTGAAGATCTTGTTCAGCTCCGGCTTCAGCGCCAGCGCCAGCCCATCGCTGTCCGGCATGGTTTCGGGATCCGCCGTCAGCTTCATCAGCGTGTCCGTTCCCGCGTTGCTGGTGAGGATGAGGATGCAATTCTTGAAGTCGATCGAGCGCCCTTCGCCGTCTTCCAGATTGCCTTTATCGAAGACCTGGTAGAAAAGCTCCAGCACGTCGGAGTGCGCTTTTTCCACCTCGTCGAGCAGCACGACAGAATACGGCCTGCGCCGCACCGCCTCGGTCAACACCCCACCCTCGCCGTATCCCACGTATCCCGGAGGCGAGCCCTTCAGCGTGGAAACCGTATGCGCCTCCTGAAACTCCGACATGTTGATCGTGATCAGGTTGCGCTCGCCTCCGTACAGCAAATCGGCAATGGCCAGCGCCGTCTCGGTCTTGCCCACGCCGCTCGGTCCCACCAGCATGAAAACCCCGACCGGTTTTCCGGGATCGTCCAGCCGCGCCCGCGAGGTGATGATGCGCTGTGCGATCGCCGCCAGCGCGTGGTCCTGCCCGATCACCCGCTTGCGCAGATGGCCGTCCAGATCGAGCACCGCGGCAATCTCGTCTTTGACCATCTTGCCCAGCGGAATCCCCGTCCACGCCGACACCACTTCGCCCACGATGCGTTCATCCACGCACACGTGGATCAGCGGATTCTCGCCCTGAACCGCGGTCAGCTGGCTCTCCAGCTGCTGCAGCGCCTCCAGCGACGGCTTCACCGCCGGTTTCCCGTTTCCTTCCGCGTTGACAGTTTCGGCGCCGGTCTCCAGTGCCTGGCGCATGGCGCGAATCTCCCGCACCAGCTCCACTTCCTGCTCCCATTGCGTCCTGAGCTTCGCCAGCGACGCCTCTTCCTGGGCGAGGTGCTCCTCGATGGTGGCCAGACGTTCCGCGTGATCCTCGCCCACCGTCGTCTCGCGCTCCAGGATCTGCTTCTGCACCTTCAGGTCGTCGATGTGCCGCATGGAATCCTCAATCGCCGGCGGAATCGTATGCTGCCCCAGCGAAAGCCGCGCGCAGGCGGTATCCAGCACGCTCACCGCCTTGTCGGGCAGCTGCCGCCCCGCCAGGTAGCGGTGCGACAGCTTTACCGTCGCCGTCACTGCTTCGTCCAGGATTCTCAGGTCGTGGTGCTTCTCGAGAGAAGGCACGATGCCGCGAATCATCACGCTGCACTGCGTCTCGCTGGGCTCGTCCACTTTCACCACCTGGAAGCGCCGTGCCAGCGCTGCGTCCTTCTCAAAGAATTTCTTGTATTCCGACCAGGTCGTGGCCGCAATCGTGCGCAGCTCGCCGCGCGCCAGAGCCGGTTTCAGCAGGTTGGCCGCGTCGTTCTGTCCCGCCTGGCCGCCGGCCCCGATCATGGTGTGCGCCTCGTCGATAAACAGGATGATCGGATGCGGCGACGACTTCACTTCCTCGATCAGCCCCTTGAGCCGGTTTTCAAACTCACCCTTCACGCCTGCGCCCGCCTGCAGCAGCGCCAGATCCAGGCTGTGCAGCTGCACGTTGCGCAATGGCGGCGGCACGTCGCCGCTGGCCAAACGCAGCGCGAAGCCTTCCACCACCGCGGTCTTGCCCACCCCCGCCTCGCCGGTCAGGATAGGGTTGTTCTGCCGCCGCCGCATCAGGATGTCCACTACCTGGCGGATCTCCTGGTCGCGTCCCAGCACCGGATCCACCTTGCCGGCTTTGGCGTTGGCGGTCAGGTTCACGGTGTACTGGTTGAGATGCTGCGTCTTGCCTCCGCCCGGCCGCGGCGCCGCGCCTGCCGCCTCTTCCTGCGGCCCGCCCGCAAACGACGCCACGGAGGCCTCGCGCGACTTCGCCGTGATGGTGAAGAAGTCCTTGCGCAGCGCCTCAGCGGGAATCAGCTGCAGCTCTTTGCTCACATCGCGGATCAGCCTCGTCAGCTCGTCCTCTGAAAACAGCGCCAGCAGCGTGAATCCGGTGCGAATCTGCCCCGAGTCGTATTCAATCGTCGCGATGGTCCACGCCTCGGTCAGCATCTTCACCAGCTGCGGACTGAAGGCAGGGCTCCGCGCATTGCCGCTCTTCAGCCGATCCAGGCTGCGCTGCAGCTCGGTGGTCAGCCGCGACCGGTCCACGCCGTATTGCCGCAGGATGAACGCGATATCGTTGTCCGAGCTGTCGATCGCCTTCAGCAGGTAGTGCTCGATCTCGATGTCGTAGTGGGTGCGCGAAACGCACAGGCCGGCGGCTGCTTCCAGCGCGCTGCGCGTCGCTTCATCCACCTTGCCGATCAGGGACTTCAAATTCAGGCTCATGGCTTCACTCCATCGGAAAACGTTGCGTTCAGTTCAATCGGTACGTGGCTTCATCCGGATCGCGGTCGAGGTCCCGGTTGCGAATCCAGCTCACCAGTCCCAGGCGTGGGGCTCCCACCCCGTCTCCGCCCAGCTTCATTTGCGGCACTTCATTGCGCTCCAGAATCAACCGGATCACGAAATCGAATTCGCGGTTCCCATACAGCCGCAGCCACTCGCGCAGCTCCAGGCTGGCCTGGGCGCCGGGCAGAAACTCCCGGTAGCGCGCGAAGTTCAGCGGCCCAATGCGTATCGTCACCGCTCCATGCTGGTCGAAGACTTCGTCGCCCACGATGGTTCCCAGACCAAGCTGCTCGGAGAACGTAACGCCCTCCGCCAGCACCGTGCGATTTCCCGGCGGCAAACGCCTCCAGGTGCCCGTAAACTGCTCCACGCGGACCGGCACATCGAAATAATCTTCCAGCAGCTGCTTCAGTCCCTGTGCGGTGGGGCGCCGCTGCGACAGCAGCCCATCGTAGTAGAGGCACGCCTCGTCTTCGATGCCCATCCGATGCGTCAATGACGCCGTGCCCAGTCCGATCAGGTCGAGCAGCCGCGCGCTCACCACGTCGTCGCTCTCTCCCGTGCGCTCGAAGGCGATGTAGAAGCGATACTTCTGCCACGCGCGGTAGAAGAGCGAGATCATGCGGTGATTGAAGATGTCGAAGAAATCGGCCGGCGAGTGATCTTTGGCGCGCGCCCGCTCCAGCAGATACTCGGTATAAGTGTGCGGCAGCACCCCCACCGCGGCCGACAGCCCCATAAAATTCACCGCCATCCGCGGCGTGCCCTCCTCGCCGATCTGCAGATCCTGAATCTCGCTGGCCGGGAACGACAGCGTCGGCACCGACGAAAATTGAACCGCCTCGGTCGAGGGCGACACGAACAGGCCAACCGGATTGCGCTCCGGGTACAGGCGTTCCATCAAACGCACCGCCTGAAAGAAGCGCACACTCCACGGATCGCTCTCCAGCATCTCCCGCACCGGAGCGAATTTCAGATCAGCGGTTTGTATCCCGCTTTCGGTGGCCATTCGCCCAGCGGCTCCTTTCTCTGGCTGCTGCGCGCGGCCAGCTGGCAGAAGCTGTTCAGCGACGTGTAGCACCCCAGAAAGCGGTCCAGCACATTCGCAAACAAATAAACCCCGCCGCCCACAAACTGCTTCTCGTCGAACTCCACTTCCACGCGCGTCCCACGCGCCGGCAGATTTCCGTAGGCCGACTGCATGATCGCGAAATGCGGCCGCGACCCCACCCGCACGATCCCGCCAATCTGATTTTCCAGATACGACGAGTCGGTGAAGTTGTGCAGCCGCAAAATCTCCTGCAGCGCCCCGAGCCCCTCC
Source organism: Acidobacteriaceae bacterium (assembly GCA_035505395.1). Classification (GTDB taxonomy): domain Bacteria; phylum Acidobacteriota; class Terriglobia; order Terriglobales; family Acidobacteriaceae; genus Palsa-343. The sequence goes on from DATJQW010000019.1 coordinate 25,349, forward strand.
TCGGCCAGCGACAGGTAATTCAGCGAAAGCTGCGAAACCAGCCGCCATAGCTGCCCCTTCGCCCGCGGCGGATCGTAACTGGGCGTCGGCCGGCGCAGTGCCGTGATCTGGCGAATCACGGGGAACTCCTCAGCCGTAAAATCTCCGTCTTCCAGCCCGAAAGGCAGCCGCGACGGCAAGTCGAAATCCGAGCAGGAGCAGCGTACCGTCAGCACCTCGGCGTTGGGCTCGGTCATCGCCCCGTCCACGTCCACCAGCGAGAGTTCCATGGTGGAGGGCTCGCGCTCGCCGAGTTCGTTTTTGCGCCGCACTGCGTGCCAGTAAACGCGGTTGCTGCCGCTGCGCGCCTGGTAGCGGTAGGCGTAGAGCGAATCGAGCCGCGTGCTCTCGCGCCGCGAGGTGTTGGCCGCCATCACCTCGTCGATGGAATGGACCTCCATCGTTTCCTGGCGGCGCGCGTTGGGAATCACCGGATACGCAGACTTCGTGTGCGTGATCAGGATCGGTTCAGCCACCTGCGAGTACAGGTTCACGACCGGCGTGCAGCCCATGCGCAGGGTGCGCGCGGAAACGCCCGTTTCCAGATCCTGGTTGCGCTCCGGGCGCTCGAAGCGCGAGAAGCAAAACAGGATTTCAGCGCGCTCGCCGCATCCCGCCTGCGCAATGGCCTCCAGCCCGCCCGCCTCGAAGAACAGGAACTTCTCTGAAAACGTGAAGTACTCCTGCAGCAGCCGATATCCGTCGAACGACCGCCGGGGATACGGCAACAGCGCTTCTTCCTCCTCGAAGCCCATCGGCCGCAGCCGCGCAAGCGGAATGGATACCGTCCGTCCGCCGCGCTGCTGCGGATTCCGCACCAGGATCGCAATGCAGTTCCGGCACAGCAGCTCGTACAGCGTGTGGACCACATTCGATTCCCCGGCCAGGTGAAACGCCACCTTCGGCACGTTGAGCTGATTGAAGAGCACATCGCGCGCGCATTGCAGCTGCACCCGCAACACGCCTGCAGCGCCCGGCACGCGCACCGGATCCGACAGCCGCTCCGGCTGCCGCCATTCGCACTCCGCTACCGAGAACGGCCACAGGTCCACCGCGTACGCCGTGCGGAAGCGGCACGGCTGGCCGTCCACCAGCCGCCGCGTCGCCAGCGAGGTGCCCGCCGGCATGGTCTGTCCCGCCGTCTGTTTGCCCTGCTCCGGATCCACCTGGCACTCCACGATGGTCATGGAAGGAATCGGCCGCAGATAGTGGGGCGCCACAATGCCCAGCAACGCCGAGGTCACCTCAGGGAAATCGTCGTCGATGCGCAGGTGAACGCGCGCCGCCATAAAGGCGAAGGCTTCCAGCAGGCGCTCCACGTGCGGATCGTCGCAGCGATCGGGCTCCAGCAGAAGACGGCTGGCTACGCGCGGATATTTTTCGGCGAACTTCCCCCCCAGCTGGCGGAGATACGCCAGTTCGCGCTCGTAGTATTCCAGCAGCTCTTCGCGCATGGGTCACTTCACTTTGTATTCGCCGCTCGATAATTCCAGCACGGTATCGAAAGCAATCTCTTCCGGCGCCGGGTCCAGCTTCATGTTTCCTTCAATGTGGAAGCGCAGCCGGCGATCCGTCGTATCCGCGCTCTCCAGGGTCACGCGCACATCGGCAAGTCTCGGCTCGAAGACGCGCAGGCAGTTTTCAATGGCCATGCGCAGGGAGCGCTGGTCGGCGGCCGAGGTCAAACCGAGCGCGCTGATGTCGGGAAGTCCGAAATTGATCACGGAATCCCGAATCGCCGGTCGCGATGCCAGCTCGGGCAGCGGCGGTTTGCGCGTGTTCAGCAGCCACTCCAGATCGCGCTTCAGCGCCTCGCGATAAAAACGCACCGACTGCATGCGCGTGGTTGGCCAGTCCTCCACCTGCGTCAGCCGGTCGAGAACCGACTGCGTCACCAGCGTTTCTGTAGCCGAACGGGCCAATCCCCCCATCCTCCTTTCATTGCACGGTCAGCGCGAAACATCCATGGCGGCGATGGGATCGATGCGGCACAGCCTCGAAAACACCGCGTCGCGCATGCTCTGATTTCCCGCCTCGTCCAGATAGCGCAGCAGCAGCGCCAGCGGAGGCGCGATCATGTCCGCCGCCTCCCACTCCTCGAGCCGGCGGTCGTCGATCTCCTTCACCAGCTCTTCCAGTACCGGATAGGCCACTTTGTTCTGGCCCGCGGCCGCGCACATCTGCGCAATCTGCAGCCGCCGCTGGAAACGGGCCCGCCCGCTGGGCTGCTGTGCGGCGTCGCGCATCAGCAGCTGAACCGCCTGGTTCAGATGGCCTCTCGACATCAGGTCCTTGGCCAGCTCCAGCAGATCGGGTTCAACCGGCTCCGTTCCGTTTTGCTGCCCCTGCGCGGCAGGCGCATAAATCGCCGGCACGGGCTCCGCTGGCGCCTCCTGGCTGGGCGCCGGCTCCGGTGGTTTGGGAATCACCATCTCTTCCAGCCAGCGCTGCGTGTCCGGGTTGGCCGTCGGCGTATCGTCGCTCATGGTCCACGACGGAACCTCCGGAACATCGGCGAGCAGCGATCGAACCGCGGCGATCACGCTCGCCGCGACCGCGTAGTACCCCATCTCGTTGCTCGCATTCCATATGTAGCGGTGTACGTCCAGCCAGCCTCGTCCGCAGGGCTGCCCGGCCACGGCAACCGCCAGGTTCAGCAGCTCTCCCCAGTTCCCCTCGGCCGCCAGGCGCTTCAGATTCTGCCGCTGTTCGGTGGCCGGAGGCACCAGAAAATCCCACGCGGGCGAGCTGCCCTGCTCGCGCAGCTCCCCCAGACGCAGCGATGCCTGCACCAGATAAGCAACCGGGTTCGAAGGGTTCTCGTTCTGCAGGAATTTCGCGCAGGACTGGATTCGCGCGATGGCGTCCTCGCGGTCCACCGGCTCCGCCGGCAGCGCGCCGCCCGTTTTCTTCCGTGGCGCGGGGGCCGATTCCGCGGCCGTTTCCGTTTCGGCCGCAGCCACCGTCTCCGGCTCCGGCTCTTCCTGCGGCTGCTCTTCTTCCGGCTCCGGCGCGTCGGGCTCCAGCTTCCGCTTTTCGTTCAGCAGGCTGGTGACCACCTGGCCTACTTCGTCGAGCGAGGTATGCAGCTTGCCGAAACCCGGGCCGTCGTCTCCGAACTTCTCTTCGCAGAAGACCTGCAGCGTATCCAGCGTCTCTTTCGACGCCCGGATCGCCTCCTCCATCGCCACGTACCACGCCTTCGACGTTGCCGCGAACGACTTGTCGAACTCCTCTGCCGTGACCTTGCCGTCGGCAATCGCCTGCTCGCGAGCCGTGCGTTTTGAATCGCTCGACTCCGCGTCGGCTTCGTATCCAACCGTCCGCGACTCGCGATACTGGTAGAAATTCAGGCCTTCTTTGGTAATCGGCGCTTCGCGCAGAATATCGGCGATGCGATTGGCAGACCACTCCACCGGAACCGCCCGCATGCCCGCGTCCCCGTCTTCGATCTCCGGATAGAGCGTCTCCCAGAACTGCTGCTGAAGGTCGAGCATCAGCTTCAGGCACGGCTCGATCATGCCGATGCCCTCCAGCTTCACATGGGCTTCGGTCAGCCAGGCGGCAAATTGCAGATCCTTGCTCTTGGTGGCCAGCGCTTCCCCGGCCAGCTTGATCACCAGCTTGTAATCGGCCCTCTTGGGCGTAGCCAGGTTGCCGAGGATCGATGCATCCCCCTCGGTTCTCGCTTCCTTGATCTGGTCGGAGACGCGATCGTAGCGAAGGCTTACGCCCGATGGATTCTCGCCCGCAATCGGATTGAGCAGATCATCGCGCAGCGGCACTTTCGGCCCTCTCCCCCGCATGATGGAAGCTGAGTCGCCGTATCTCCAGCAGTGGCGTCTCCTCCTCGCCGCTCACCAGCAGCTTCTGACCGAGCGGCACAGCTCCATATTGTTCGCGATCCTCCCACACCGTAACCCGGCCCAGGCGCACCGCGTCGTCGGAGTGCTGCCAGGAGAGCGGCGCAACCACGGGGAGGAGGACCTGGCCCAGATCCTGCAGCCGGAACTCCGCGGTCGTCCGCAGGATGGCAGGCAGCCAGAGCAGATCGCGCAGCCTTTTGGGCGCCTCGGTCTCAATCGACTCGATGTAGACGAACGGGATCCACGTATAACTGCCGGCGATGAATACTTCGAGGTGCGCGCCGATGCGAGGGTCCGCGTCGGAGACTCCGGTAAATGGCGTGCCGTTCAGCTCTCCCGCCGGGGAAGGATGACTGGTTCCCAGCGGCAATCTGTCGTTCGCGAACATGTCCTGGCGCTCGCGTTCGGCGTGCAGCGCGCTGCGATAGAGCATGGCTCCGGCTGCCGCCTCGGAGCCGGCGCCGGAAAGAACGTCGAGATGCTTTTCGGCACGCCCGTACTCTCCGGCGAAGCACAGCAACTCAAAAAGAAAAGTACGGCGCCTGGCGTCGAGGGGTTGCTTCTTCAACTCGTCGCCAAGCGCATCCACGGCCGCTCGCAGGTCGCCCGACCGGTAAAGAGAAAGCGCGTCCATCCTGCGGCCGCCTTAGCTGGTCTTGTTTTCCTTCAGATTGTAGGTAACCGCACCCGTGCTCACCAGGTTGCCCTGCTCGTTCTGCGCGTAGTAGTCGATCTTCATTTCGTTGTAGCTGAACGAAATGGCCACCGACGGAACTTCGCTCGAAGCCGATATCTGCAGACTGGTGCAGAAGAGTTCCTTGAAATCGACCTTCAGGTACGGCTTGCCGTCGGCGCCCGACTTCACCGCTTCCATGGTCCCGGTCTTGAAGTGCGTGCCTTTGGTCAGATTCTTGAACAGCTCCGGCGTCGACTTATCGAAGTTCGTCATGATACTGATGTCGGACAGATTGGCCTTGCCCGCGCCGGATCCGCCCGTGCCGGACACGGAGGACGTGTTGCTGGCGCCCCAGCTAAAGCTCATCAGCTGGATTTGTTTCTTGTGCTTCTCATCCTCTGATTCGCCCTCAACTCCATCAAGTTTCAGAAAATAATCTACCGCCATCGTTCTCTCCTCTCACTCGGCAACGCACTGCTCGTGACGCTGCCGCCATTGGGCTGGCGCCGGCCAGATTGTCGTTCCACTATTTCCTTGCCGACGCAGGCAGATCGGCCACCAGACGCAGCGACACGGACAACTCGTCAAGTTGGAAATGCGGCTTCAGAAATGCTACTGCGCGGTATGCGCCCGGCTTCCCGGGAATCTCCGAAACCTGGATTGCAGCTTCCCGCAGTGGATGGCTCGCCTTTGCCGCCTGCGACGCGTTATCCGAGTCGACGACATAGTTGCTGATCCACTGATTGAGAAACTTCTCGCATTCCTGCCGGCTCATGAAGCTGCCGATCTTGTCGCGCATCATCGCCTTCAGATAATGGGCAAACCGGGACATGGCCAGGATGTACGGCAGCTGCGCCGACAGGCGCGCATTCGCGTTGGCCGCATCCTTGTCGTAAAGCTTGGGCTTGTTAGCCGTCTGCACGCTGAAGAAAGCCGCATAGTCGGTGCCTTTGCAGTGCACCAGAGGCACCAGTCCCTGATCGGCCAGTTCCTTTTCGCGGCGATCGGTGATGGCGACCTCGGTCGGGCACTTCAGAGCCACATCGCCTTCGTCGGTGCGGAACGTGTGCGCGGGCAGGCCTTCCACCAGGCCTCCGCCTTCTACCCCGCGAATGGAAGCGCACCAGCCATGCCTCGCGAAGGAATTCGTGAGCCGCGCCGCCAGCGAATAAGCCGCGTTGCCCCACAGATATTTGGAGTGGTCGCTGCCGTCGACCGATTCTTCGTAGTCGAATGCCTCGATCTGCTTGGTGTCTTTCCCGTAGGGCAGCCGCATCAGGATGTGCGGAAGCGTCAGCGCCACGTAGCGCGAGTCGTCCGACTGGCGGAAGCTCTTCCACTTGGCGTATTCCGTGGAGTCGAAGATCTTGCCGATGTCGCGCGGCGCTCCCAGCTGCGTATAGCTGCTCAGGTTGAGCATCTCCGAGTTGGCCGCAGAGATGAACGGAGCATGGGCTGCCGACGCCACCTGGGCGACGCGCTCCAGCAGCTCCATATCCTCCGGCCCGCGTCCGAATTCGTAATCGCCTACCAGCGACGCAAAGGGCGCGCCGCCGAAGACCCCGAACTCCTCTTCGTAGACCTTCTTGAAGAGCGCGCTCTGGTCGAACTCCGGCGCTCTCTGCAGATCTTTCAGCAGCTCGCGCTTGGAGACGTTGAGCACTTTGATCTTCAGCATGTCGCTGGTTTCCGACTGATCGAGCAGGTACTTAATGCCCCGCCACGTCCCTTCCAGCTTCTGGAAGGCCGGATAGTGCAGCACCTCGTTGAGCTGGAGCGAGATCAGGTGGTCGATCTGGGCGATGCGCGCCTGGATGCTCGCTTCCGCATCGCGCGTCAGCGTCATGTGACCTTCGAGGACCTGGGTCACAAACTCCTTCACCATGTCGCGGCCGCGTTCCATCGTTGCGGCGTCGCGCGTGAAGCGTCCCTGGGCAACGATCTGATCCAGAAGCCCCTGTTCCTGCGTCTGCTCAAGAGTTGCAGCGGTCGCTGCTGCCGTCGCTTTTTCCGGGCTCATTCCCCACCTCCGCTCTTGCCGAGTTCAGTACGAAGCTTCTCACGCGATTCCGTATTCGAAACCGCCTCGAACAGCGCTTCGTCCAGCTTGTCGTTGCCCTGCAGGCTTCCACGCAGGTCCGACAGGCGCGTCCTCAGGTCGAGAAGCTCCTTCAGCGGACCTACCTGCTTCGCCACGTTCTCCGGAGAGAAGTCGTCGAGGCTCTCGAACTTCAGGTTGACGCTGATCTGCCCCGCATTGGGATCGTCGCTGAGCTTATTGGCCACCGAGTAGGCCAGGTGGGGCTGCATCCCCTTCAGCACGCTGTCGAAATTATCGGGGTTGATCTCGACGAACTTGCGATCCTTCAGAGCGGCCAGCGGCTGCTCGGGCTGCCCGGTGAGATCTCCAAGAACTCCCATCACGAACGGCAGTTCCTTCAGTTCGATCGCGTCGCCGATCTCCACATCGTAGGTGATGTGCACGCGAGGCGAACGGACGCGGTCGAGCTTGTGCTGCGTACTCTCTTTTGCCATGGTTTTTTCCTCGGAACCCTTGTGCAGTAGAAAACAGCGCGCCGAGCACTGCTCGCAAGATTAAAGAGTCAAAGGGGTAATCGAAGCGGACGCGTTGCTTTCGATTGACAGTACCGTTAAGGACACAAGACCTTCTGCTTTTGGGGAGGTCATGGGTCGATTTTGCTGAGCGTCCCGATTATTGGCGGAGTTTTCTCATCTGTCAAGAGCAAAGGGTCTCGTGAATTCTGCGTTGCGATGCTCGCCGCAGAAGTCGCCCGGCCCGGAAACAGCGCGGTATATACTCGGTTCGCAAACGGACGCGACGAGAGGGAAGGAAAGCCCATGCCTCAGCTACAACCCGTGGTTTGGTCCAAAGGCGTCCTCTTGTCTCCGCAGCATCTGCAGGCGCAGGACCGCTTCTTTGAGGACACTCTGCGCTTCCTCTCGGGCGCGCTGTCGTTCCGCAACTGGGGGTTTACCTCGCTGCAAATCGATGCTGCCGGCCTTAGCCAGGGACGGCTCAGCCTGAGCCAGGCTTCCGGAATCTTTCCCGACGGGCTGATGCTGGACATTCCCGGCTGCGACGCGGTTCCCGATTCCAGGACGCTGGACGACTGCTTCCCGCCCGGCAACAGCACCTGCGCCTTCTACCTGGCCGTGCCCCAGGATCGTCCCGGCGGCCTCAACGTTGCCCTGCAGCGCGGCGGGGTCAGCGCGCGTTTCTACTCGGAGTTGCAGATGCTCCGCGACGAAAACAGCTCCGGCGTCGAAAAGCCGGTCTCGCTGGCCCGAAAGAATCTGCAAATACTGACGGAGAACGAGAATATCGAGGGCTCGGTCCTGCTTCCCCTGGCCCAGATCGAGCGCACCGAAGCTGGCGGATACCGTCTGGATCCGAAATACGTGCCGCCGCTTCTGAACGTCAGGAGCGACGATCTGCTGACGGGAATTCTGCGCGGGCAGGTTGAAACCCTGGTCTCGCGCAGCAGCCAGCTGGCCGGTTCGCGGCGCCAGCGCAACCAGTCGCTTGCCGACTTCAGCGCCTCAGACATCGCCAACTTCTGGCTGCTCTACACGATCAACTCCCATCTGCCGGTTCTGCGCCATCTGCTGGAGGCTCCGCAGCTCCATCCTGAAACCCTCTTCCTGTATCTGCTTTCGCTGGCCGGCTCGCTCACCACGTTTTCCTCCAAAATCGAGCCGCGCGACCTGCCCCGTTACGAGCATGAGCGCCTGGGCGCGTGCTTTCTGGCCCTCGACGCGACGATTACGGAGCTGCTGGAGACGGTGGTGCCGAGCAATTTTGTCGCCCTGCCTCTCAAGCCGCTGCGCGATTCCATCTACGCCGCCGCCATCGACAAGGACCGCTACTTCGAGAATTCGCGCACCTATCTGGCCATCTCTGCCGACACCAACGAAGCCGACCTGATCGCACGCACGCCGGCCCTGGCCAAGGCCTGTTCGGCGACCCACATTGAGCAGCTCGTGCGCCAGGCATTGCCGGGGCTGAAGCTGACCCACGTGCCCATTCCTCCCAGGGCCATTCCTGTCAAACTGCGCTACCAGTACTTCAATGTCGAGCGCAGCGGCCCTGCCTGGGAGGCGGTGGTCCGCTCGCGGAACTTCGCCGTCTACATGCCTGGCGAAATCCCCAATCCCGATATGGAGCTGATCTTCCTCTTCGCCAATCCGGACTGAGCGTCGCAGGCCCTCATTTGTGCCGCAGGACGAAGATCAGAATCAGCACAATCGCCAGCAGCACGAATACGTTCAGCACCAGAATCAGCGGCAGGTACTTCTGCAGCGTGCTCGGCTGAGGGACGGGCGCCGGCGGCGGCGCGGGTGCAGCCTGCGGCGGAAATCCAAATGCCGGCGCCGCGAAGGGAACTCCGGCGTGCGCGCCGCCCATGGCCGGAGGCGCAACCGAGGGCATTGCCGGAGGCTTGGGCATTGCCGTCGGCATCCATGCGGGCGGTGCCGCGGGTGCAGCCGCTGCCGGGGGAACCGCCGGCGCAGCTGACTCCTGTTGCAGATCGCGAAGAGCCGAGCCGGAGATAACGCGCGTGAACTCGCCGGGCCCCGCCGCAGTCGGTTGAGGAGCCACGACTGGCGGCATCATCGGCGGCGCTGCTGCCGGCGTCGATGGAAACGCCGGTGGCGCAGGAGCGGCCGGTGCATAGACCGGCGGGGCAGCGGGCGGCGCCGGAGAAGACTGCGCTGGCCGTTCATCCGACAGGGTGCGCAGGAGCTGCGTGAACCCTCCCGGTTTGGCGGTCTCCGGTTCCGGGGCAGGAAACGGCGTGGCGCGAGGTGGAGGCGGCGCCGGCCTGGCAGTCGAGTCCTGATTCAACGCCTGCAGAAGCTGTGTGAACCCTCCCTGGGCTGCCAGCGAAGGCTCTGCCGGCGGCGGGACCGGGCCTTCAGGCGCTCTCCATCCTCGCTCCGGGAGCGGCTCCGGCCGGAACGATGGCATCGGCTCTTCCTGCGGGCGGGCAGCCGCGCTCGGGCTCGAAAACATCCGCGTGAATGCGCCCGGGCCCTGCGGCGAAGCCGCCTCAGGAGCAGCAGGAGGGGCCGGCTCAGGGGCTGAACCCGCTCCCTGCGCCTTTTGAAAGATGCTCGTAAACTCACCCGGAGCGGACGGCGCCGGCCGCGCGGGCGGCGCTGCCGGTTGCGATGGGGGCGCATCCGGCGTCTGCGCGCTCATCGAACTGAACATTCGCGTAAATGCGCCGGGCTCCGCTGCAGCGGCCGGGGCGGGCTGAGGCGCAACTCCCGGAACTGGCTCGGCCGGCAATTTCCTTTCCATGGGGACCTGGCTGAAGACGCGGGACAAATCTTCGGTCCGCGGCGAAACCGGCGCCGGGCCTGAAGGCGCGGTCGGTTCCTTCGTCGTCAAGGCCTGCAACATTCGCGTGAATTCGCCCTGCCCCTGCGATGCGCCCGCTTTCGCGCTCGCCTCCGGATCGGGATGAGGCGCGGGGTTCGGTTGCTCGCTGGGCACCGGAGGCGCCGGCGCAGGGGCATCGCCCTGCTTCATGAGGGAGGCGAGCAGATCGTCTTCGGCAGCGACCGTATCCGGGCGCACCTGTCCAAAGATTCCCGTCGCACTGGCCGGTTCACCGCCGGCAACAGCGTCGGCACCGCGGAACTCCGGTTTCTCGGCTGGATCCCTGGGCGCGTCCATCGCAGGCCACCTTGCCTATTCAGTATCGTGGGATTCCGTCATCCAAACTATATCCGGTAGTGTCCTAACTGGAAATCCACATTCTCACGCTCCGGTCGTGGTTCTCGGAATGCGGAAGGTACAATTTCCGAATTATGGGAAAAAGACTGGCGGTGTCCGGGATGCTCTTGGTCGTATTCTGCGCCTGTGGCCGTGCGGAAGGTGTCCAGAATAACGACAAGCAAAATAGCCATTCCCAGAATCCGCAAACGCCTGCTGCACATCAGCATTTAACCGGCCAAGCCACCCCCCCAAATGACGAGCAGGATATTCACGCCGATGTAAAGATAGTTAATCCCCCAAAGAAGGACTTTTACGATAAAGCTCCTGTGTGGATTAGCGTTGCTCTTCTAACCGCCGCATTCCTGACGCTGCTGGCGATCAAGCGCCAGGCTGATTTGATGGAAGAGGCAAATCAGACGGCCGCAGGAAACGTTGCTGCCGCTAAAGCCAATGCCGGTGCTGCTCTGCTGAACGCTCAGGCCCTTATCGCGTCGGAACGGCCGTGGATCGTCATCAGGAGAAGACCGCGCGGCGATCACGACAAATGCGAGATAGTCGGGATAAACCGAGGAAGGACGCCAGCGGAAGTGCGGTGTATATCTGGACTGATTGTGGTCCAGCCACATGATCTTCACGAACCGTCCAAACCCCTGGAACCGCTGCCGCTTCCGCGAAGTGCGCTGACCACTGCGCAGCACAGCTTCCGCATCCAAGAATTCAGTTTTGAGTGGTGCAGAGAAAAAGTCGAAAACGAAGCAGCATTGGGGATTCTTCTGGCATTTTTCGAGGTTAAATATTGGGACATGTTCATGGATCGTAATGAAACTGCTGTCATTCCGCATCTGACCCGCATGTGTTTCACGGTCGATCCGTACAAACGGCGATTGCATCGGAAGGCCACGGGATGGACATGTCACACATAAACACATGATCGCCAATACCCAAACCAGCCCCAGCCGAACCCATCCCGTTTCCCCCTCGCTTTCCGCCTCCCCGCCCCCTTTCAGATTCCGAACAACTTGAAATTAGGACACTACCCTATATCCACTTCGCTTGACAGTAAAGGTCACGCATCCTACGATGCAAACACAATTTGCGACAGAGCTGCCGGACCCATGAGCGGACGCGGGGGAAGCCTGCCGCTTCCGTGACTTTGCCCGGTCTTCAACCCCCGAGATTCGCGCTTTCCGAACGGTTTCGATCGCTATGAAATTCCTGTCACGGGTGGTCTGGTCCGAGGGCATGTATCTCGGCCCGCATCACTTCCAGACGCAAAGCCGCTATTTCGAAGACTCCATGGCGTTCCTGGCGGCCAGCTTGTGGCGGGAACCCTGGGGACTCCTGCACCTGGAGCTGGACGCCAAGGCCATGCGCAACGGAACCGCATCGGTCCTCTCCGCTTCCGGCATTTTTCCCGACGGCCTGCCTTTTGAAATCCCCAACTCCGATCCGCCGCCGCCGCTCCGCGACCTGCTCGAGGTCTTTCCTTCCACCGACGCTGAGCTTCCCCTTTACCTCACCGTTCCCGCGCGCCGCGACAACGGATTCGACTGCGACCTGAGCGCGTCGCCGAATGGCAGCCGCTTTTCACCGGTCCAGCGCACCCTTCGCGATGAAACCAACGGCATCGACGAGCGCGAGATCGATCTGGGGCGCAAGAATATTCGGCTCATGACCGAGGCTGAGCTGACGCCCGATGTGCTGTCGCTGCCCATCGCGCGCGTGCTCCGCGACGGCCGCGGACATCTGGTTTGCGATGAGGAACACATTCCTCCCTGCCTGAGCCTGAGCGCCAGCGAGCCGCTGATGCTGCTTCTCCGCCGACTGCTCGATGCCGTGGGAGAAAAAAGCGCCACGGTGGCACGCGGCGCGCGCCGCCACGGACGATTTGAAGCCGGCACCGGGGCGCTCGACGTCGCCAATTACTGGTTCCTGCATGCGCTGCACAGCGCGCTGCCGCCGCTGCACCACCTTGTCACGACGCGCCACGCGCATCCTGAGGCTGTCTATGTCGAGCTCTCGCGCCTGGCCGGAGCCCTGTGCACATTTGCCGTCGACTCGGACCCCCGTCAGCTTCCCGCTTACGATCATCGCAATCCCGGGCCGGCTTTCCGCGCCCTCGACGCGCACATCCGCCGCCATCTCGAGATCGTCGTTCCCTCCAACACCATCGCTCTGGACTTCCAGCCCGTCGAGCCTTACATGTACGCGGCCGACGTCGCCGATGAGCGCTGCCTCCGCCGCGCCCGCTGGATCCTCGGCATGCGCAGCAAGCTGGGCGAGTCGGACCTGCTGCGCCTGACTCCCAAACTCGTCAAAGTCTGCTCTGCGAAGTTCGTCCCGGAGCTGGTGAAGCGCGCCCTGCCGGGCATGACGCTCACGCATCTTCCCGTCCCGCCCACAGCCATTCGCGCCGAAGCCGACATGCAGTACTTTTCCATCGAGATCGCCGGCCCCTGCTGGGAACACATCCTGCAGACCCGCAAAGTCGGCATTTACATCCCCGGAGAAATATCCAGCCCCGAATTCGAACTGACCGTGATCGTGGAGACCGCGTGATGAGCGCCCTTCGCAACAACAGTCTCGCCCTCTGCTTCCAGGAAGTGTTCACGGCGATCCTGCGCGTTCGTTTTCAGCGCCAGCAGGTGCAGGACGCGGAGAGTTTTCGCGCCCAGATGCGCCGCTCGCTGCAGTCGTCCATGCAGGATGCCCGCGCCGCCGGCTACTCCAGCGACACCGTGCAGATGGCCGTCTTCGCCACCGTGGCCTTTCTGGATGAGAGCGTTCTCAATCTGCAGAGCCCGGCTTTTGCCGACTGGGTTCGGCGCCCGCTGCAGGAAGAGCTTTTCGGCGGCCATCTGGCCGGCGAAGCCTTCTTCCGTAACCTGCAGTCGCTGCTGGCCGCGCCGGATTCCACCGAGGTCGCCGACGCCCTGGAGCTCCACTGCCTCTGCCTGCAGATGGGATATCGCGGCCGTTACGCGCTGGGCGACACCGGTGAGCTGCATCAGCTGCTGCGCCAGGCTCGCGCCCGGATCGACCGCGTCCGCGGCGCACCTCGCCTGATGCCGCCTGTGCCCGCTCCCGAGATTGCGCCCGCCCGCACCCGCGATCCCTGGACGCGTGCTCTGCTCGTTGCCGCGTGTCTGCTGGCGGTTCTCACCGCGATCGGGTTTGGCGGCTACGAGCTGCTTCTCGGCTCCGGAGTTTCCCAGGTGCAGAATGCCGGACTGATTGCGAAATAGGAGTCTTCAGTGCTGCCGATTCTCGTTGCTGTTCTCATTCTGCTGTTCTCCATCGCGCTTGCCTGGTTTGTGCCTCCGCTGCTGGGGCTGGCCGGAGCCGCACTCCTCATTCTGCGCATTCTCCTGATCCTGCTCGGCGCGGCCGCTGCCGGCGTCATCCTGTTCATTCACCTGCGTGAGAGGCGCCGCGACGGGGCAGCGAGGAACCTGCCTGGCGGCGCCGATCTGCATTCGATGTTGCGCGATGCCGAGCGCCGCCTGGCCGCCGCTCAGCGCACCGGTCCCAAATCCCTCGATTCGCTGCCGCTGCTCTACATCCTCGGCGAAGCCAATTCGGCCAAGACCACCTCGGTCATCAAATCCGGACTGGATCCCGAGCTCCTCGCCGGCCAGGTTTACCGCGAGCAGGACGTGGTCCCCACTCCCGTCGTCAACCTCTGGTATGCCAACTCCTGCGCCTTCGCTGAAGTGGGCGATGCGGTCCGCAAAGCTCCTGCGCTCTGGAGCCGGCTGATTCGCAGGACGCGTCCCAAAGCGGCCCGCTCCGCGCTCGGCAGGCAGGCGCCGGTGCGCGCTGCGGTCGTTTGCCTGAGCAGCGAGCTGTTTCTCGGAGCCGCGGCGTCGGAGACGGCTCTCGCTGCCGCTCGCGCCAGCAACCAGATGCTCCGCGATCTGGCCCAGCAGCTCGGCACCGAGGTCCCTGTCTACGTTATCCTCACCAAGCTCGACCGCCTCCCCGGCTTCGCCGAGTTTGTGCGCAATCTCAGCGAGGAAGAGGTCGCCCAGCCGCTCGGGCTGGCCTTTCCGCGCAACGCGGTTTCCAGCGGCGTCTACGCGGAAACTGCGATGGCCGCAGCCGTTGCCGCGCTCGACTCCATCTTTTTCTCCCTCTCCGAATTCCGCCTCGAGCTGCTGAGCCGCGAAACGGAAGCCAAAAACGTCGATCCGGTTTACGAATTTCCCCGCGAGCTGCGCAAGCTGCGCAACAACCTTGCTTCCTGTCTGGTCGAGCTGACGCGGCCCAGTCATCTCAACGCGAATCCGTATCTGCGCGGCTTCTATCTCACCGGCGTCCGGGCCCACATGGTGGAGCAGATGGTCGCCGCCGCGGCGCAGCAGCCCCGCGCCGATGTCGCCGGTGCCGGCGCCACACGCATGTTCTCGTCTGAAGCCCTGCGCGCCGCAGCCGCCGCGCCAACGCCCCAGGTGGTCTCGCGAAAGCAGGCGCAGTGGTGCTTCCTGCCTCATCTTTTCCCGGATGTCATCCTCGCCGACCGCAGCGCGCTGGCCGCCACCAGCAACTCGCGCCGCGCTTACGTCGTTCGCCGTATTGCGCTGGGTTCAATTTCCGCAGTACTGCTCGCCCTTCTCGTTTGCCTGACCGCCTCATGGGCCAACAATTCCCGCCTCGAGCACTCCATCGCCGCCGCCGCCGGCGCTCTGCCGGCCACGCCGGTGCCGGCCACCATGCTCGCCTCCACCCCGGATCTGTCTGCTCTCGACCAGCTCCGCGCCGCCATCGTGCAGCTGGAGGGCTACCAGCAGAACGGCGCGCCGCTCTTCTACCGCTTCGGCCTGTATCACGGCGATAGTCTCCTCGCCGCCGCTCGCCAAATCTACTTCGACCGCTTCAACAAGCTGATGCTGGCCAATACTCAGGCCAACCTTGTCGCCTTCCTGAACTCGCTGCCGCCCACGCCTCCGCAGGGCGCCGACTACGCCGCCGCCTACGATCCGCTCAAGGCTTATCTCATCACGACCTCCAATCCTGACAAGAGCACCGTCGAGTTCGTCGCGCCCGTGCTGATGCAGTACTGGCAAAACGGCCGCACTCTCGATACGGAGCAGCAGAAAGACCTGGCGCAGCGTCAGTTCGAGTTCTATGCTGGCGAGCTCCCGCATATCGCTCCCAGCTCGAATGACACCAGCGCGGTCGCCAAAGCCCGCAATTATCTCGTCGGCTTTGGCGGCTTCGAGCGCATTTACCAGCAGATGCTCACCGCAGCCAACAAGGTCGCGCCTGCCATCGACTTCAACCGCCTGTATCCCGGATCCTCCGCCACGGTCGTCGATTCTCATGTCGTGCCGGGCGCATTCAGCCGCAACGGTTTCGCCTTCATGCAGGATGCTATCCAGCATCCGGATCGCTATTTCAGCGGCGAAGTCTGGGTTCTGGGCAATCAGGCGCCCCCCTCGCTCGACCGGGCCACGCTCACGCAGCAGCTCACCGCGACCTACACTACGGATTTCCAAAATCAGTGGCGCACCTTCCTGCACTCCGCATCGGTCGTCAAATATCGCAGCCTGCAGGACGCCGCCTCCAAACTTCAGCTCATCTCCAATCCCAACTCTCCTTTGCTGGCGCTGCTGTTCACCGCATCCCACAACACCGCCCTCGCCAATCCCGACCTCTCGAAGGAATTCCAGCCTGCCCAGGCGGTGGTATCTCCCGACAGCGCCGACAAATTCATCGGCCCCGGCAATACCGCCTACATCAACGGCCTGCTCGGACTGCAGGCCGCGGTCGCCCAGGTCGCGCAAAACCCCGCTGCCGCCGCTGATCCCAATGCGGTCACGCCCATCCTGACCGCGTCCGCGTCAGCTCACACCTCAGCCAGCCAGACCGCGCAGGCTTTCACGCTCGATCCCGTGGCTCATGTGGATCAAACCGTGCTCGCGCTTCTGCAGGCGCCTATCAACTCGGTGGATGAAGTCGTCCGCGGCCGCGGGCCCGAGCAGGCCAACGCTGCCGGGGCGGGCTTCTGCTCCAGCTTCTCAGCGCTGATGACCAAGTTCCCCTTCGCGCCCAACGCTGCGATCGAGGCCAGTCCCTCCGAGGTGGCCGCCGTTCTCCAGCCCGGCTCCGGTTCGCTGTGGCAGCTCTACGATTCCACGCTGAAGACTCTGCTCGTCCGCCAGGGCTCCGAGTTTGCTCCCGTCCCGAATGCGCCCATGCATGTGAATCCGGAGTTCGTGCGATTCTTCAATCGCGCGGCTGGGCTCTCATCCGCGCTTTATCCTGCCGCCGGCTCTCCGGGCCTCAACTTCACCACGCACATTCTGCCTTCCAAAGGCATCAAGAGCGTGACCGTCGCCATCGACGCCCAGCGCCTGAGTGGCTCGGACGTATCGAAGCAATTTACCTGGTCGCTGGCGACCGCCAGCCAGGCCAGCCTCATCGCCGACTACGGTTCCGGAACTCTGCCCCTGCTCCAGTTCAGCGGACCGTGGGCGGTCTTCCACCTGATGGACAAGGGCCGGGTCGAGCAACCCGGCATTCCCGCCCGCCTCGCCTATCCTCTTGAGATCTCCAACACGCCCATTGTGGTCAACGGCGTCCCCCTCGTCGTCAATCTCGAACTGTCGGGTCCGGATGCCGGCGTTCTGGTTCCCGGAGGCCTCAGCGGAGTGCGCTGCGTCTCCACCGTCGCCCATTGAGGCAGAGGCTCGGAATTCTCCGCGATTCGAGCGCAACTGAGCCATTGCCAATCCTCGCCGCCATCGCCGGACCTTCCGCCTGTTCCTGGGAGGTTACTGATGCTACCTCACGAGATAGCAATGATATGGTCACTATCGGCGCAGAATAGATAACCGGAAAGGCAGGATCGCAGAATCCGCTTGACCTTTCATTTTTGCCGCCCTAGAATGGCTCTGCTTTTGCTACCCAGCGAAATATTTGCTCGACCGGGACTTCGCTTCTTGCGACTCCCGGATGCCGGATTTGTCTGGGCGCAGTGTCTCCTGTTCTCCCAGTACCGTTGACCGGAATGACATATTGACCAGCTTCATATTTGCTCCCTTCCCGGGGCCTGGCTTCGTTCGATCTTTGTCTTCTTAGGGTTCTTCTCGCTGCCATTTCTGATTCCATGGCGCGAATCGGGGACTTCGCCGCTGATCGGCGAAGCTGCCTCGTTGCTGTTCGAGTCAGGGAAAATCCTGCGTGGACCGGACCGATGCCTCAACCTGTTTTCACCTTTGCTTCCCGGGTCACGAAACTATCGGGGTTCATTGAACACTATCCCCTGTCGGCTGCCCGTAACCATCCGTCCGCTGTGCGGCTCTTGCCTGGAGTTTCCGATGCGCATTGATCGACCGTCCCTTTTGCCTGCCGGCCGTTCTCTCCGGCGCTGCTCGTTCGCTTCCCTGCTCGCCTCCGGCACGCGCCGTCTGCCCCTGCTGCTGGGCACAGCCATGACCATGTTGCTGCTCACCGCAGTCGCTCATGCGACACAGTACACGGTCACCAACACCAGCGACACCGGAGCCGGATCGCTGCGCGCAGAGATCACTTTGGTGAATGGCGACACCACCCCCGACACCATCATCTTTGCCGGGAATGTCACCGGAACCATCGCTCTGCAGACCGCCCTGCCCGCCATCACCAACGACGTAACCATCACCGGCCCGGGCGCCGGACAGCTCACCATCAATGGCAGTGCTTTTCTCAATGCTCCGGTCCTGACCATCGACAGCGGCGTCACCGTCAGCATCTCCGGATTGACTTTTGCCGATTCCTCGAGCCAGGTTGAGGGTGGCGCCATCAAGAGCTCCGGAACCCTGACCGTCTCCAGTTGCGTGTTTGCCAACAATAACGCCGGAAGTAGCGGCGGTGGTGGAATCTTCGCCGGCGACGGGACATTGGCTGTTTCCGATTCCACTTTCTCCGGCAATGCCGCCGGTGGGGGAGGCGCCATTGCCATTCTGGTGAACGTGACGGCGACGGTGACGAACAGTACCTTCTCCGGAAACAATGCCAATGTGGATGCCGGCGGCGCTATCAACAACGACGGCGGTACGCTCACCGTCACCAACAGCACCATCTCCGCGAATTCTGCAATCGCCTCAGGCGGCGGCATCGACAACACCGGAACGTTGACTCTGGCCAATACCATCGTGGCCGGAAACAGCGCGCCGGCATCGAGCGACATCGACGGCACTTACACCGACAGCGGCGGCAACCAGGTCAACGAGAGCGCTGCAACCATTAACCTCGCCGCGCTGGGCAACTACGGCGGTGTGCTCCAGACCATGCTCCCGCTGCCCGGCAGCCCGGCCATCTGCGGTGGCCTCAAGAGCGTAGCCAAGGACGGTTCCGGCAATGCCCTCACCACCGACGAGCGCGGTTTCGGTTTCGGGAAATCCAGCTATTGCACCGGGGCCCAGGTGGACGCCGGCGCGGTCCAGACCGACTACACCTCCATTCAGTTCACCAACGCCAACAGCACCTACGGCTATGTGGGCATCGTCGGCCAGGCGGTCGCTACACCCGCTGCGCCCAATGTGTCCGTGACGGAAAATGCGCAGAACATCGGTGGCGTCCCCGTCACCCTCACCGAAGGGTCCGGCAAAGCCGTCGGACTGGGCCCGGTGACCACGATCGCCGGAAGCGGCGCCACCTTCAGCAGCATCACCGTCGGCACCGCGGACGCGAGCGATACCCTCAGCGCCAGCCTTCCCATCGTCTCCGGCACCACCCTCACCGCCGGCCCCGTGGGCCTGGTCATCGAGTCGCCCGTCACCCTCGTCAGTTCCCTGCCCGGCGCCATCGTCGGATCCGTCTACAACCAGTCCATCGTCGGCGGCGGAACGCCTCCCTACACCGACAAGGTGACCAGCGGATCGCTGCCCTCCACGATCACCTTCGCCGACAACGGTACGCTCTCCGGGACCCCCACGACCGCGGCCAACTACACCTTCGGCCTCACCGTCCAGGACAATTACGGATTCAGCGCCAGCGCCAATTACACCCTCGCGGTCACAAAAGGGTCGGCGACCCTGAATCTCTCCGGCCTGTCGCAGACCTATACGGGATCGCCGCTTCCAGTCACCGTGACGACGGTTCCGAGCGGGCTCACCGTCGATATCACCTATGTCGGCACCGGCACCACGGTGTACGCGCAATCGTCCAATCCGCCTACCAACGCCGGCACCTACAGCGTGACCGCGACCGTGAACGACGGCAACTACACGGGGTCCAGCACCGCCGCGTTCACCATCGCCAAGGCAACCGCAAACATCACGCTCAGCAATCTCAACCAGACCTTTACAGGTTCGGCGCTCCCGGCCACAGTGAGCGTTACGCCGAGCGGACTGACGATCGATGTCACCTACACCGGTACCGGCAGCACGGTCTATGGGACATCCGCCACGGCGCCGACGAACGCGGGCACTTACACGGTGGCCGCGACGGTCGATGCAACCGCGGATCCTAACTATTCCGGCTCTGCGACCGGCGTGCTGACCATCTCCAAAGGAAGCGTCACCCTCACCCTGAACAATCTCAACCAGACCTTCGGTTCGTCGGTTCCGGTGACGGTGACTTCTTCCCAAAGCGGACTAACCATCGATGTCAGCTACGTCGGTGTCAACGGCACGAGTTATCCGCAGTCCTCCACTCAGCCGACGAATGCCGGCACTTACAGCGTGACCGCGACCGTCGATGCAACCGCGGATCCCAATTTCTCCGGCTCCACGACCGGTGTGCTCAGCATCGCCAAAGAGAGCGCGACCATTACGCTGGGCAATCTCAGTCAAACGTTCGGGGCAGTGAGCGCGGTAACGGCGGGCACAAACCCGGCAGGGCTGACGGTCGATCTCAGCTTCAGCGGCAATGGCTATGGGCCATCTGCGACGGAGCCAACGAACGCCGGCGCTTATACCGTGACCGCGCAGATCGACGCAACCGCCGATCCCAACTTCAGCGGTTCGGCGACAGGGCAACTGCAGATTGCCAAAGCAAGCGGCACCGTGATGCTGAGTAACCTGATCCAGGTTTATACCGGCTCGGCGGTCTCAGTCACCACAACGACTACACCCGTCGGGTTAGCAGTGACCGTCACCTATAACGGCTCCACGAACCTGCCGATCAATGCCGGCACTTACTCCGTCATCGCAACCATCACCGATCCGAATTATCAGGGATCTGCCACCGGGCAACTGCTGATCCAGAATTTCTCGCTGTCGGCAACCTACTCCGGGGCAATTAGTGTGACGCAGGGATTTGCCTCCGCCTCCGGTATCTCCGGCGTCAATCCCGATCCATTCACGCCGCAGCCCATTACCATCACTCCCGCGGCTGTTTCCGGGTATACCCCGAACCTGAATCTGGCCTGCACGGTATCGGCTTCCACGGCGCCTTCGAATCCCACCATGCCGGCGTGTCTGCTGAACGATACCGGGCCGACGATCACCGGCGACGGCGTTGCGCCGGTAACCCTTACGATCAACGCGACCGGCGCTACACCCGGGATTTATGCGGTTGCGCTGGCTGTGGTGGATCCGACCACGCAGCTGACGCGTACCTCGACCTTTACCGTCAACGTTCGCAGCGCCTCGGCTCCGCTGACGCTGCAATCCGGCGCGACCACAGGAAACAGTGCGACCGTGAGTTATGTTCTGCCCGCGAATGTGAGCCTCTCCGGCCTGAGCTGCACGTCGATCGCCGGACCGACGCTGACCGCTCCGGTTGATCCGGGAGCGCTCTCGGTGGCCTGCTCGCTGAGCCCGAGTTCCATCGCTTCCTCCACCTCCATCCAGGAGGCGCAGGTGACGGTCACGGTGAACACGGGAACGACAACGACGACTGCCCAGCTCACCGGCCGGTCGAACTACATTGCGGCGGGCGTGCTGGGGGTTCCGCTGCTGGGACTTCTCGGCCTGCTGGGAGACCGCAGGAAATCCGGTGCAGCGGTATTGCGGATGTTTGCGGCGCTGGCTATCGTGGTGGCCGCCATGCAGATTGCCGGATGCGGAGGATCCTTTAAGCAGCCGGTCAGCGTTTCCGGTTCGACGCCGCCCGGTTCCTACAGCGTTCTGGTTCAGGGCACCGGGAGCGACAACCAGATCTATCAGGCCGTAGTGGAACTCAACGTAACTCGCTGATGACCGGCTGTCCGGGACCGTACAGGCCCCGGAGGTTCGGAGATTCGATTTTTTGCCGAGGACGAGCGATGATCAGACGCATTTGGCAGTTTTTGCTCGTAGTTACTCTATCGAGCACCGGCGCACTGGGACAGATTAACTGCTCCCCTCCAGGTCCTTCCTCAAAGAAACTGGTTTGCGAGATTCCCTTTTCGACGGGAGTCTTTTCCAATAACACCTCGGCGAGCGCAGCGGCAGCCGCGCTGCGGGCCGTGACGGCATTCAATACTGCATTTGCCACCCAGGTGACGCAGTTGCCGCTGGCCAGCGCATCCGCCGGAACCGTGGTGCTCTACAAGGCGGGTGTGCCGGAGACCTTCGACAACCTCGGCCCAATTCTCACCGATCGCGCGCAGACCATCGGCAAACACCAGCTGTATCTCGGCTCGGCCGCAACGCAGTTCGTCTTCACGGACATCGACGGTATCGGCCTGGGAAAAGTGCCGTTTACTTATGAAGCGACGGCCACGGATAAGACCACGGGTGCAGTCCTCAGCAACACCTTTACGACCGAGCAGACCAATATCCACTTCACGGTCGACTTGCTGATTAACGTCGCGACCTTTGGCCTGACGAACAGAGTCGATTTCTCGGTGATCGTTCCCTACGAGCGCGTATCGATTGGCGCCAGCACCTTCGACTCGCGCGCCTATATCCTGAACGCGAACAACGTCCTCGTTTTCGGTCCTTACGCCGTGCCGTCGATCTATACTCCGGGGACGGCACACGGCGTTGGAGATATCGTTTTTGATGGGAAAGGCCAGATCTGGCGCGGAGAGCACGCCGCTGTGGCCGCAGCCATCGATGTTCGCACTCCCACCGGCGACGACCAGAACTATCTGGGTTCCGGAGCCTGGGGATTCAATCCCTACATCGTCTATTCCTATTTGTCGAAAGTGTCTCCACACGTCAAAGTTGGCTATCAGTGGAATACGTCGACTGAACTCAACAACCCCACTTTGACCAGCGGCGGCAATCAGGCGCTCCCGGGAGGCGTGCAATACGACGTGGGAGCCGACTGGGCGATGCTGAAGCGCGTGACGGTGGCGGGCGACCTGCTCGGAAGCCAATATGTCAACGGAGTGAAGCTGA
This sequence comes from Acidobacteriaceae bacterium, assembly GCA_035505395.1. Taxonomy (GTDB): domain Bacteria; phylum Acidobacteriota; class Terriglobia; order Terriglobales; family Acidobacteriaceae; genus Palsa-343. The sequence goes on from DATJQW010000019.1 coordinate 47,933, forward strand.
CCAACACAACCACTCCGCTGCCGACGCCAGCCACGAATCCGCCGACTCCGCCGTCGATCGAGCTGCCGACGATTGACACGGAGACGTCGACATATTCCATCAACGATGTCAGCGCAGGGCTGAAGTGGAACCCATTCAGCAATCTGGTTTTGACGGGGAACGTACTTTTCCAGCTCAATAATGACGGGCTTCGCAGCCGGCCGACGCCGCTCGTAGGCATCTCCTGCAAATTCTGACGCGGTTCTTGCGGCGAGCTGCGGAGCGAGGCCGAAGCGGGAGGAGTTTCGTGGCTGGAGACTACTGAGCCGTGATCAGCGGCAGTTGCTCCACGACCGCCAGCCCGGCGCTGCGCAGAAGCTGAAAGATGGTGGGGGCTGCGAGCCGGGTCGCGTCGAACTCCACGCGGATCGTCTTCCACTCATCGTCCAGGGAGATGCGCCGGATGCCGTACACCTCGCGCATATTCCCGATTGCGGCCATCACCGCATCGGTTGGATGGCCCTCATAACGGTACATCACGTCGAGCAGCGTCATGCCTCGATCATATCGCGGACGGCCCATTCCAGCCGTCCTCTGGCTTGAATGGGGCAGCGGCCCCACTTCCTGAACGCTAACCGCTACACCCTAATCCCTGAGAAACGGATTCGTCGCACGCTCTTCGCCGATCGTCGTCTCAGGACCGTGCCCCGGAATTACCCGCGTCTGGTCCTCGAGAGTCAACACCCGATCGTGCAGCGAACGCAGAATCTGGTGCCCATCGCCACCGGGCAAATCCGTTCGCCCAATCGACCCGGCAAACAGCGTGTCGCCGGCCAGCAGCAGCCGCTGGGCCGCAAAGTGCAGGCAGATGCTCCCCTGTGTATGTCCCGGCGTGTGCAGCACCGTCGCTGGGTACGCCGCCAACCCCACCACCATGTGGTCCTCTGCGCTCTCATCCGGCGGGGCCACTTCAGGAGTCTCGATACCCAGCCAGCCGGCCTGCATATCCATCATTTTGAGAAGCGGCAAGTCATTCTGATTAAAAAAGATAGGCGCACCAGTCGCCCGCTTGAGCTGCACCGCGCCGCCCACGTGGTCGATGTGCGCATGGGTCACCGCAATCTGTTTCAGCGTCAGCCCCAGCTTCTCGAGACGGGCCACAATATAAAGGATGTTGTCGCCGGGATCGACCACCATCGCCTCGCCGGTTGTCTCGTCGCCCACGATGGTGCAATTGCAGGCCAGCGGGCCGACCGGAAATGTCTCAAGAATCATGAACTCCATTCTCTACCCAAAGAGGGCAGGGGGGAGGCGCTCAAGCCCAGCCGGAAATGGCGGCCGGTTTCGCCGACCCGTAATCGGAAAACTCCTGGCATCCTGGTCAACCATTGAGGAATGATGCTGCATCCTATGTCACAATCTGACATTTCGGATTTTGTCTATGCCTACTGTCCCATCGCTCGCTGACGTGCTTCGCAGCACCCTTCGACGGCTCGAGCACAACGAGGAGCTTGCTCCCAACGATCCCCGGTTGATTGAGCTGCGCCGCTCCCTGCTGCGCACCATCGCCGAGATCGAGTCCCGGCGCAGCGACAAGCACGATTCTTCCGCCGCCTGACACCGCCGATCCTCCAAAATCTCATTGATTCTATGGAACTTACTGTGCGCCGGCGAACCCGTCGCTCGCCGGCTAGGCGTATCAGTGGAGTTTCGCATTGGTTTCCACCCTGCGCACGGGCCGCAACATCGAGCCGGCTTTCCGAGTCCAAGCGATTACGCTTGCGTCGCCCATTTTGGATCAGGAGGTCAATCATGGTTCGTTCGATTCGGCTTTATCCGCGTTTGTACCTGGCCATATCGTTTCTTACTTTCGCCATCCTCGGCGCCGTGCACTCGGCCTCAGCCCAGACCAGCGTTGCCGCCAGTGTCTACGGGGCCTTCAATGGCACCACCACCGGCAACGGCACGATCCAGAGTCCCGCAAACCAGGCGGGAGGCCTGATTGAGTTGCGGCACATCTCGAATCCGATTCTCGGCTTTGAAGGCACCTACTCCTTCAATCGCGACAATCAGACCTACTCAAATCCCGTGGTCTACTGCCCGGTATCTCCCCTTGGTGGGTGCTCCTCTTCGACCGAGTCGGTTAGCGCCAACGCGCATGAGCTCACCGTCGACTGGGTGCCCTCGCTGCACATCGCTAATCTGCGGCCCTTCGGCGTGCTCGGCGTCGGCCTGCTCCTCGACGTGCCCGCCAGCAGCCAGGCGACCGTCACCACCACCAGCTACGGCTGCCCCGAGTGCGTATCGTCGGGCCCCACCATCACCACCAGCGCCAGCCCCACCCAAACCAGCACCAAGGCGGTCTACGTTTATGGAGCCGGACTCGACTGGGGCCTGCTCCCGCACCTCGGCCTGCGCCTGCAGTACCGCGGCAATCTCTATTCCGCGCCCAATGTGACCAAGCTGTTTTCCTCCACCGGCACCTTCACCCACACCGCCGAGCCGATGATCGGAGCGTATTTCAACTTCTGAACGCAGAACGGGCAGGCCAGAGAGCCTGCCCGTTCTGCGTTCAGTCCCGTTGGGTGGTTACTTCTTCGCCGGCTGCGATGTCGTCGTCCCCGACAACACCGAGGTGTGATGTGCCGTCTGATGCTGCATCATCACCGTCAGGGTTATGGAAGTGAGCACGAACACCACCGCGAGCCAGGTCGTGGTTTTGGTCAGCAGGTTCGCGGCCGAACGCGGTCCGAAGGCCGTCTGCGAGCCCTGCCCGCCAAAGGCCGCGGCCAGGTCGGCGCTCTTGCCCTGCTGCAGCAGGATGATCACGATGAGCAGAATACAAACGATGATGTGGATAGCGGTAACGAGGTAAATCACGCGGTTCTCAACCTTCTCGGGCGCGGCGGAATTTTTGGTGCGGAAGGGGGGACTTGAACCCCCATGCCTTTTGGGCGCCACCCCCTCAAGATGGTGTGTCTGCCAATTTCACCACTTCCGCACTTAAAAACTGCTTTATTTTCAACTTGTTGACCGGAACCGTTGTTGAGGGCCGATTCCAGCGTATTCATTTTTGTCACTACCCTGCGCCGCGTGCCTCGGTGTGCCTGTTGGCGGTTCTCAAGTCCGCCCAGTCGCATGAACAACGCCTGCACGGCGTTAGCCTGCGGATGCACGTAGCGCATCGTCGTTTTAATGTTATCGTGGCCCGCCACGTACTGCAACGTAAACGGGTCGGTGCGCTCTCCGGCCTCGGTGAGGAAGGTGTGGCGGAGTCCGTGCAGCCCAGCATCCGGATGGGTCTGGATTCTCTTCCGCAAGTCGCCGATCTGGGTCTCGAGCACCCAGGGTCCGAGCGGCCGGGCAGAGTCGCCCGGATGGGTGAAGATGTGGGCGCACTTTGAAGCAGCGATCAGCTTCTCCAGCACCTCTTTCATGGCGAAATCGATGGCCAGCTCGCGCCGCCTCGCCCGGCGCTTTAGACCGCGCTTGATCAGCAGGGTGCCGAACAGCTTGCCGTCCATTGGCTGGGGATAGAAGTGGACGCAGTCCTTCATCAGGTGGAGCATCTCGCCGCGGCAGATCCCGCAGTGCCGGGCAAGGATCGAGGCCGAGTACAGCGGCTCGGGTGCACGGTCGATCCAGGCTTTGTAGGCCTCGGCAGTGAAGACATAATCCGTCTCGCGCTCCGCGCCTTCGTCCTTCGTGTACTGCTCGATCACAGGCACTTTCTCGATGAGCTTGAGCTTGCGCTGGGCATAGCGCAGCGCCTTGCGCAGCGTCGCGAGATATCGGTTCACGGTCGTCTTGGTGACCGGCGAGCCGGTTCCATTGCGCCGCCGGCCACCGTTACGGAGGGCCCAGGTCTTGAACGCCTCGATCTTCGGCTCGTCGATCCGGTCGAGCGGCAAGTCGGCCCAGGGGCCGTATTCGAGGAGCTTGCGGTAGTTCTCGCGGTAGAACTTGACGGTCCCTTTCTGCTCTTCCTTGGCGGTCCCGACCCAGGCGTCGAAGATCTCCTGGTACTGCCGCAGGGTAGGAATCGTGGGGGCTGGTTCCGCGGCTGCCACGGGCTCCGGCGCCTCAAGGCCGGCTTCCTGGCGGATGAGTTTCAGGCGCGCCGCCGAGGCAACATTCATCGCATCGACCTTGTTCGTGCTCCCAGTGGAGCGCGAATAGATCTTGCCTTTGTAGGCAAAACGATAGCTGTAGTAGGGGCTATTCGCCCGTTTCCAGATGTTCATGCGATGTCCGCGCGGCGGGTATTGCGATCAACCAGCTCGCGAATGGTTTCCGGCCGGATCATGACCCGGGTTCCGATCTTCACGTAGTCGATGCGCCGGTAAGCGCGATCCCAGACTCAGATTCGATTCGATCGGATGCCCGCCCCTACCATAAGCCGGTTTTACGCCCAGCTTGACTGGGTTTGTAAACACTTGGACGATACCAGAACTGATCCCGCCGTCGAAGCCAGATAGCTTCCGGTTGACGACAATGCGTCCCCAAAATCCCAAGCAGCACAATCAGAGACAGGCCAGGTACTGCTACTCCCGCACGAAGGATGGCACCAGCACGCGGAGTATACGTCGTGCCTCGTCGAGGGACCGCGATTTTCGTGGCCCTTCCACCCACAAGGAGGCGTAACCATGAACGCAGCATCTAGCCGCCTCGAATCGCGCTGCGAGTTCATCCTCCGGCGGCATTGCAGACCACTGACTATTTGCACGGATCAAGGCATCACGCAGTCGTTGCGCGGCGTGTTCGCGCGCAAGCCGAAGGTGTGGCGAGTTCTCGTCGAGCAGCTCGCTCCGCCACATCACACGGAAGTGTTCCGGCCAATGCATCGCAAACTGTATGTACCCC
>DATJQW010000020.1:0-20279 GCA_035505395.1 Acidobacteriaceae bacterium
CCCCGGCGTATCGTCAGAACTTGTTCGGGTGGCATCCTCCGCACTCGGGAGGAGCCGCACTGGAGACAGCATGAGCCTCACGAATTTCCGCACGTCCGATGCTCCCGCACCGGCGACCTTCCCCGCTTTACAGCAGAAAAAGCACTCCGGGCAGCCCATCACGGCGCTCACCGCCTACGACTACTCGACCGCGCGCCTGGTCGACGAAGCCGGCATCGACCTGATCCTCGTCGGCGATTCGCTCGCCCAGGTCGTCCTCGGCTACGACACCACCCTCCCCGTTACCGTCGACGAGATGCTGCACCACACTCGCGCCGTCCGCCGCGCCGTTCGCCGCGCCATCGTCGCCGCCGACATGCCCTTCGGCTCCTACCACGGCAGCGTCGACGAGGGCGTTGTCAATGCCATTCGCTTCATCAAGGAAGCCGGCGCCCAGGCGGTCAAGATCGAAGGCGGAGCCAGCCGCGCCGAGCTGGTCGAGCGCCTCACCGCAGCCGAAATCCCCGTCATCGGCCATCTCGGCCTCACCCCCCAGTCCGTCCACCGTATGGGCGGCTACAAGGTTCAGGGCAAATCCGCCGCCGCCATCGGCGCGCTTCTCCACGATGCGCACACGCTTGAGTCCGCCGGCGCCGTCCTGCTCGTCCTCGAAGGCATGCCCCGCGAGGTGGCCGCGCGACTCACCGCCGAGGTTGGCATCCCCACCATCGGCATCGGCGCCGGGCCCGATTGCGACGGCCAGATCCTCGTCTTCCACGACCTCGTGAACCTCACCTTCTCCGCACCCGCAAAGTTCGTCCGCCAGTACGGCGACGCCGCTGCCCTCTTTCGCACCGCCCTCGAGAACTACCGTCGCGACGTGGAGGAACGCGCCTTCCCCTCGGACGCAGAGAGCTATCATCTGCCGAAAGATGCGGCTGCCGCGCTTGAGCGCGCCTGATGCGGCTCACCCGCACCATCGCTGAAACCCGTGCAGCCATCGCCGGCCTGCGCGCCCAGCGCCGCACCATCGGCCTGGTGCCCACCATGGGCGCGCTCCACCAGGGACACCTGTCGCTGGTTCGCGCCGCGAAGAGCCGCTGCGATGCCGTCGTCGCGACCATCTTCGTCAACCCGCTGCAGTTCGGCCCCAACGAGGATTTCTCGAAATACCCGCGCACCTTCGACGCCGATTGCGCGCTCCTCGAAGCCGAAGGCGTCGATCTGCTCTTTGCGCCCGAAGCCGCCGAGATGGTCCCTCCCGGCGCAACCACATTTGTGGAAGTGGAAGAAATCCAGGGTCGCCTCGACGGCGCCTCCCGTCCCGGACATTTTCGCGGCGTGGCCACCGTCGTCGCGAAGCTCTTTCACATCGTCGGTCCCGACGAGGCCTTCTTCGGCCAGAAGGACGCGGCCCAGGTGGCCGTCCTGCGCCGCATGGTCCGCGATCAGAATTTCCCTCTGGAAGTCGTCGTCTGCCCCACCGTCCGCGAGCCCGACGGCCTTGCGATGAGCTCGCGCAACCGTTATCTTTCGCCGGAAGACCGACAGCACGCTCTCGCGCTCAGCCGCTCCTTGCATGCCGTTGAAGAGAAGATCGCCGCCGGCATCCACGAATCCGCTCCGCTCATCGAAGCCGGACTGGCCGTGCTTGCTGCCGTGCCGGGCGTCCGCGTCGACTACTTCCGTATCGTCGATCCCGGCACGCTCGAAGACCGGCCCGACCTTCACCGCGGCGCGCTCATCGCCGTCGCCGCGTGGGTCGGCCCCGCGCGCCTCATTGATAATCTGCTCGTCCAGCCTCCGCAACTCGCCCAGACCGGTTTGGCTGAACGCTGAACGCTGTCTTATTGCGGCGGCGGGCCTGGCGGCGGCCCCGGATGCGGCTGCGCCGGCGGAACGAAGTGTTCCGGCATGGTGTGACCGCGATGGCAGGTCCCGCAGGTCACGTGCTTGTCCTCCGGCATCGCGTCCGGATCGTGGATCTGCGTCATGTACTGCTGGTTGATGGCCTGCGTCATCTGGATCATGATGCGCGCAAAACCCTTGTCTTCCTTCGCGTCGGACGCAAAATCCAGCCGGTGCGTCTGCGGATTCATGGCGTGGCAGAAGCCGCATTTCACCCCCAGCGCCGCTGCGTAGCCGCGCATGATTTTGCGCAACTCCTCGGGCGACGTGTCTGCCGGCAAAACTTTCAGGTTGGTCGGCTTCGGCAACGGACGACGCGCATGAGCGGCGCCCTGCCCCTGATCGGGCGGCGGACCATCCTGGCCAAGAACAGGCAGCGTGAGGACCAGCAGCGCGGCAAGAATCCCTGCGGGCAACGACCGTTTCAGCATGAATTTCCGGTTCCTGAGGAATGAAATCGACTGCGGGGAATACTGTGCGCCATCTTACACAACCAGGCCGCTTCCTTGTCACGCGCTGCCCGTGAATTCATCGCGAGACGAAGCGGCTCCCCGCGATCGCGAACCGCAGCGGCCGCTCCGCCGCCTTCGTGATCCCCACGCGCGGTGACACCGCAATCTCTTCAGGCTCGAACCCATCATCTTCCACGTGCAAGCCTGACCGCCGGCTCGTCACGTCGATGCCGTTGTGCGTCTCCCGCGTGATGCCCAGCGCCTGGCACAGCCGTCCCGGCCCCGACGCCAGCAGCCGCGGATTTGCGCCCCGCGCCAAACCCCGCAGCTTCGCCATGGTCTCCAGACCCTCCACCGGCTCCAGCGCCCGCAGCAGCACGCCCCCGGCCTGGCCGTCCGGCTCGCAGCTGAAGTTCAGGCAGAAATGCATGCCGTAGATGAAATAGACATACGCGAAACCTGGTGGCCCGAAGAGCACCGCATTCCGCGGCGTCTTGCCGATAAAGGTATGCGCCGCCGGATCGTCGAGCCCGAAATACGCCTCGACCTCGACAATTCTCCCCGTCAGCCGCGTCGATATTGTCTGGGATTTCCTCCGCAATTCATATCTGCGAACCAGCAGCTTGCCCAGCAGCTTCCGCGCCACCACATCGGGAGGGTGGAGATAGAACGCCCGCGGCACCACCGGGAGCGCCATCTATTTCATCCCCTTCAGCGCCTCCAGCACCTCTTCGGCGTGACCCTCCGGCTTCACTTTGGGGAAAATCTTCAGCAGCCGCTGGTCCGGCCCGATCAGGAACGTCGTCCGCTCGATCCCCATCACCATCTTGCCGTACATGTTCTTTTCCTTCAGCACGTCAAACTGTTTGCAAACGGATTCGTCTACATCAGCAAGGAGGGGATAGGGCAGATCGTATTTCTCGCGGAATTTCCGCTGCGCTTTCGGCGTGTCGCGGGAGATGCCCAGCACCACCGCGCCGGTCTTCTGGATTTTCGCGAACTGGTCGCGGAAACCGCAGGCTTCAATCGTGCATCCCGGTGTATCGGCACGCGGAAAAAAGAACAGCACTACCGGCTTGCCGGAGAAATCCTTCAGATGGACGGTCTGCTCCTGGTCATCGAGCAGCGCAAAATCGGCAACTTTGTCATTCACTTTCATCATTCTGCCTCGGCGTTTGAATCGAAACGCGCGGTACCGCGTTCGATATAGATTGTTTCTTAGAATTGGAAATTATGTCACGGCTCGCCAACGGAATTCTCGGATGCCTCTGCGCGGCGGCCTGCGCTCTGCCCGCCTGCGCGCAGTATCCGGGGCACATTAATCCCAGCTCCCCGTCGAATGGGCCGCACCTGCGCGCGACCGCCGTCCTCGAGTACACCGGCGCCCTCGACCACATCACCGCCAGCCGCCTGGTCCCCATCGCCATCTGGGACGGCGTCCAATATGAGCCCGGCGCGCTCTATCTGGCCGATCCCGAGCCGCTGGCCGTGGTGTCGGGCACCCAATATGAGCTCGAGAAAGACGGCCACTCCCTGGGCTTCTTCAACGTCGCCGACTCCGAGCAGCTCGCCGGCCTGTGGATCGGCGCCGGCCGCTTCGAGGCGCCTCCGGTGGTCGCGAGGCTCGCCCCCTCGAAGAATATGCCGCACGTCGTCCGCGACTACGATCCCGACAAGCCGCATTTTGCCCACGTGCCCAGCGACGACGCCAGCGACCAAACCGCAGCCCCTGCTACGGCACAGTCCAGTTCCAGCGGACCATCGCTCCACCAGCGCCCCGCCGGCGGCTCGGGTGCAGATTCCGGCTCCGGCAGTGCTCAGCAGGCGTCCGCTCAATCGGCCGATGACGGCGAACCCACGCTGCACCGCCACGGCAACGCCGCCCAGTCCAGCGCCAACGCCATGCCCATCGATCCCGACCGCCCGCGGCTCTCCTATGCAAATCCGGACGCGACGAAAACCCAGGAGCCGACCGTCCTCTTCGGCCTGCCTTCGGATATGCAGCAGATTGCCGGCATCTCCGACAGCCGCAAGCTCGACACGGAATCCTACGCGTACATCTGGTCCGATCCCGGCGACGCGAACAAGATGCAGAACGCGCTGGAGACCATTGCCGAGCAGGCGCTCACGCCTCCGCCTCCACCCGCGCCGCCCGCCCCCAAACACGGAACGCGGCACAAGGCGCAGCCGGTCGTCTCGCCCGCACCTCCGGTCCTCGAAGATGAAAAGTTCCACGCCTACGGCCTCAGCTTCGGCGGCGGCGCGACCATGGTGCTCACCGGGCAGGCCGGCACCGATCCGGTGAAGTACGTGACGGTGATCGCCCAGCCGGACTTCTACGGCAATCCCCAGGTGCTGCTGAAGCAGGTCACCAGCAACAACGACCTCGACGCCGTCCCGCAAATGCGCCTCATCGATGCCGTGGACACCACCGGCAGCGGCGGCGCCGATCTCATCTTCGAGCTGCGCGGGCAGACCTTCCGCCAGTTCGCGATCTATCGGATCGAAGGCGGCCAGGCGACGCAGGTCTTCATCACCCCGCCCATGAACATAGCGCGTGGCGCCACGGAGTGATCCGGGCTCACAGCTTCGGCAGCTGGCTCGTGTCCCAGCCCCCGCCCAGCGCGCGAATCAGCTGCACGCTGGCGACGAACTGTTCGGCCGCGATGTTCTCCTGGGTACGCTCGTTGCTCAGCTGCACAGTCTGCGCCGTCAGCACTTCCAGATACGTCGTGACGCCGCCCTTATAGCGGCTGGTGCTCACGGCCAGCGAGTGTTCTGCCGATGCCACGGCCTGCTGTTGCGCGGCGGATTCCTGATCGAGAATGCGCAGCGCCGCCAGATTGTCCTCGACATCCTGGAACGCGCTCAGCACCGTCTGGCGGTAGTTCGCCACCTGCTGCTCATAGGCGTCGCGCGCCTGCTGGGTGATGGCGTACCGCCGCCCCGCGTCGAAGAGCAGCTCCACAGCGGACGCGCCCAGCGACCACATCTCGCTCGGACCCTGGATCCACGTCCCCGGCTGGCCGCTCAGGAACCCGCCGTTTCCGTTGAGCGAAACGTTGGGATAATACGCCGCCAGCGCGATACCGATCTGCGCATTGGCCGCGTCCACCGCCCGCTCGGCCGCGGCGATATCCGGCCGCCGCTCCAGCAACTGCGACGGTACCCCGACGGGAATCTCGGGAATCTTCGTCCCCAGCGGCATCGGCGGCAGCGAAAACGACGAGGCGGGCACGCCGATCAGCGTGGCGATGGCATGCTCATACTGCGCTCGCGCCACGCCCACGTCGATATCCTGCGCCCGGGTCTGTTCCAGCTGCGTCTGCGCCTCGGCCACGTCCACTTCGGTGGCGACGCCACCCTTAAAGCGAATCTCCGTCAGCTTCAGGTAATCCTGGTAGGAAGCCACGGTGTTGTCGAGCAGCTGCTTCTGCGAGTCGAGCCCGCGCATCTCGAAGTAATCCGCTGCCAGCTCCGCGCGCACGCTCAGCTCCACGTTGGCCAGCAGCGCCGCCGAGGCCTGGGCGTTGGCGCGCGCCTGCTCCACCGTGCGCCGCACCTGTCCCCACAGATCCGGCTCCCACTGCGCCTGGCCAGCCACGCTGAAGGTGTTGTACTGGTAGGTTGAAACGCCTCTTACCGTATTCGGCTGGTTGTACGATTCGCGCGTGCGCCCAATCGAGGGACCCGCTGCGAGGGTCGGGTAGTATTGCGAACGCGCCACCTGCACCTGCTCGCGCGCCCCAAAATACTGCTCCATCGCCGCGCGCAGCGTCTGGTTCGAGACCGCGACCTTGTCCTCCAGCGAGTTCAGCTGCGGGTCGCCGTACATCTCCCACCACGGCCCCTTCAGCACCGCATCGCTGGGCTCTGCTTCCTTCCACGTTCCATTGGGAGGATTCGGCGGCGGTACGGCGTTTTCCTTCCAGGTCGGAGCCGTGGCCGCCGCGGGCTTGTGATAATTCGGGCCCACGGAGCATCCTGCCAGCAGCAGCGCCAGCGCGGTTCCCGCCCAGGTCCCGGGACGCACTAACTTCACCGCCCGCCCCCTTCAGGTCCCGAACCGGATCCGCTCGGATTCTGCTCGGCCGGCATTCCGGGTACGCCGCCCTCGCTGTTCGGCTGCACCACGCGCACGATTTCGCCATCGATGATCGAATCCGGCGGGCTCTGGATGACCAGGTCGTCGGGCGTGAGGCCTTCGGTCACCTGCACCACGCTGCCATCGTCCTGGCCGATCGTGATGGGCAACAGCTTCGCCTTGTTCCCGTCCACCACCGTGGCCACGCGCAGGCCCTCCTGGCGGAACAGCAGCGCTGCCGCGGGGATGATCAGCGTCTGCTTCACCAGGTGCAGTTGAAAATGCACCTCGGTGTAATCGCCGGGCACCAGCGCGCCCTTAGGATTCGGCACGTCCACCTCCACCAGCAGCGTGCGCGAGGTAGGATCGACAGCCGACGCCGTGCGCACCACTTTGCCGTGGAACCGCTTGCCCGAATACTGCTCCAGCGTCAGGTCTGCCGGAGTGCCCGGCGTACAGGAGGGTGAATCCACCTGCGGCACGTTCACGTAGACGCGCATCACGCGCTCGTCATCCATGTGGAACATCTCACGCCCGCCCTCGGAGCCTGCGCCGGCGTTGATCAGGGTGCCGATGTCGACGTCGCGCGCGGTGATCACGCCGGTGAACGGGGCGTAGACCTTCTCGAAACCCACCAGCTGCTGCAGCCGGTCCACGTTGGCCTGCGCCGATTTCACCTGGGTGCTCGTCGAGGCAGCCTGGGTGACGAAATTCTCTGTGTCCTGGGTGGCCACCGCGTTGTTCTTCAGCAGCTCGGTGTAGCGAGCCGCCTGTTTCTTTGCGTAGCTGGAATTCGCGATCGCCGTGGACAGATCGGCTTTGGCCTGGGCCAGCTCCTGGTCCACTTCCGGGCTGGCGATGGTGGCCAGCAGCTGCCCCTTGCGCACGTGCGCGCCGATGTCGAAATACCACTTCTCCAGGTAGCCGTCGGTGCGCGCATAGATCGGCGAATCGACATAGGCATACATGTTGCCCGGCAGCACCAGTTCCTCGCTGGGCTCTCCCAGCTTCGGTTTGGCCACGACCACGTCGGCCAGAGCCAGCTGATCTGTGCGCTTTGCCAGCACTTTCTGCGCGCGCAGCCGCGGCAGAATGCCTCCCACCGCAAGCACCGCCGCCAGAATCAGCAGCACCGCAATCAGCAGCAGCGCCTTCCGCCCGGACATCGGCTGGTGCTGCACTTCCCGTCCCTGCATTGGTTCGCTCATGAAGCACTCCCGCTCGCCGGCTGCGCCCGCTGGGCATGGTGCCGCGTTTCCCGCTCGCGGCGCCGGCGCTCAGCGCGGCCATGCAGCACGCTGAAAAGGGTTGGAACGAAGAACAGCGTGGATACCGTTGCGAACAACAATCCGCCGATCACCGCGCGGCCCAGCGGCGCGTTCTGCTCGCCGCCCGAACCGAGCCCCAGCGACATGGGGATCATGCCGATGATCATCGCCAGAGCCGTCATCAGCACCGGCCGGAACCGCACATAGCCGGCGTTGAGCGCCGACAGCGCCGCGTCGCCCACCGTCTCCTCCAGCTGTTCCCGCGCAAAGCTCACCACCAGAATCGAGTTCGACGTGGCCACCCCCATGCACATGATGGCTCCCGTCAGCGCCGGCACGCTCAGCGTGGTGTGCGTCAGGAACAGGATCCACACAATTCCCGAAATGGCCGCCGGCAGCGCCGTAACAATAATGAACGGATCGAGCCACGACTGGAAATTCACCACGATCAGCAGATACACCAGCATGATCGAGAACAACAGGCCGCCCAGCAGGCCGGCATAGGCGGTGCGCATGGTTCGCACCTGACCGCGCACCACGATGCTCGATCCGCGCGGCAGATGCTTTCGCTGCTGCGCCACGATTTTCTCGATCCGTTTGTCCACGCTGGCCAGATCGGTGCCCACTACATTGCCGTAGATATCGAGCACCGGCGCAATGTTGTAATGGCTCACCATCCCCTGCTCGGCGCCCGGCGTCAGCGACGCTACGTTGCCCAGGATCTGGATCGGCTGGCCGCCCATGATGCCGCTCGCCGGCGGCAGCCCGGCGCCGTTCGAGCCCGTGTTCGCCGGCAGCGCGCCCCCGCCGCTGCCCTCCACCACCGGAATGTTCTTCAGGTCCTGAATCGTATCCAGCCAGTACTGCGGCGACTGCGCGGCGATCTCGTATTCCACCCCGTTGCGCGGATCGAGCCAGAACGACGGCGCCGTCTGGAAACTGCCGCTGGTGGCTACCAGCAGGCTCTGCATCACGTCGCGCTCGCTCAGGCCGGTGGTCTGCGCCATGGACCGGTTGACGTTGATGGTCAGATTGGGATTGTCGAACATCTGCTGGATGCGCATGTCCTGGGCGCCCGGAACGAACTTCACTTTGTTGAATAACTGGTACGCAACCGCGCGATTGCCCTCGAGGTTCGGCCCGACGATCTGGATGTCGATGGGCGCGGGCAGGCCGAAGTTCAGGATCTGCGTGACCATATCCACGGGCAGCGAATAGAACTCCGTGTCCGGGAAGCGCTGCGGCAGTATCTCGCGCAGCCGCGCCACATAGTCGGCGGTGGGGTGATGCTTTTCCGTGAGCGACACCTGAATATCGGCGTCGGCCGGTCCGATGGGAGCCGAGTTCGAGTACGACGTGTTGATGCCCGAATAAGGCAGGCCGATGTTGTCGATGATCGTCACCAGCTCCTTCTTCGGAATCACCTCGCGGATGGTGTTGTCGATCCGGTCGCACAGGTCGGCCATGTCTTCAATGCGGGTTCCGGTGCGCGCGCGCACGTGCAGCTTGAATTGTCCGGCATCGACGGTGGGGAAAAAATCCTCGCCCAGGAATGGATAGAGCAGCGCTGCCGTTCCCATGGTGAAGACGAAGAACAGCACCATGAATACCGCCGCGTGGCGCACGCACAGATCGAGGGCGCTGCGATAACCGGAGCGGATCTTCTCGAAGTAGTGCTCGAACCCCAGCTGGAACCGGGTGAAGGGATTGCGGCTGTGGTGCCTTTGCCTGGCCTCGCCTTCGTCGTGCTCGTGCAGCAGATAGCGCGCCATGGTCGGCACCACCGTCCGCGACAACAGATACGACGCCAGCATGGCGAAGACTACCGCTTCCGCCATCGGTACGAACAGGAATTTCGCTACCCCGCCCAAAAAGAACATGGGCACGAAGACGATGCAGATGGAGAGCGTGGCCACGAACGCTGGAACCGCAATCTGCGCGGCCCCGTCCAGAATCGCCTGCTCGATGGCCTTGCCCTGCTCGAGATTCCGGTTGATGTTCTCGATCTCCACGGTGGCATCGTCCACCAGAATGCCCACCGCCAGGGCCAGTCCGCCCAGGGTCATGATGTTGATGCTCTCGCCCAGCCCCCGCAGCACCAGCAGCGAGGTCACGATGGAGAGGGGGATGGAAACGGCGATGATCAGCGTGCTGCGCCAGCTCCCCAGGAAGACCAGAATCATCAGCGCCGTCAGCACCGCGGCAATGATCGCCTCGTGCACCACCCCGTCGATCGAGGCCCTGACGAAGATCGACTGATCCGCCAGCGGAGTGATCTTCAGCTGCGGCGGCAACTGCGGTCTCAGCTGTGCCAGCTTGGCGCGAATGCCCTTGATGATGTCCAGCGTGGAGGCATTCCCGGTTTTCATCACCGACAGCAGCGAGGCGCGCTGACCGTCGACGCGCACGATATTCGTCTGCGGCGGCGATCCGCTGTGCACGTTGGCCACGTCGCGGATGTAGACCATGGCGCCGTTCACCTCGCGGATGGGCAGGTTGTTCAGCCCCTCCGTGCTGAGCGGTGCGGCATTGCTCTCCAGCTGGTATTCGAAATGCCCGATCTTGATGGTTCCCGAAGGCAGGATCAGGTTCTGCGCGGCGATCGTGTTCACTACGTCCGCGGGGGAAAGACCCTTGGACTGCAGCGCCGGCATATTCAGATCCACCTGCACCTGGCGCTCTTTGCCGCCGTAGGGATACGGAATCCCCGCGCCGGGAATGGTCACCAGCTGCGTGCGGATGAAGTTCAGCCCGTAATCGTTCAGCTGCGTCTCCGTCAGTCCCTGTCCGGAGAGCCCCAGCTGGATGATGGGCACGCTGGATGCGTTGTACTGAATGATCAGCGGCGGCGTTGTGCCCGCCGGCAGCTGCTTGATCTGGGTCTGCGCAATCGCCGTCACCTGCGCGACGGCGTTGCCGATGTTCACGCCCGGCTGGAAATAAATCTTGATGACGCTGCGCCCGTTCACCGACATCGACTCGATGTGCTCGATGTCGTTCACCGTGGTGGTCAGCGAACGCTCGCTCAGCGTCACGATGCGCTCCGCCATCTGCTGCGGCGAGAAGCCCGTGTACTGCCAGATCATCGAGATCACAGGGATGTCGATGTTGGGGAAGATGTCCACCGGCATGGTGACGATAGCCAGCGGCCCCAGAATCATGAGCAGGAGCGCAAGGACGGCGAAGGTGTACGGCCGTCGCAGCGCGAGGCGGACTATCCACATAGCGCTTGCGTCTCTCCGGCGATGCGCGGATTTTCCCCGAGCCTGGAGCCCCGGCTCCGGCGCTCAGAATGTTCCACAGTAATCAATGGTGACGAACCAGCGATACGACGTTGCTACAGCAGATCAGCGTTGGTGGTTCCCGATGCAGGAGCCTTCAGGCTGACGCGACCGGCAGGAAGCGGCAACCCTGGGAAGAATTCGTTCAGGGCACGGTTACCCTGATTTTGCTCTGATGACAGTATCTACCCGCCACTGGCGGGGCAGAAGCGGAAGCTGGCTTTCGCTCTATGCTTTCGGGAGACGGACGGACGCACAAAAAAGACGCGCGCGGCGAGCTTCGCCATACAGATGTGCCGCCGGCCCGGCATGATTCAGTTTCCTGATTTCCAGGGCCGGCTAAAGATTCAGCCTCTTAAACAGCGGCCCGGGAATGGCGCGCACCGCCAGCATGATCGCGGCCCAGATGGGCGGCACGTACACCACGTCGCGCCTCTGCTCGATGGCCCGCACAATCCGCCGTGCCACCTCAGCCGGCTGCGCAAAGAGCGCGTTCGGCTCCAGGTGCGCGGTCATCGGCGTCGCCACAAAGCCCGGTTTGATGGTCAGCACCTTCACGCCGGCGCGGTCGATTCGATTGCGCACTCCGTCCAGAAAAACGTTCAACCCGCCTTTGGACGCTCCATAGACGTAGTTGCTCTTCCGTCCGCGATCGCCGGCCACCGACGAGATCACGGCAATCGTTCCCCGCCGCTCCGCCTCGAAGTAGTTGGCCAGCCAGCCCACCAGCGAAACTGCGGAGAGGAAATTCGTCCGCAGCACCGCCTCCGCCGCCGCATAGTCGCGCTCAGCATGCGCCTGATCGCCGAGCACGCCGTGCGCCAGCAGAGCCACATCGATCCCGCCCAGTGCCTCCACGGCCTGCGCCAGCAGCGCCGGATGCGCCGCCGTGTCGTCGAGGTCCGCCACGATGGCCGTCGCCGCTGCCGCGCCGCGCGTCAGCAGGTCATCCCGCACCGCTTCGAGTTTGTGCGGAGTGCGCCCCACCAGCACCAGGCTAGCACCGCGCTCGGCGAAGATCCGCAGTGTGGCCTCGGCGATGGCTGAGGTCGCCCCCAGCGCGAGGAGGCGTTGCGGAAGCGCCCGCTGTTCACTCATCGCGAGGCCTCCGTCCCGTCACCCGCTGCCAGAACGCCGAATCGAAGCCCGGATCGATGTAGCGCGCAAACTCCTGCCACTGCGGATAAAACGCCTGAAACTGCTCCGCAGTCATGCGCGCATCTTTGGCCGCGTACATTCGCCCGCCGCATTCCTGGGTAATCTTCGCCAGCCAGTCGAGCAGGTCGAAACTCTTCTCGCGCCGGATGGGAAAATCCAGCGCCAGCGTAATCCCCGGAGCCGGAAACGACATCATTCCCGGCGAGGGCACATCCCCGAAAACCTTGATCACCGCGAGGAAGGATGCCAGGCCGGCAACCGTGATCATCTTCAGCATCTCCACGATGCCGCTTTCCCCGGATTCCCGCGGCAGCACGCACTGGAACTGCAGCAACCCGGACCTCCCGTAGATACGGTTCCAGCGCTGCACCGCGTCCAGGGGGTAGAAGAACGGCTCGTAGTCCACCGGCCCCGCCTTCTCCTGGCCGATTTGCCGGTGATAGTAGAGCGAGTTGAACGCCTTCATCGACCAGCGGTTGAGCGCAAAGGCGGGCAGATCGATGGGAAAAACCAGCTTCGATTCCTTGCTCCGCTTCAGCGGCCCGGGAATCGCCGTGTGATCGCCCCGCATGAAGATGCCGCGCGCAAAGTTCTTGCCCGTCGAGACACAATCGATCCACGCGACCGTGTATTCGTTCGCCGAGGTGCGCGAGAGCTCCAGAAATTCCGCGATGCCGTGGAACTTGACGCCGCGATAGTCGATCCTGCGCGAAACGATGGGCCGCAGCCGCACTTCCGCCCAGGTGATGAGTCCGGTCAGGCCCATCCCGCCCACGGTGGCCGCGAACCATTCCTGGTTCTCCACCGGACTGCAGACGAACCGGCTGCCGTCGGATCGCGCCAGTTCGAAGCGGAGCACGTGCCGCCCGAAGGTTCCCGCCACATGGTGGTTCTTGCCGTGAATGTCGTTCGCGATCGCGCCCCCGACGGTCACGAACTTCGTGCCCGGTGTCACCGGAAGAAAGAAACCGCGGGGAACGGCAAAATCCAGAATCTGCTGCAGCGATGCGCCCGCCTCGCAGCGCAGCACGCCCGTCGCCGGATCGAAGTGCAGCAGACGGTCCATCCCCGGCGTCGCCAGCAGCGCGCCGTTCTCGAGCAGGCAGACGTCGCCGTAGCTGCGCCCCAGGCCCACCGGCAGCTGTTTGGCCGCCGGCGCCGCGGACAGCGGAAAATCCGTCGTCCAGTGCAGCGGGACCACTTTGGCCTGCAGCGTGGGAAATCGCCCCCACGATTCAAAACGCGGCCGCTTTTGCCGTTTGCCCATCGTCATCGCAGCGCCGCCGCTGCCGCAACGACCGCTACGCCCACGCCGATCAGCAGACTCACCCGGTCGGTCACGGCAAAAATCACCGGATCCTCATCCAGCTCGCCGCGCGAAGCCAGCAGCCATACCCGGCTCAGCCACAGGATCATCAGCGGAGTGATCAGCCACAGGCGATCCGCGTGACGGTAGAGCCGCGTCACTTCGTGGCCGCCGATGTAGATCGAAAACACCACCACCGCCGCATACGCGCACGACGTACCGAAGCTGCGTAGCTGCTCGATGTCGCCCAGCAGATAGCCGCGTCCGTTCGCCAGCGTCTGTCCGCGCGCCCGCGTATTTTGCAGCTCGCTGAAGCGCTTCACCATGGCCAGGCTCAGGAACAGGAACAGCGACAGCGCGCCCAGCCACGGCGTGATCGGTACCCGCGTTGCCGCCGACCCGGCCAGCATGCGCACCGTATATAACCCTGCGAGCAAAATCACATCCAGCAGCACCACGCGCTTTAGATACAGGGAGTAAGCCAGCGTCGTCGCCAGGTACAGCAGAAGCCACATCAGATATTCGCGCGGCAGCCACGCCGCGGCAATCGCCAGCGACCCTCCCAGCAGAACCGCGCCGGTCCCAATCCCGAAAGCCACCGAGAGATCGCCGGCGGCGAAGGGCCGCATGCGCTTGCGCGGATGCCGCCGGTCCGCCTCGATATCCAGCAGGTCGTTGACGATATACGTGGCCGACGCGCACAGGCTGAAACTCAGGAACGCCAGCAGCGCCGCCGCCAGCACGCCGCTGTGAAGATTGTGCGCCAGCAGCAGCGGCAGAAAGATCAGGATGTTCTTCGCCCACTGGTGCAGCCGCAGCGCCTTCAGCATCGCTCTGGCCGGCGGCACGCGGTCGTCGAATTCGCGCTCCACCGTGACCCGGCGCGAACGCAGCCGCGCGCGCAGCGCCGGCGTGGGATTGGCCAGCATCGCCGCACCCGCGTGCTCCAGCAGCGGCAGGTCCGGGCCGGCGTTGCCGATGTAGTCGTATCCCTCTTCGCCGAAAGTCTGCCGCAACCCGTCGAGTTTGTTGCCGGCAGTCAGGTTCGTGCGCCCGTCGCTGGCCAGTACGCCCTCGAAAATTCCCAGGTGGTTCGCGATGCGTGTGGCCAGTTGCCGGTCGGCGCCCGTGGCCAGATAGAGCTTCCGGCCGTCGCCGCGCTCGGCATCGAGATATTCGACCAGCCGCCGGTTGTAGGGCAGGTGCCGCTCGTCCAGCACGACCCTCGCCGAAACTTCGGCTTTCAGCGCCGCCTTGCCGCGCAGCAGCCACAGCGGAACTCGCACGGCCGACGCCGGCCGCGTGCGCACCAGCAGCAGCAGGGAATCCATCAGCGTGTCGTTCTTCACCAGCGTGCCGTCAAGATCCACACACAGCGGCCTGCGTGAAGCCGTACCTGCCTCGACTGGCGCGCTCAAGGGAACCGCTCCCCGGGTTGAGAACGGAAAACCGGGCAGAGAGGCGCGGAAAACTGCGATTTGTAGCTCGGTTTCACGGTCGCCGGCGAGAAAAACCGCTGGAATTCAGCGCAAGTATAGCACTGGCCAACCGCTCTTCAGCGTCGGGAGCATCCTCGCTGGTAAGCATCCCGCGGGCCACGGTTAATGCGTCAGCGATGGCTCCGGAAGCGGCTCCGCCGCCTCCACACGCTGCTCGGGGAAATACGCGTTGATCAGATACTGCTCCAGCATGCGCTGCGTGTTGAAGAACGATCCGTTCAGCGCGATGGTCGAACGCATGATGCGCCGCCACTGCGCCTGATCCCGATAGTAGAGCGGCAGGATGGTCTGCTCCAGGTGCTCGTAGAGCGAGTTCGCCTCTCCGGCTTCGTCCTCGTGGTCGTAAATCGCCCACCCCGTCACGCCCTCGATCCATCCCTCGATCCACCAGCCGTCGAGAATGCTCAGGCTCGGCACCCCATTCAGCGCCGCTTTCATGCCGCTGGTTCCCGACGCTTCATACGGCCGCCGCGGCGTATTCAGCCACAGGTCCACTCCGCCGGTCAGCAGCGCGCCCAGTTCCCACTCGTAGTTTTCGAGATAGACGATGCTCAGCGCGCTCTGCCGCAGCTCGCTCGCGAGCTCGATCACCCGCCGTATCTTTGCCTTCCCCGGCTCGTCGGCGGGGTGCGCCTTGCCCGCGTAGAGGATCTGCATACCGCCCTGCTGCTCCGCACAGCGCACCAGGCGGTCGGGATCGGTAAACAGCAGATCGGCACGCTTGTAGGTCGCCGCGCGCCGCGCGAAGCCGAGCGTAAACACCTCCGGCCGCATCTCCACGCCGGTCCGTTGCTTCACCACATCCAGCAGGACCTGTTTGGAGGCTGTGTGCGCATCGACAATTTCATTCTCCGGGATATCGATCGCGTAACGCAGCGTCACATTGTCCTGGCGCCAACGCGGCAGGTGCTTGTCGAAGACCGCCCGCACCGCGGGCGCCGTCCAGGTGCCCGCGTGCACGCCGTTGGTGATGGCGTCGATCCGGTACTCGGGGAACATCTGCCGGGAAACCTTGCCGTGCTGCATGGCCACGCCGTTTACGTACCGCGAAAAGCGCAGCGCGATATAGGTCATGTTCAGCAGGCCGTCGTGGAAGCAGCTGAAGCGCTCCAGCAGGCTGGCCCGCTCGTTGCCGAGGATCCGATACGCCTGCTCGCCCGAGAAGCGGTCGTGTCCGGCCGGCACCGGCGTGTGGGTGGTGAAGACGCATTTCCGGCGCACCGCCTGGATACTCTCTTCGGTAGCCGTGTGCAGCCCGCCGCCGTGCAGTTCCTGCTCCAGTACCGGCAGCGTCAGCAGCGCCGCGTGGCCCTCGTTCATGTGGTAGACCACCGGATCGTAATCGAGCGCACGCAGCATCCGCGCCCCGGCGATGCCCAGCACCGCTTCCTGGCGCAGCCGGTAGTCAGCGCCGCCGCCATACAGGTAATCCGTAAGACTGCGGTCCTGCGGGTCGTTCTGTTCCAGATCCGTGTCGAGCAGGTAGACGGGAATCCGGTGCCCGGCGACGCCTTCGATATCCACGCGCCATGCGCGCACCGCCACCGGCCGGCCCTCGATGGTCACCGTCACCACCGGCTCTTCAGCCGTCAGCGTGTTCTCCGGGTACCAGGGCTGCGGCTCTTCCGTCTGTATGCCGTTCGCGTCCAGGTGCTGCCGGAAGTATCCTTTGCGGTGCGCCAGCGTGACCGCGGCCAGAGGCAGCCCCATGTCGGCTGCGGCGCGCAGCGTGTCGCCGGCCAGCACTCCCAAACCGCCGCTGTAGGTCGGCATCTCCGGCGCAATCGCGATCTCCATCGAGAAGTAAGCGACGATTCCGCCTTCACTCGGTCCCTGCACGGGAAAATACTGAGAACGATTGATAAAGCGCATCTCTGAAACGTTTTCTCCGGCCTGTCCGAGCGCCCGTTTTTCAGGATAAGACAATTCACTCGTCCCGCCCGCTGGCTGGGACGTACCCCGTGATTTCTACATCGACTTGTTCATCTTCGGCAATCACACTTCTGTGGGTTACCTCCTCGAGTTTTCCACCGCATGCGCGCCCGCCGATGCCCGGCAGTCATAAATCTCCGGCTCGATTGCAGTCGCGCGGCGATAATCCTGGCCCAGCCTCGCCGTAAATTCCGCCGCCTGTTCCTCTTCCACCAGATTCACCGTGCATCCGCCAAAGCCCCCTCCGGTGAGCCGCGCGCCGATCAGCCCCGGCAGCCGCTGCGCCAGGTCCACCATCGTATCGGCCTCCACGCAGCTGGCCTCGAAATCGTCGCGGTAACTCATGTGCGCGGCGGCCATCAGATCGCCCAGCTTCTTCAGGTTGCCCGCTTCCAGCGCGTCGGCTGCGGCCGCCGTGCGCAAATTCTCGGTAATGATATGCCGGCAGCGCCTCAGAACGTTGTCTGGCATTTCGCTGCCCCACTCTTCCAGATCCTCCGGCGTGGCGTCCCGCAGCAGCGTGATCTCGGGCCGACGCCGTCGCAGAATCGCCGTCCCCTCTTCCACTTCCGCGCGGCGCGTGCCGTACTCGCCCCCCGCCACCGAGTGCCGCACCATGGTGTTCGCGATCACCAGCTTGACGTGCCGCGGAATCGGCGCCAGCCGAAACTCCAGCGACCGGCAATCCAGCAGCAGAGCGTGATCCTCCGCGCCGTGGCAGGCGATGAACTGGTCCATGATCCCGCACGAGGAATCCGCGTACACGTTTTCCGCGCGCTGGCACAGCTTCGCGATCTCCACCCGCGCCATGCTCGCGCCCGCCACATCCAGCAGCGCGAATGCCGTGGCCACCTCCACCGACGCCGACGAGCTGAGACCCGCGCCCACCGGCACGTCGCCCTGGAGCGTCAGACTGAACGGCGGCACGTCCACCCCCGCTTCGCGCAGCGCCCACAGCACCCCCAGCGGATAATCCGACCAGTGCCGCTTTCCCCGATTCGGCAGCGCATCGGCGGCGTAGGTCACGCCCTCGGCGAAGTTCTCCGACCACACCTCAATCTGCCCGTCCTGGCGCGGCGACACCGCGGCCAGGGTGCCAAAGTCGATCGCCGCCGGCATCACGAACCCTCCGGCATAATCCGTGTGCTCGCCGATCAGGTTCACGCGTCCCGGCGCAAGAAACATCTTCGGACCGGCTCCGAAATGCCGCTCGTGAATCTCCCGCACTAACCCGTCCGCCTGCAAGTTTTCCGCCTTCTCCGGCACTGTTCCCTCTTTCCTGTCTATTGGCGACTGAACTCTGGTCATTGTCTGCTGGACGCTGCCTCTCCAATCCGCCGCCCAATCTCATCCACCCACTCCAGATGCTCCGGCTTCATCAGCACTGAGCGCAGGCAGGTTACGGAGCTATCCTCCCCGGCATCCTGCCATCCCGCATTCGCGAAAAACCTTGCGGGCAGGTGCGCCAGCGCCAGATGCAGCCCCCCCTCGGCTGCGCGGTCGAAGACTTCCTGGGACCGGCGGCTTGCTTCAGCCAGGTCCTGGGCGGGGAGCCCCCACACCACAATATCCAGCTCCGGCTCCGGACCGGCCACAAACCGCGCATCCCCGGCAATCATTCGATGCAGCCGCAGCGCCGCCTCTCGTCCCTTTTCGAGGCCGCGCGCAAACTCGCCGCCCGGCACGAGCGGCAGCAGCCGCTGCGTCGTCCACAGCGCCACCGCCGACGCCCCCGCGCGCGAGCACTCCAGGCTGATTTCTCCGAGATGCAGTTCCTGCGAGGTGAAATACGTATACGGCGAGTTGTGCTTGTACCAGCGCCCCATGCCAGGATCGCGAAACAGCACGCAGCCGCATCCGTAGGGCTGCAGGCCGTGCTTGTGCGGATCGACCACGATCGAATCCGCCGCGCCGATGCGCGCAAATGCCCGCGCTGCTTCTGCTTCCAGATTCGATGCCAGCCGGAAATATCCCCCATACGCCGCATCCACATGGACACGAAAGCCGTATTTTTGCCGCATCGCCAGGATTTCATCCAGCGGATCCAACGCGCCCACGGCCGTTGTGCCCAGAGTCGCCACCACAGTGCCAACCCCGCCGCCGGCGAGCAGTTGCTGGAGAGCCCTCAGGTCCATCCGCCCGCGATCGTCCGCAGCCACGCTCGAGAAATCCAGCTTCAGCACCGAGCTGATGCGTTTGTGCGTGTAGTGGGCCTGTTCCGAGGCCACGATTTTCTTACCCGGAGCCATCTGCCCCGCCACCCACAGCGCCTCCAGGTTCGCGAAGGTCCCGCCGCTGGTCAGATGGCCCAGGAACTCAGTCCAGCCGAACATGCGGGCGATCTCCCGCACCGCCTCCACTTCCATCCGCGAGCTGGGCCGGCCGCCATCGAGCGCGTGGTTGTTCGGGTTCACCGCCATGGCCATCGCATAGGCCGCCCGCGCCGCCGGATGTGGCGGCTTGAGCATCTGGCCGGCGTAAAGCGGATGAAAATACGGGTAGTTATCGCCCATCCGGCGCGCCGCCTCATCCAGCACCGCGGCCGCTTCGGCCATCCCCCGCGCGCCCGCCCCCGCCGCGTCCTGCGCCGTGGGCCCTGACCGGGCGTCCGGCAGGCCGGCAAACTGGTTTCTGAGCCGGTCCAGCGCCGGCGTGAGCAGTTCCAGGAAGGGGTCGTTCATCGCAACCGATACAGAATACTCCGCGCCGCCCTGGCGAATCGGGCGTAAGCTGAGGCCGGGAGGGTTTTCCATGCACAGCTCCCGTGTCTCTTTCGGTTTTTCTCCCGTTCTTTTCCTCTTCCTGGTGCTGCTGGTTCTGCTGCTGCTGGCCGTGCGTGCCGCCGGCGCATAAGCGCCCGTATTCAGAATCTGTTACACTTAGGCAGCGTTAGAAAGAACCGGGCAAGAGCAGTCTTTCGCCTCGCCCAACCAAGCAGGACATGTAGGGTCTGCCAGTTTCGCTCCGATTCACTCCAGCGCAATTCAATCAATCAGGACATTGCAACAAATGGAACAAGGCACTGTGAAGTGGTTTAACGACGCGAAGGGCTACGGCTTCATCTCGCGCCAGAACGGCGAAGATGTCTTCGTGCATTACTCGGCCATCTCCGCGAATGGCTTCAAGAGTCTGCAGGAAGGTCAGGCCGTGCAGTTCAACGTCGTCAAGGGGCCGAAGGGCTGGCAGGCAGCTGACGTACAGCCTCTGTAAGACGCAAGAAATTTAGACAGTCAACAACGCAAAAGGCGAGCTTCGGCTCGCCTTTTGTCATTTTCCCCATCGCCGTCCGGGCGGCCTTGCATACAATCGCTCCATGCCCGGCGAGCTCGACGATCCCCGCACTGCCTTCGCCGCCGAACGCACTTTCCTGGCCTGGATTCGCACTGGCCTCGGCCTGATGGGCGTCGGCTTT
>DATJQW010000021.1:0-3476 GCA_035505395.1 Acidobacteriaceae bacterium
GATACCGGCGCGCCGGCGGCGGGCGGACGCTGCATGACGGTGCGCGCGGCGTTTTCCGCTTCCCGCTCCAGGTGCTGGTAATCGCCCGAGTTGTCGCTGGCAATGGGGCCGCCGGATTTCTGCAGGCCGTGCTGCTGGACGGTGTGCGCCAGCTCATGAGCCAGCAGGTGCTGGCCCTCGGTGGTCTGCGGCTGGTACTGGCCTGTATCGAAGACGATGTCCTCGCCGACCGTGTAGGCGTGTGCGTAGACGGCGCGTGCCGATTCGGCAGCCAGCGCATCGGTGTGAATCCGCACCTCACGGAAGCTGTGCCCGAAACGCGCCTCCATGGCGGTGCGCGTCGCGAAGTCGAGCGGCTCGCCGGGCGTCGCCAGCACGCGGCGGACGATCGGCGGCACGTCAGACGGGGCTTCGGCGGGTTTCTTCTTTTCTGTAACTGTCGGTGTTGCAGATTTCGCTCCCGTCTTCGATTCGGCGCGGGGAGCAGGCGCAGGTGGCTCCGGCTTCTTTGGCGGTACGGCCACCGGGGCCGCGGCTTTGGGCGCGGTGGGCGTGTGTCCAGCGTGAGCGGAAGGCGGTGGCGCGCTCGGTGCACGCGCGGGAGCTGGAGCGGTACCTTTCGGCGGCGCCGTCGCAGATCTCGGAGCCGGCGCGCCCGGAGCGGCCTTGCGCTGCAGCATATCTTTCGGCTTCTTGCTGCGGCAGCTCTCGCAGTTGCCTCCGCACGAACACGCGCGCTGCAGTCGCGGCGCACGCACAGGACGCACCAGGGACGGGGCGGCTTTGGCCGGCTCGGCTGGAGCGAGTGCATGTGTGGTGCTGCTCATCGCGACCCTCCCCGCCGGCCTCTGCCGGTATCGAGCGCGAGCACCGACCGCGCCAGTTCCTCGCCGATCGCCGCCGCATCCCTGGAGCGGCGCAGCTTCACCGGCGCCAGGCACATTTGCGGGCTGCGCATCGACTGCCGCAGCGGCGCGGGCAGCGCGGCAGAGCGCAGGCGTTCGCTGAGGCTCTG
This sequence comes from Acidobacteriaceae bacterium, assembly GCA_035505395.1. Classification (GTDB taxonomy): domain Bacteria; phylum Acidobacteriota; class Terriglobia; order Terriglobales; family Acidobacteriaceae; genus Palsa-343. The sequence continues at coordinate 1,016 of DATJQW010000021.1, forward strand.
CTCAAAGGCAACGGCGACCCGGGAGGCAAAATGCCGATCGAATCCGCGCAGCACCAGCTCTCCCACGCGCATATCGATCGCCGAGTAGCCCGGCGCAGCTGCAGGCGACGGCTCCGCAGAGAGACGCTGCGATGCCTGCCACTGCGTGCGCCGCTGCCGCCGGTTCATACCCAGCCTCCCGTCTCGGCCGCGGTCAGCGGGCGCTCGATCTTGAAGCACTCGCGCCGCGCCGCCGTCAGCAGATGTTCCATGCGCACCGGCTGCTCGAGATCGGCGGCGATGTAGGCCGCGTTGAGCGCGATGTTGCGAATGTTGCCGCCGGCCAGATTGAGCCGCGCCAGCCTGGCGTAGTCGAGATTCTCCGACGGCATCGCGGCGGGAAACACGCGCTCCCAGATGCAGCGGCGCAGCCCGACATCGGGAAAGGGGAAGCTGACGAAGAACCGTATGCGGCGCAGGAACGCGGAGTCGAGATTGACGCGGAGGTTGCTGGTCAGGATTGCCAGGCCGCGATACGCCTCGATTCGCTGCAGCAGATAGCTGACTTCGATGTTGGCGTAGCGGTCGTGGCTGTCGCGAACTTCGCTGCGCCGGCCGAAGAGCGCATCGGCTTCGTCAAACAGCAGGATGGATCCCGTGCTCTCCGCGGCGTCGAAGATGGCGCGCAGGTTCTTTTCCGTCTCTCCGATGTATTTGCTCACCATCTGGCTCAGATCGATCCGCCACAGGTCGATGCCGAGGTCGTGCGCCAGCACTTCCGCGGCCAGCGTCTTGCCCGTGCCGCTGGGCCCGTGAAAGAGCGCGGAGATGCCGAGGCCGCGCGAGGTTTGCGCCGCAAATCCCCAGCGCTCGAGCACCTTGCCCTGCTGCCGCACCTGTGCGGCAATGGCGCGCAGCCCTTCCAGGCTCGCCTCAGGCAGCACAATGTCCTGCCATCCTGCGCGCGGCTCGATGCGCTGCGCCAGCGCATCCAGAGTTCCATGCGCCCCCGCGCGGCAGGATTCCAGCAACTGTTCGCCGGCTGCGCCCCCAAGCCCATCCATCGCGCTCAGGCGCCGCCGGACCGCGGCTCCATTGCGCAGGATCTCTTCGTAGTCGAGCGAGAACTGCGTAGCCACGCGCTCGATGTGGCCATTGCAGCGCGCCGCCGCTTCCTCGCCGAGCGCGTACGTCCACAGCGCCTGCTGGCTGGCCGCATCGGGCCGGTCGACAACGATCCGTTCCAGCCGCGAGCGCCGCAGCGCGGGAACTCCGTCGCCGCTGAGGATCGCGATGCCGGCGAAGCGGTCGGCCAGTTGCGCCGCCGCCGCGCGCTCCGCAGCCGCGGCACGCTCCACGCCGATGAGCAGAGCAAACCCGAGCAGCGCTGCATCGCGCTCCAGGCTGCGCTGCACGGAATCGCAGTCCTTCTGCGTCCCGGGAAGATTGGCCGCATCCAGCGCAAACAATCGCAACCCCAGCGAGGCCGCGGCAAGGGCAGCCACCGCGGACTTGCCCGCCGTGGCGCTGCCGGTGAGATGAGGAACGATGGCTTCCTCACGAGCCTCCCTGAGCAGGGCGATCAGCTTCTCGGCCTGCGCCCGGTAGCACGACGGCAGAACCTCAGGGGGAACGACCGGCTCGAGCAACGGCTGTAAGCGCTCGTCCAGCGCCGGGGCATCCATCAGGAAATGCAGCAGCGGCTCGGGCAGGCTAAGCTGCGAGGTCAGGAACGACTCGCCGGCGGCCATCTCCACCAGGTTCCAGCGGCGCAGCGGACTCTGCGGCAGCGTGGCGCTCCAGTGGGCTTCGGGCAGGACGCGCAGCGCGAGATGAAAAGTGGGAAAACGCAGGCGGCTGTCGCCCGCGGCCGCCGCGCAGATGTCTCCGGTTTCCGTATACAGTTCCGCCGCGAGGCAAAGCAGCACGATGGCGGTCTCGAACGGGCTGAGGGTGAAGATATGGGCGAGGTTCTCGTGGGCCGCCGCTGCTTTGCTCGCGGCCGGATCCGCACTGCCCTCGCCGCGCTCCGCGGCCGGATGACGCCTCAGCGTCTCCAGTGTGCGCTCCAGAAGCGTACGAATCTCTTCTTCGGCCGGGTTTCCGGGCGGAACCGACTGCGCGAATTCCGATGCTGTCGTCACAAAGTCACCTGCGGGCCGTTGAAGACCCCGTTGCTGTCGGTCGTGAGCAGGCTCTGCGCTCCGTCTACCTGCAGGCGCACCAGGTACGTGCCGGACACTACCCCGGAATAAGGAACCGTGACCGTGGGCGAAGGCGGCGGCGTGGTTCCTGGCGGGCTCAGCAGCGAGTACGGCGGTTCGGCCTGGAAGCTGTAGGCCAGCGGCGTCGAGGGCGGGCTGACCGACTGCGGCAGCTGATTCAGCATCAGCATTACCTCCTGCGTCGCGCCGACCGGCGGATCAACGGTCAGGGCGATCAGGTTGACGGGCTGTCCGGTTACGGTCGATGTGCCGGTGCC
>DATJQW010000022.1:0-3677 GCA_035505395.1 Acidobacteriaceae bacterium
GCCACACTCATCGCGGCCCTCGCATGCGGAACGCGCGTCAGCGGCAGCACCGCCAGGTTCATCGCCAGGTAGACCACACCCCCATAGGCCAGCCCGCACGCCACCGGCCGCCGCACCAGCACGCTCATCCGCCGGCTGGCCGCGTAATACACCGCGGTCCACGTCAGCGCAATCGTGTAGTGGATCCCGACCCCAAGCGCCACGCTCGCCGCGCCCGCCTGGAACGCCCACCGCCCAGTCAGCCCGCTCGCAATGTACTGGAAGATTTGCATCGCCGTGATATGGCGAAAAGCGTTGAAGATGATGTTCTCGCCGATGTCCAGCGTCCCCGCGATCAGCCCGATCCGCAGCACCGCGCCGATCGCTCGCGCCCGTTCCGGCATTGCGGCATTCTACCGCGCCCCATGGGACCGCCGGTCCCGGCCGTGCCCCGCTCGCAACTTCCCTGAATGCAGTGCTGCGCGCTTTACTGAGCCCTGAGATCTGTGCTCTGAGCTCTGGTTACACCCACTCGCCCCTGCGCATCACCGCTTTGCTTGCCCCCGTCGCGGTAATCCCGTCTACGTCGATCTCGCCCGACCCGATCATCCAGTCCACGTGGATCAGGCTGTCGTTGGCGCCCTTCGCCGCCAGCTGCTCCGGAGTCAGCTGATCGCCGTCCTTCAGGCACGTCGAGTAGGCCTGACCCAGCGCAATGTGGCATGCCGCGTTCTCGTCGAACAGCGTGTTCAGGAACAGCAGCCCGCTCGCCGCAATCGGCGACGAGTGCGGCACCAGCGACACTTCGCCCAGCCGCCGCGCACCCTCGTCCGTATCGATCATCTGCCGCAGCACCTGCTCGCCCTTCGCCGCCTGCGCTTCCACAATCCGCCCGCCGTCGAACCGCACCCGGATCCCCTCGATCATCGTTCCCTGGTAGGAGAGCGGCTTGGTGCTCGTCACCGCCCCATCCACGCGGTCCTTGTGCGGCGTCGTGAATACCTCTTCGGTCGGCATATTGGGGATGCAGTATTGTCCGCTGCCTGCGCGCGTCCCGCCCCCCAGCCACAGATGATCGTCCGCCAGCCCCACCTTCAGATCCGTTCCCGGCCCGCGGAAGTGCAGCGCCGCATACCGCATCGTGTTCAGGTGCTCCGCCCGCCGATGCAGTCCCGCATCGTGCTCTTTCCACGCCGCCACCGGATCCGTCCGGTCCGCGCGGGTCGCGGCGAAGATCCCTGCCCACAATTTCTTCAGCGCTTCCTCTTCCGGAAGCTCCGGAAACATCGCCTGGGCCCACGACGGCGTCGCCGCCGGCACAATCGTCCAGTTGATGTCGTGCCGCGTGATCAGCTCCAGCGCCGGACGGTACGCCTTCGACATGGCCCGGTTCGCTCTCCCCACCTTCTCCGGATCCTGCTGCGACAACAGCGCGGGATTACCGCCCGTGATCGCCAGCCGGGCCGCCCCACTCCTGTACGCCGCCGCCATCCCCTCGTATAACCAGCCTGCCGCCGCGTCAAAGCTCGCGTCGGGCCCATACTGAAAGCGCAGCAGCGCCGTCTCTTCATCGCTAAACAGCGTGGTCACCAGCGACGCTCCCGCCCGATACGCATGCTCGGTGATCTTCCGCACCAGCGGCAGCGCCTCGATACCCGCCGTCATCACCACCTCCTGGCCGGGTCTCAGCCCCAGCCCGCACGCGACGGCCACCTGCGCCAGTTTGTCCAGCTTCTGCTCGAAATCCGGCGTCATCCACGACGCCTTCTCTGTCACCACACTTGTTGCGCTCATTCGTCTATTCTCCGCCGACGCGACGCGCCATGGCAACGCGCGAAATCCCCTGCAAGTCTGCCACAAAGCTCACCGCGCTCCACCCCCTCTTTGGCTCCGGGCCCGGCGAACTTTCGTGGGATGACAGCAAGGCCTCAATCGCCTCCCGCTGCCCGTGCCCAATCTCCATCACCAGCCATCCGCCGGGGTTCAGGGCCAGCCACGCCTCCAGAATCAGCCTGCGATACACCTCCAGCCCCGTCGGCCCTGCAAACAGCGCCCCATGCGGCTCCCAGTCGCGCACCTGCGCCTCCAGCGCCTCACCCTCGGCCACATACGGTGGATTCGACACCACCACATCGAATCGCTCGCCCCGCACCGCTTTCAAGAGATCCGATTCGACGAATCGCACCCGCTCTGCCACGCCATGGAACTCTGCGTTCTGCCGCGCCACCTCGAGAGCGGCGGCAGAACAATCGACCGCCGTCACCTCCGCCCGCGGCAGCTCTTTCGCCAGCGCGATCGCAATCGCTCCCGACCCCGTCCCCACATCGCAGATCTTCACCGCTGTGTCGCGTCCGGCTTTCGCGATCGCGGCTTCCACCACATGCTCCGTCTCCGGACGCGGAATCAGCACATCGGGCGTCACCCTAAGCATCAGCCCATAAAACTCCTGCTCGCCCACGATGTACTGCACCGGCTCCTGCCGCACCCGCCGCGCCACCCACGCGTCGAACCGCTCCGCCTGCTCTGCCGTCAGCTCCGCATCAGGATGCGTCATCAGCCACGCCCGATCCCGCCCCAGCACGCGCATCAGCAGCAGCTCCGCGTCGCGTCGCGCCGCATTCGACGGAGTCAGCCTCGCTGCGGCGCCGTTCAGGATTTCTCTTGTTGTCAGGATCGTCGCCTCATTCGGGCGCCTCGGGGATCAGCGCACGGATATCCCTCCACCCGTACGCCACTTCCGGCAGCGTCACCCCGCCAATCTCAATGCCCTGCTCGCTCACCAGCACGCCGCCCATCCGCTCATAAAATCCGCGCGCAGGATTCGCCCTGAGCACCCACACCACCATGCTCCGGAACTCACGCTCCCGCAGTGCGCCCGCAACCTGCCGCACCAGCGCTGCTCCGGCGCCTCTTTTCTGATGCGACGCCAGTAGGTAAATCGCGCCCAGCTCGCCGTCGAATCCCTCTACCGCATGGATCGTGGCGCCGCCCGCCGCGAACCCGAAAATCCCCGCCTCGTCCTCAGCCACAAAGACCGCCGGGCCGCCGCTCTGCGTCAGCCGCTCCTGCCAGTTCCGAACCCCATCCTCTACCTTCAGCCCGTCGATATAACTCTGCGGAATGATCCCGGGATAGGTCGTCTTCCAGCTCTCCAGATGCACCGACGCAATCCGCTGCGCATCCTCCAGCCTCGCCTCGCGAATCTTCATGGATTCCTCCGCGATATCGTCCGCACCGGAACGCCAAGCCTGTTCGCTGTTCGCTGATCGCTGCGTTTAGTCCTCGCTCTTGAGCCGCTCCGCGTTGAAGTGCGCGATCAGCGCGTCGACCACCGGCTGCAGCTTGCCTTCCATCATCTCCGCCAGCTGATGGATCGTCAGCCCGATGCGATGGTCCGTCAGCCGGTTCTGCGGGAAGTTGTACGTCCTGATCTTCTCGCTCCGGTCTCCCGAGCCCACCATCTGTTTGCGTTCCTTCGCCAGCGCCTGCTGCTGCTTCTCCATCTCCATCTCATACAGCCGCGCGCGCAGCACGCGCATGCCCTTCTCGCGGTTTTTGATCTGCGATTTCTCGTCCTGGCAGCTCACCACCGTATTGGTCGGCAAATGCGTGATCCGCACCGCCGAGTAGGTCGTGTTCACGCTTTGCCCGCCCGGCCCCGACGAGCAGAACGTGTCGATGCGGATGTCCTTCGCCTC
>DATJQW010000023.1:0-19250 GCA_035505395.1 Acidobacteriaceae bacterium
GTCCAAAGCTCCCAGTCAAGCTTGGTGTAGGGCTCGCGGTTGTCGAGCGGCAATCCGAAGCGCTCCAGCTTGGTCTCGTAGAAGTTGATCTCCTCTTCGGCCGCGGAACTCGGAAAGAGGTTGTAGCCTAGCAGCTTGTCCCACACCAAATTGTACTTCTGGCTCCAGGTCCCGGGCTTATCAAAAGCCAACCGGAAGTGATAGCCGTCCTGCGCCATCTTGATCCACTGCGACGCAAAGTCTGCGGCTGTCTTGCGATACTCCTCGGATACCTCATTGTTTCCGGTCATCTTCGCGAGCGCGGCATAACCCTCAAGGGCTTCGATCGCCTTGAGCGAGAGGTTCGCATTGTGCGCCAGGTGGCCGGCAAAATCATCGGTGCAAAGTTGATTCGCGGGGTCGAGGCCCTCTTTCTTCAGGTACTCGGCCCACTCGGTGAGCAGCGGCCAGTACTTCCGGGCGAAGCTGGCGTTGCCTTCGATTTTCGCGATCGCCGCCACTAGAATCAGCATATTGCCGCTCTCTTCCACCGGCATCTGATCCTCTTCGCTCGTCTCGCCGCCGCCGTACACCTGCCCGTTGGCCAGCGGATACGTCCCGATATCGTGTGGCGCAAACGGCCAGTGCCAGCGCGGCAGGCTCGCATACTCCATCACCGGGCGCAGCTCCGCCTCCAGCAGTTTCGGATTGAAGAGCAGAAAGAACGGCGCTGCCGGATAGGTCACGTCCACTGTGTCGGTGCAGCCGTTGCTCGAGTTCTCTTTCGAGAACAGCAACGGCTGCCCGTCGATATCGGCGACCAGCTTGTGCGCCCCGAGTGTCTGCCGGTAGGCCAGGATCGCCAGCTGCGCGTATTTCTCTCCGCCCACAGCGGTCAGGTCGGTTGTCAGCGCACGATCGAACGCCTCCGCCCGCGCGCTCAGCGTGCCCTCATCGCGCTCGGCGGCCTCGAGCATCTGCGCGAAGGTCTGCCCGTTGCGCCGCCAGTAGTCAGGCATCTGCCGATGCAGATATTCGATCGCCTCGCGATCGTCATACGCCAGCATTGCTCGCCTCGTCACCGGAGCAGTCGTTACCCCCGGCAGGTGGAACGCCACCGTCATCATCGGCAGATCCACGCGCACAGCGCGCGGCATGTCCAGATCGTCGTCCAGTCCCTGTCCCGTTTCGCTCGCGGCCCCCCTTGCCACGGCGCTGCGAAAGGCGCGCTCGCCAAGGATGCCCGTCGTCATCCCCGGCTGCGCCGGCACCGCCAGGTCGGCCCACCCCCAGTCGATGCGGATCTCGTCGCCGGCCTTTTCGAGCATGGGCTGCTGGTTGTCGCCCATCTGCATCACCGTCATGTCGCCCACGCGCGCGGTGCTCCATACCACGCTCTCCTGCGGGATATTGACTGCCAGCTGCGCGCTCGCGCTCACCCACAGCTCGACCGAATGAGAACGCCCATCCGTCGAATGCACCGACCACGTCAGATAGGTTAGTGGACGCGACAGCACATCAAAATCCTGCGGCAGAGCCGGCGTGAGGAAGGTTGCCGTCAGATGGATGCCCTCGCCCTCGAACTCGTAGATTGTGCGCGTCGGCCACAGGACGCGCGACAGCTGCGGCAGCGGCGGGACATCCTCTGCATCGCCCATAAAACGGAACGGCTTGCCGTCGACCCGAATGATGCCGTTCAGCAGCTGCTCCGCGCCCGTCCAGTGGCGGATTGGGCCTCCATTCAGCGTGTCGTCAAACGACCACAGGCTGAAGTACGGATCATGCACCACCAGCGGCGTGGCCGGGGTGCGGACCGTCACCGGCTGCTGCGCGGCCAGAACGACACTCCACGCAAGCAGAGCGGGAATCGCAAACTGTCGCAGCAGAACTTTCGCTCCTTCAGGCAGAATCCTGTGCCCGTCTCTATCTCTGTGCGCTGATGACCTTCTTCCTTTGCTCTGCATCGTACTCCCTGCTCAATCAGCTGATGTCGTTCGAACCCACAGTGAATCCGGATCGGGTTAGCGGCTCCGGACTAAGGTAAGGATCGTGACACTCTCGCGCGGAAAGATGTGGCGCAGTGCTTCGCCGTTCACTGCTTCGCTCATCCGCGCAGGAGTTACCCGATCCGGATTGTCCTCGTCGTTCCCTTCGTCGATGTTGTCCGCGCGCAGGGTCTCGACCTCCGCGCGCTCATCCGCTGCGAAGCCGTCGATGCGGATCTGAGCCTGGATATCTGTATCAAGGCTGCGGTTCACGCAGAACAGCGTCAGCCGGTCGCCCGCATCGTTGAGCGCGGCGAACACATCGAGGTAGGGCACGTCGCCGATATTCGGTAGCCGCCCCACTCCTCGTTCGACGGAGTAACTGCCGCCTTGTGTCTCCACCGCAACCGGCCGCGACGCGTGCGCCGTCGAGTACATGCGCAGCGCCCAGTATCCCGGCGCCGCGTACACCTGCCCGCGCTTCTTCCAGATTCCCGCGAACTCCATGATCCCGGTCATATCCGATACCGGCACGATTGCTGCGTGCCGCATCAGCATATTCAGGAAGCCCGCGGTGTCGACCGCGCCGCCCATATTGGTGAAGCTGGGCGTCCCCGGCCGGTTTCCGATAAACAGCCACTCTGTCAATGCGATATGCGCCTGATGCGCGAAGGCCGGAAACGAGTCGATCTGCTGCTGTTCCTCCTCCAGCCGCCGCCCCAGTTCAACCGGCAGTGCGAACGCGGCGGCAGCAATGAAATCTGTGGACGCGTGCGGCATCTGCACATCGGTGTTGGTCACCACAAAATGAGCGGACAGGTACCCGAAGGTATTCGCGGGGTTTCCCAGATGGGTCGCGTTCCACTGCGTGAAATGATCCGGGTCTGCGCCGGTCGCGACGAGGCGTGCCTGCGGATCCACGGCGTGTACCGCGCGGCTGAATGCCAGCGTGCGCGGCGCCAGTTGATCCAGGGTCGGATAGCCCAGGTTCCAGCTGCCCCATAACTCGTTGCCCAGTTCCCACAGCAGTCCGCTGTGCTGCGACCAGTGCTCGTCGATGTATTGCACCCACGCGGCTGCGTCCTCGGGAGTGCCGCTGCCCAGATTCAGCGCCACCTGCGGCTCAGCTCCGATCAGCCTGCAGAAATGCAGAAACTCGTCGGTTCCGAAGGTGTTGTACTCCGGAATCCCCCACGCCTGGTTGCGCATGCTGATGCGCTTGTCCCGCGGTCCGATCCCGTTCCGCCAGTCATACGAAGAAGTGAAATTGCCGCCGAATCGCACCAGCGGTGTTTCCAGCGCCTTCGCCATCGCAACTGCGTCCGGATCGAGCCCATCCAGCGCGTCCGCAGGCATCAGCGAAAGCTCGTCCAGATCCACCTGCTCGTCGCCGCTAACCTGCACCACGAAGTCCGCCGGATCCAGACGGTGCAGATTTCCCGGGGGAACCGTCAGGTGAAACGTATATTTCGTCCACTCTGTACCCGCAGCTTCGATCTCGGCGCTGGCCAGCACCTCGGTGTTGTTGCGCCGTCTCAGAGAAACAGACAGAGTGGCAGGTCCGCTGACGTGGCGCGCGTAGAGGCTGCCGTCATAGGCCAGCGTCCGCTCCACCGGCAGCCAGACCTCCTGCCGGATCCCGGTCGGCCGTCCGGGCACACCAAATACGCGCAGCGACATCCACGAGTTCGCCGCATCGCCATAGCGCAACTCGTAGCGGTTTCCCTCTCCGTAATCGAGCGGTTCCCAGGGCAGGGGGAGATCCAGCTCCGAGGCTCGCACCAGCTCCGGATGCCCGGCCAGCATCTGCTGCACGTGCCGCGCGTCCCACAGCCCCGCTTCAACGCTGGGGTTTTCGAGGAGCTCCGCCCACAGTCCGTTGTAGGTCGAATTCCCGATCGGCTCGAGAAAGGTCCCGAAAATCGTTCGCGGAATCTCGGGTCCGGCCGAACGAGCCGCATCCACGCGAATCGTAGTCACCTCGGGTATCGGCTGATTGACCGTGATCTGCGCGTGCGTCCAGGTTGCGCAAATCCCCGCCGCCGCCACGGTAACGAGGCTTCCCTTTGTCCGCAAATTCACTCGCCTCCTCTGCTCACTGCACACCCTGGGGGGCGGCCGGCGCGCCGACCGCGGTCGCATTCAGCTTGCGCCAGTCTTCAATATCCTTCGCGCGCGCCTGCACCGCGGCATTGTGCAGCTGCTGGAATTTCTCGACCGCCGCGCGCGCGTCTGCGGTTCGGCCCAGTCCCTTATAGGCCTGCCCCAGTCCATACCATGCGCGCTGCGCCGTCTCGCCTCCGAGCGTCGTCGCCTTTTCGTACTCCGCTGCGGCCAGTTGATTCTTGCCGGCATCGGCATAGGCGCGGCCCAGATAGTAGTCGGCCACGGTGGGCCTGCCGTAGAGTTTCACCACCTGCTGCAGCATAGGCAGCGCCTCGGTTCCCTGGCCCGCATCCACCTGGGTGCTCGCCAGGTTATACATCGCGATCGGATTGCCCGGCGTCAGCTTCAGTTGCTCCTCGAAGGCCTTCTCCGCCAGATCCAGCTGGCCCGTCTGCCGATACTCCCATCCCAGACCCTCATACAGATCCGCCTGCTTCGGAGCGATGCTGATCGCCTGCTGGTATTCATCGATCGCCTGGGTATGCTGGCGCGCCTGCGCGTCGATCTGCGCATTCAGGCGGTGCAGACGCCACGAGCCGGGGTCCAGCTTGTAGATGCGCGTGTAGCTCTCTCGCGCCACCGCCATGTGCGCCTGCACCCGATAGTCGAGGATCCCGATATCGTTCGGCGCCAGTTCCGACGCTCGATCCAGGGGGCCGATCGCCTGATCCGGATGGCCGGTGTCCAGTTCCACAATGCCCAGCCACAGCAGCGTCTCCGGGTTATTGCCATCCTCGTGCACCGCGCTTTCGAGGTCCGTCAGGGCATCGCCGATCTGGTCGGTCTGATACTCCGCGATACCGAGGAACAAATGCGCGCCCCGCACCGACGGGTCCAGTTTCAGCGCCTGGCGGATCGAAGGAATGGCCTCCGTGAGCTTGCCGCCTTTCAGCTGGGCCAGGCCCAGGTCCAGCCACGCTTCCGCGAAATCCGGCGCCAGCCGGGTTGCCGCGCGAAACTGCTCTTCCGCCTCCGCCGCATTGCCCTGGTGCATGGCCTGGGATCCTCGCTGGAAGATGGCCTGGAGTTGCTGCTGGTCGGCGCCGCCCTGCTGGCCGTGTCCCGCGGTAACCAGGCCCGCAGCCAGCGCCATCGCTAATACGCACCTCGCACAGTGACTGAGCATGACCCTGACGCTAACGGATGCAGTCCTCTAATTCAATCCGGATACGACGGCTCCCATCAGCGACAAGACGCGCGGAGCCATTTCGGCTCCGCGCTGGGAGGACAAAGAAAACCGGAATGGCCGCTAGAACACAAGTTTTCCGGTCACCTGGATATTGCGCGGGTCTTGCAGGGTCGAGGTCGGAATGCCGAACGTCGAATCTGCCGGGCCCTGATCCGGATAATTCCAGGTGTGATGGTTCAGTGCGTTGATGAACTCGAATTTCAGCTCGAACGACAGGTTCTCGTGGATTGTGGTGTCCTTGAGAAGGCTGAAATCCTCATCGTAGAAAGCGGGCAGCCGTGCTACGCCGTCCACACGCGGCGTGTCGCCGAGCACGAAGGGACCGGAGCCGCGGCTGGGTACGCCGGCCGGGTTCGTCGGCAGGTTCTGGTCGTAGAAGGCCGCCGCCTGCTGCTGCGCCGACCCGCTCGGGTAGGCCACGTTGCTGATGGCGCCGTTGAACATGCTGTTCGTCAGGGGGTCGGTCCCATTAGCCGTGTTGAAGGGGTCGATGGACTTCGGGCCCCTGCGATAAACGGCGCTCTTCACTTCCTTGCCCGGAATCAGATTGAAGCGGATGGCGTTTTCAAAGCCGGGAATGCCGCTGGAGCAGCAGAACCCCATCGGCTGCCCCGACATGTAACGCTGGATGCCGCCTACCTCCCAGCCGCCCAGGATGTTCCCTGCGACCCGTTGATTCAGGTACCGCCGGTGGGCGCCGAAAGGCAGATCGTACAGGTAACTGATCACCACCTGCTGGGGAACATCCTGGAAGCTGATCGACTTCTCGGCATGCAGATCCCATACATTCTGGTCCTGCGGGACCCCGTTGCCGTTGTTCGGCAGCAGGCTGTCGGCATCGGTAATCGATTTGGACCAGGTGTACGAAAGCTGCAGGTTGAAGCCCTGGCGGAATTGCCGCTGCAGGCTGGCAACCAGCGCGTCGTAGGACGAGTGTCCCACGTTCTGCAGGCAGCACCCCGAGTCGATGAAGTCATACTGCGGGAACGGCCGCAGTGCCTGCTGCACCGTGATGCCGCTGCCCCAAAGTGTGTAGTAACCGGGGAACGGGGCTGCAATCCCGGCGGTGTTGGACTGCAATTGCTGATTCAGCACATCGCCGTAGGAAAGATCCTTCAGAGGTATATTGTTGGGGTTTTCCAGGTTCGAGTGCAGATTCTGCGCCTCGTTGCCGATGTACCCGATCGTCGCGATCAGGTCCGTCGCCAGCTGTTGCTGAACCTGCACGTCCCACTGGTAGATTTCCGCCGGTTTGCCGTACTGCGGCATGATCCACGACCCCGAGACGTAGGTCCCGTTGAAATAACCAGGATCGAGGTCGGGCGGCTGCGCGAAGGTCGGATATCCGTTATCGATCTCAAACGACGGATCGAAGCCGTTCTTCGAGGGGAACGACGGATTGGAGCGGTAACCGGTGTTCATCGATCCGCCGAAGTCCGAGTACTGCAGCGGGCCATAGAGGATGCCCGCCCCGCCGCGCAGAACCGTCTTGCGATTCAAATAGGGCGGAGTGTAAGCGAAGCCGAAGCGCGGCGCGATGTCCTTCCAGTAATCGTTGGCCCACGCCGCATTGCAGTGGCACGTCGTTCCGAAGACCAGCGCTCCCGGCACTCCGTATTCGGGATCGGTCGCCGTTGGGCTGAAGTTCGACGTGTTGTTTTCCGCCTCGCGCCGGGGAAGATCGGCGCTGTAGCGCACGCCCAGGTTCAGCGTCAGACTCGAGTTCACTTTCCAGTCGTCCTGCGCGAAAAGACCCCAGTACCAGGATGTCCAGCGCGACTGATGTGGGATGACGCTCTGCGACCCGCCGCAGGCCAGCCCGAGCAATTCGCTCGCCAGTCCGTTTCCCGTCACCCCCGTCAGGTTGGGATCCACGGCCGTCTGCGCCCCGCAGAAGTTGATCACCGGAGAGTTCCCATCGAGCGGCGAATACTGCTGCCAGCGCACATCGGTGCCGAAGGTCAGGCTGTGCGCGCCCTTCTCCCATGCCACGCTTTCGTTCAGCCGAAGCCCGTTGTCCACGTTATCGTCGTTCTGCGGCGAGTTGCCTTCCTGCGCCGTGAAGCCGTTCGTCATCTCCGGGAAATTGAGCGAATTCGCGTTCCCGATGCCGAACTTCTGCGACCAGTTCTGCCCCGCGAAGATCGCCTGCGCGTAGTTCTTGCTGTTGCTCCGGTTGGTGCCGAAGATAATGTGGTTCAGCAGCGTGGGAGAGAGCGAATAATCCCAGCCCACGCGCCCGAAGTGCGTCGTGAAGTCCTGAATCCAGCTCCCCGGATCGATCGGGTAGGGAAGCGTCGGCGTTCCCGACACGCGGTCGTTTTCGCGCGAACTGTACGACGCCCAGATCTTCGACTTCTGCGACAGATTGGAGTCGATGCGAATCGTCTCTGCTGTATCGGTAATCGGCGCCACGCCGCTGTACTGGAAGTTGTTGAAGACCAGGTTGTTTGTCGGCCCCGGGAAATACGCCAGGATCTGCTGCGCCGCCTTGGAGAATCCCGCCGTGATCTTATTGCCCGGGAATGCCGTGCGGCACTCGACGCCGTTCACCACCTTGGTCGTCGACGGATCGAAGATCTGCCCCTGATAAATCGGAGTTCCGTCGCAGGGGTTCGTCCCGACTATATTCCCTGTGTTATAGATTGCGGGGTTCGAGAAGTCTCCGCCCAGCTCCTGAGTGGTCGGCACGGTGCTGGTCACCGTCGCCCCCATGCTGTAGTGAATCTGCTCCCACGAGAAGAAGAAGAACAGCTTGTCGGTGCCGTTATACAAATGCGGAATCCGCACCGGACCGCCCAGCGTTCCGCCGTAATCGTTCTTGGTGTCGACCGGCGTAGCAAACGTCGTGTCGCAATACGACGCCGGATTGCTTCCCAGGCACAGGTCTTTATTGCCGCCGTTGAACCAGTTGTTGGCGTCGAGCACCTTGTTCTTCAGGATCTCGTATGCATCTCCGTGATACGTATTGCTGCCGCTCTTGGTCACGAAGTTCTCGATGCCGCCCGTCGTGCGGCCGAATTCCGCTTCCGGCATCGCGGTTGTCAGCTTGAACTCCTGAAGCGCCTCCACCGAGGGCGCCTCCTCATCGAACGATGAGCCGTTCTCGCTGCGCTGTTGACTGACGCCGTCGATCAGCACTTCATTTCCGTAATTCTGCCCGCCGGCAATCTTGTTCAGGAAAACGCCGCTGTTCCCGTTGTTTGCCGTGCCCGGCCCCACCGTTCCGGGCAGCAGGAACATGAACTCTTCAGGGGACCGCAGGGCGCCGACTCCGACTGCCACCGCCAGCGGCAAATCCAGAATCTGCCTCGTGTCCACCACCTGCCCGATGTCCGAGGTCTCTGTCTGCAGCATCGGGGCGTTCGCGCTCACCGTCACCGTCGTGGTCGCCCCGCCCGGCTTTAGCCCAATATCCACTGCCGACGTGCTCTGAATCTGTACCCCGATCCCCGTCAATTGCGTCGCGGCGAAGCCTGCCGCGGTCACGGTGACCGTGTATCTGCCCAGGGGCAGCTCCGGAAAGCGGTAGACACCCGACCCGGACGTGACTGTCTCAGATATGGCGCCAGTTTGTTCGTTCTTCGCCTGAACCTTCGCCCCTGCCACCACGGCTCCCGACGGGTCGGTCACCACGCCGGCCATGCTGCCGTATACCGTCTGCGCCCCAGCCTCAAGGCTCGACAGGGACATCAGGGCGAACACAAAAAGGAAGGCACACAGGGCGGCCTTCATCACGAATCTCATGCTGCCTCCAATGCAAAAAGCGATAACTCCCTGACCCGGTTCCAGGCTTCCGCCGCCCCGCCGTGCTTCTTTGCTGTGCGCTTCGCTGCGGGTGAACGGGAATCCGGAAAGTACGCCTGGTCTGCGGATAGATGGGCCTCCGCGGCGGCGTTGCCGGGAAGCAGGTAATTGCTTGTTGTGGTACGGCTGCTTTTCACTCCTGCCCCCGGGGACTGACGGCCTGAGTTGCGTAGCCTGAGTGTTGAGATAACCTTTACTGCTCCCGGCAGCCTATAACTTTCGGCGCAGCCCCGCCTAAGCACAATTGCCTATTGACAACCGTGCTGCCCATTCACCAAAATGCCACAACGGTGTTGTCTGTATGGTGAGGCGCGAGGCACCCGCGCTGCGCCTGCCCGTTACAGATCGTCCAGATGCACGATGCCTTTCGCCAGGCAATAGCTCACCGCTTCCGTGCGGTCCGCCACTTCCAGCTTGATCAGCAGGTGATTCACGTGGTTCTTCACCGTGCTCTCCGAGATGCGGAAGACGTTCGCGATCTCCCGGTTGGTCAGGCCCCGCGCCAGCAGCCGAACCACTTCCACCTCCCGCGCGGTCAGCGGCTGATGCGCTGCGCCGTGCGCGATCTGCTGTTCGATCCCCGGCGCCACCCAGCGCCGCCCCGCGCATACGGCCTGGATCGCCTCCATCAGCATCCTGCCGTCCAGGTCCTTGAGCATGTATCCGAGAGCGCCGGCCCGCATCACCTGAATCACTTCCTCCTCGGTCTGATAGCTGGTAACCACCAGGATGCGCGCCTCCGGAAACTCCCGGCGAATCGCGCGCGCCGCCTCGATCCCCCCCTGGTGCGGCATGCGCAGATCCAGCAGCACCACATCCGGACGCAGGCTGCGGTAAAGCTCCACCGTCTCGGTGCTGTTCGACGCTTCCCCCACCACTTGGTATCCCATCTCCGCTTCCAGCAGGCTGCGGATGCCGATGCGATACACCAGATGATCGTCCGCCACAAGGATGCGGAGGCGCCGGCTTGCGGATGCAGTGCCGGATAACGGCGTATGCGGCAGGGCTACCGGGGGTTCGCTCATAGTGCAACCATAACTCGGATCAGGGTTCCTGTCGGACTCGACTCGAGATGAAAATCGGAATGGATGGCGGCGGCGCGTTCGCGCATCCCGGTGAGCCCAAAACTTCCCCGGTCCGGTCCGGGAATGCTTCCGGGATCGAATCCCAGCCCGTTGTCTTCCACTTCCAGGCGCAGACGGCGCGGCTCATAGCAGACGCGGACGCTGATTCTGGTGGCCTGCGCATGCCGCACCGCATTCGCGATTCCTTCCTGCACGATCCGGAAACAGTGGTTCAGCAAGTGATAGGAGAGCGGTACCGGCTCGCCTGTGATCTGCTGCTCGATGGCTGATCCGCTGTCCACCTGCAGCTGGGCGATGCACCGCGCAATCAGCGCGTCCAGCCGTTCGCTGCGGGAGGCCGCGCGAAGAATTTCGACGGAGAGGTGCGACTCGTTTCTGCTGTGACGCACCAGGTGCAGCGCCTCCTGGAGATAGGCCTGCGCCCGCCTTGGATCGCGGTCCAGCGTCTGCTCCGCCGCCTGCAGCTGCAGCGTAATCCCCGCGAACCCCTGGGCGAGCGTGTCGTGTATGTCGCGGGATATGTTCGCACGTTCCTCGGCCACCGCCCGATAGCGCGCGTGGCGGCTGCGCGCGTTCAGCTGCACTCCAATCAGCACCACGATGGCAAACAGTCCCGCCAGCAGCAGCACATGCTCCCGCGTCCACCACGAAGGGCCCTCGACCAGTTCCAGATCGTCCGGGGAGCGCAACCGGAGCGTGAACGAGTCGCCGTAATTGCCCGTGAGGTCGCCGCTCACGAAGAGAACGCCGGTGACGCGCAGGGTTGAGCCGGGCTGCATTAACCTCCGCGGCAGATCGCCGTCTGCGCTGTCCCCGGGCAGGATGGCCGAGAAGTTCTGGTGCCCGCCGGTCAGGTTCAGTTCGACACCGGTCAGGCCTGCCGGTTCGGCGCTCAGCAGCCGCGCATCCGTCTGGACCAGGAATAAATCGTTCTCCCCCTCCGCAGCCTCGTCCGGGGTGATGGCCAGCGGCAACGGCATCGATCCGTTCCAGAGCCGCCGCAGGCGACCGTCTTCGATCCGCGACCGCTGCGATACGGTCATCCTCCCCGTCACCTCGACCTCATCTCCCAGGGCCGTCGGCGCTGGTGTTGCCATCTGCACCTCGGTCGCTCCAGTGCGGTCCTCGATCACCAGAAGCTCGTGATTCAGGATGACGATACCTCGCACCACCACCGGCACCGGGGTCTTCGTCGAGCGCGCCTTCTGAATTGCCGCTTCGATCGACTGCAGGTTCTGCACCCCGTCTGTCTGCGCGAGCCCCGCGGCGGCGCAAACTCCCAGCGCTGCGGCCACCGCCATCGATCGCATGGCCCGTGTCAGCCCTCGCCCTGCCGCCGCTCTCTTCAGCCTCACCATGCGTGGTTGGAAAGCTCAACGCCAAACACACTATACTTGCCGGGCAGATCATGGCCAGTGTACTCAGGCTTCGCTGGGTGGGGCTCGCGGCGTTCGCAGTCACCGCGGTGATCTTCATCGTGTTTCTCCGCGGGCGCGTCGCCGAAGCCCACCAGGAACACAACGGCTGGCTGCCTATCAGCGGCAACTGGACGGTCCATGGGAACGTGGTCTCCAATGCGCATTACGGCCGCGGCGACATGATGCTCTTCCGTCACCCCGATGGCGGCGACTACAGCATCTCCGCTCAGGTCCGATTCGATCTGCTCTTTGAGGACACCCATTATGGCGACGCGGGGCTGATTATCCGCACTTCCGACCCCCAGCCCGGCGTGGATTCTTACAAGGGCTACTACGCCGGCCTCCGTCCCGACAGCCAGACCGTCGTCCTTGGCCGGGCCTCCTACGAGTGGCGCCTCCTCCGCGAAGTCAAGCTCGCGGTGCCGATTTCCTCCGGCGAATGGTACAGCCTCACCCTCGCCGCCCACGGCTGCACTCTGGAAGTTACCGCAGCGCCCACCAACCAGGGGCCCGCCACCGAGCTCCGCTACCAGGACACCGCCTGCCTCACTTCCGGGGTCGCCGGCCTGCGCTCCTTCTATGCCGACGCCTCATGGCGCAACGTGAAGATCAGTCCCTTCTGACGCGTTCAGCTGCAGTTCGCCCTGCGTCAGCAGCCCGACGATCGGATTCCGCGCCATGGTGTCGCGGTCGATAATCTGCACCGGCAGTTGCGCCGAATACGCGCTCGCCGGAGCGCCCGACAATGCCACGCGCATCGCCTGCATTGCCCGCCGGCCCAGCTCCTGCGGGTCGCTGATCACCAGCGCGTCAATGCCGCCGTCGCGCAGGGCGCGCAGCTCGTCGATTTCCTCCGAAACGCCGATCAGCGCCGGGCGGTGCCCCTTCCATGACTCGAAGGCCACCGCTGCTGCATGCGTCGAGAACTCGGCCGTCGTAAAGATTCCCCCGATCTCCGGATGCTCGGCCACCAGATCCAGCGTCGCCTGGCGTGCCCGCGCCCAGTCCGACAGCCCGTACCTCACGCCGACCAGTTTCAGCTGCGGCGTGCGCGCAATCTCATCCGCAAATCCCTCCTCGATGCGCGAGCTGCCTTCAACGGTAGGGCTCACCCCCACGATTCCGACTTCTCCATGGCCGCCCAGCAAAGTCAGAAAGCGCCGCGCCGCCAGCCTTCCCGCTTCCTCCTCGTCCCACCCGATGAACGCCGCGTAGTCGCG
This sequence comes from Acidobacteriaceae bacterium, assembly GCA_035505395.1. Taxonomy (GTDB): domain Bacteria; phylum Acidobacteriota; class Terriglobia; order Terriglobales; family Acidobacteriaceae; genus Palsa-343. The sequence goes on from DATJQW010000023.1 coordinate 12,850, forward strand.
CGCCGGCAGCGCGATCGGGGTTCCCACTACCACCACGGGAATGTGCTGCAGCTCGGCTTTGCGCAAAACCGACGCCAGCACCATCTGGTGGGAGGGCGACACGATAATCCCCTGCACGTGCTGCGCGATCGCGTTCTCCACCAGCTGCGCCTGTTCCGTGTAGTCGGTCACCGCCTGCGGCGCCGACATCTCCACGTGCATCCCGGCGGAGTCCTTCTGCACCTCCTGGGAGAACACTTCCCAGTAGTGCAGCCCGCCGGTGGGCATAATCACGGCAATCGTCGGCGGCTGCCGGTGGCAACCCGTCGCCGCGCCCAGCAAACTCAGCGCACCCCACGCCAGGATGGTTCTGCGCATTTTCATCGGGACACGGCTCTGCGTCTTTCTGTGCTCATCCTTCGCCTATTTTCGCGCCATCCCGCGCGCCCCTGCCGCGGCCGGCGAGGAGACCGGCTCATCCACCCGCACGTACTGCCCGCCCGCCACGTCTTTCAGGGTCTGCACAATCCCGCTCGGCCAGCGGATCTCCACCGTCTTCACAAACGTGTCGTGGCCCAGCCCGAAGTGCGCGCGCACGTCGCTCGCCGACAGATAACTCGACGAGGTCGTCACCGTTTCCCATTGCGATCCCTGAGACGTGTCGATGCGGATCACCGCCCCGATCCCATCCCGGTTCGATTTGTGCCCCACCAGCTTGAAACCGATCCAGTGATTCGTGGTTTTGGTCCGGTTCATCAGGATGTGGGCGGGGCCGCCGTTCTCCGTGATCACCGCGTCTTCGCGCCCGTCGTTGTCGATATCCCCGATCGCCAGCCCGCGCCCCACCCATCTCTGGCGGAACACATCGTTCGAAACCGGACCCACATTCACAAACTTCTTCCCGTCGATGTTGCGCAGCAGCATGGGAGGCTCGCGGTAATGCAGGTCGGGAAAGCTCTTTTCCACCGTATCCAGATCGTGGCCCTGCGCGATCAGCAGATCCTTCCAGCCGTCGTTGTCGTAATCGATAAATCGCACCCCCCAGCCCGAGTGCAGCAGAGTCGTCCCCGCCACGCCCGTGGCGTAGCTGTCGTAATTAAAGGTCCCGTCGCGGTTGTTCCGGTACAGCGCGTACTTCTGATTCGCCAGGTCGTCCACAAACAGATCGGGCCAGCCGTCGTTGTTGTAATCGGCAAAGTCCGTGCCCATCCCGGCAAACGTCATCCCGTCGGCGTCCACCGCCACGCCTGCCTCCAGCCCAACCTCCTCAAATGTCCCGTTGCCTTTGTTGTGAAACAAAAACTCCACCATGGAATCGTTGGCGACGAACAGATCCGGATGCCCGTCGCGATCGTAATCCGCCACGGAAATCCCCAGCGCCTTTCCCGGGACGCCCAGGCCCAGTTTTTTGGCCTCTTCCGTAAAGGTCCCGTTGCCGTTGTTGTGATACACCAGCATCGATATCGGCGGGAACACGTCCGGATGACAGTACCCGCGGTTATCCTTCGGCCCGCACCACACATCGTCCCAGTCCCACTGGATATACCGCAGCACCACCAGATCGAGATAGCCGTCACCGTCCAGATCCACCCACGCGGCCGAGGTCGACCACCCGCTCCCACCCACTCCCGCCTGCTTCGTTACATCCGTAAAGGTTCCGTTGCCGTTGTTGTGGTACAGATGATTCCCGCCCAGCGACGTGACGAACAGATCCTCGTAGCCATCGTTATCGTAGTCGCCCACCGCGACGCCCATCCCGTAGCCCACCCCTGCCAGCCCGGCCTTCTCCGTCACGTCTTCAAAAGTGCCGTCGGGCAGCTGGTGATACAGCCGGTTCCAGTATTTCGGCCCGGTCTTCTCCGGAATCGTTCCTTTAGGCACATAGTCCCCGAACGGCGCTCCGTTTACGAGGTACAGATCGAGCCGTCCGTCGTTGTCGTAGTCGAACAGCGCCACGCCCGACCCCATCGTCTCCAGCAGATATTTCCGTGAGCTGTGCGGAGCCTGATGCAGGAAGTGAACTCCCACCCGCGCCGTCACATCTTCAAAATCTGCGGGCACCAGATCCGCAGTGGACGCATTCTGCCCGAAGCTGCTCACCAGAACCGTGGCCAGAACGCCGGCCGCCACCGCCCCCAGCGCCGCCGTCTTCATCGGCTTTTCCTCGCTGCGCATGCTGTGCAGAGCTCGCCGACTATGCCCCGGTCCTCCTCAATCGTGAAGATCCTGTCCACCGCCGGCAGTTTCACGTTCTCTACCCGCCCGCTCGGCCAGTGAATCTCCACCGCGTCGACGTGCGTCGCCTGGCCGAGACCGAAGTGCACGCGCATGTCGTTCGACGAGAGATAACTGCCGCCGCTCAGCACGTCGCCGCGCTGGCGAATCCCTCCCGCCGTCAGATACACCGTCGCGCCCACCGCATCCCGCGGGCTCTTCGGTCCGCCCACCAGGCTCAGTTCCACCCAGTGATTGTGATCCGGGTCCACATTCCGCAGCAGCATCGGAACGCCGTCGAGATTATTGATCACGACGTCGATCTTGCCGTCGTTGAACAAATCCCCAAAGGCCGCGCCCCGCCCCACTCCCACCTCCGCCAGGCCTGTACCCTCCACGGCCGGCACCAGCGCGAAGGTTCCGTTGTGCAGGTTATGAAACAGCAGCGGCCGCTGCGCGTAGCTGATGCCCCACTCCGGATGCTGATCCGCCTGCGGATAAACGTTGCCGTTCACGATCAGCAGGTCCTTCCAGCCGTCGTTGTCGTAATCCAGAAACCCGTCGCCAAACCCGACAAACGGAATCGTCGGCGCGGCGATCCCCGTCTTGTAGCTCAAATCCGTGAAGTTCCCGGTTCCGTCGTTGTGGAAGACCAGATCGTAGTCGTCGGAAAAATCCGTGCTGACCAGGTCCAGATGCCCGTTGTTCTCGTAGTCCCCGGCGGCCAGGCCCATATTCGCCACTTCGCGCCCGTCCTGGTTCAGCGCAAACCCGCTCATGTAGCTTTGATCGTCGAAGGTTCCGTCGCCCTTGTTGATGTACAGGTAGTTCGGTGTCGAATCGTTCGCCACCACCAGATCGGGCTTGCCGTCGTTGTTCACGTCCACAAACAGCGTGCCCAGCCCGTAATACCCGTTGGGATCGCTGACGCCGGCCTTCACGCTGACGTCGGTGAACGTTCCATCGCCGTTGTTGTGGAACAGATGGTCGCCCGCACCCTGCAGGCCGCGCGGACCGCACATCACGTTCACGCCGCGATACTGGCACAGGGACCCGCCGGCCCCTTTCGACCCCGCGACCGGCGGATTGCTGAAGTCGAACCGGATGTAGCCCGCCACAAACAGATCCAGCTGTCCGTCGCCGTCGTAATCGCCGAAGGTCGCGCCCGTATGGTCCACCGCCACGTTCGGCGAAGGCCCTGCCAGCGCTACGCCCGCCTTTTCCGCGACATCCGTAAAGGTTCCGTCGCCGTTGTTGTGGTACAGCCGGTTGGCGCCGACGTTGGTGACGTACAGATCGGGCCAGCCGTCGTTGTCGTAGTCGCCCACTGCGCATCCCAGGCCCCAGCGATCGTTGGCCACGCCCGCCTGCTTTGTCACATCGGTGAACGTCCCGTCGTGGTTGTTGCGGAAGAGCGCGGCATGCGGCGATTCCGCCTTGCCTTCGTGCGCCTCGAAGGTCGACCCGTTGACCAGGTAAATGTCCAGCCAGCCGTCGTGGTTGTAATCGAGCAGGCAGACGCCCGAGCCCTTCGCCTCGATGATCACGCGCTTTTCAGGCGTCCCGGTTACATTCCGCCACGTCGTGAGGCCTGCCTGTCTCGCCACGTCCTCAAAGACGATCGGCCCGCTCTTCACAAACCCACCCGCCGTGATCGGCCGGTGCTGCTCGTCGAACTGCGCCTTTTGCGCGGCTCCCGCTGCCATGCCGCCCTGCTGCCCGGCGGCGCACGCCCACCATCCCCCCGCCAGCACCGCTGCCGCCAGCCACGCCGCCCCGATTCCGGAACCCCGCGGCGTCCGGTCCGACTGTGCTGACCCACTGCGAAATCTCACTCCCTGACTCTCTTCTGCTGCTCGCAAAGAATGGCTCGCGGATCGGAGCACCCGGGGACGCGAGTTATTCGTGACTATACATGGGCCGATTGGCCCTGTGCTCCTACTGTTTTCTCCCGGGAGAATCTTTCGATCCGTACAGCTTCGCGCTCAGCGCCAGTTCCGCGCGCGCCTGCTCCATCTCCCCCGCCGCCCGGTACGCGCGTCCCAGATCGTAGTGCAGCTTCGGATCCTGCGGAGACAGCGCCACGGCCGTCCGCAATTCTGCCACGCCCCGCCTCGCCTTGCCGGTCTCCGCAAGCGCCCGTCCCAGCTTGCCGTGGCACTCGGCGCATCGCGGCGCTACCGCAACCGCCCGCTCCAGCAACGGAACCGCTTCCCCGGGCCGATCGTGCTCCAGCAGGAACGAAGCGTAGTCCAGATAAGGCCACTCATCCGTCTTCGCGTCCGCGTCGGCCAGTGCCACCGCCGCCTTGTAAGCCTGTTCCGCCGCCTCCGGCCGGTTCGCCATCTCCCACGCCAGCCCCAGATTGGCCTCCGCCTTCACATCATGTGCATCCAGCGCCAGCGCGCGTTCAAACGCCGCCGCGGCCTCCTGGAACTCGCTCTGCGAATACAGGCATCGCCCCAGCCCGTACCACGCCTGCTCGTTCTTCGGATCGAATGCCACCGCCTGCTTCATCCACCGGATCGCATCGTCGTAATCGTCCAGAAGAACGTAATCCATCGCCACCACTTTCAGGTCGTCCGATTGTGGCGTCGCCAGCTTCGCCGCCTGGGTGTACGTGTTCAGGGACTCCGCCGGCTTGTCTTCGCGATTCAAAACGAAACCCAGCAGATACAACGCGTCCGACGAATCCGGATGCCGGCTCGCATACGTCCGCAGAGCCGTTTCCGCCTGCGCAAACTGCTCCACATTCACCAGCGATTTTCCTTCCATGAGCAGCGCGTCGCTGCCCCCCGGATTTTCCTTTTCCGCCTGTGCGAACAACTGCGCGGATTCGGCATAGCGATGCGCGGCAAACGCCGCCTCCGCCCGCTGGTAGGCGTTCACCGTTTGCCCGCATACGGCCATGCCGCACAACGCCACGGCAAGACTCGCCGCTGTCCGCACCCATCGCATACGAGCGCCGATTATAGGAGCCGCCCATCGCCGTTCGCCACCGGGCCGCGGCTGTCGCGGAGTTGGTAGAATGGGCGGCAATCCTGTGCGGCGCTCCCTCGCTATTCTCGCGGTGCTCGTGGCGGCCGCTCCCTGCACGATGCAGGCCCAGCAGCCGACGGTCCAGTCCGGTAACACCCTCCTTGATGCCGGCGATGCAGCCCAGGCCCGGACCATTTTCGAATCGATCCTCGCCGCCGATCCCGCCGGCGCTGCCGCGCAACAGGGTGAAGTCGCCGCCAGCGAGCGCATCGCCCTCGACCAGCGCGCGAAGGGGCAGATGGCCGATGCTCTTCAGACCCTGATGCGCGCCCAACGCTACGCACCGCAGAATGCGCGCCTCGCCTACGATCTCGGGGTTCTCGAGGATGAAATGCACCTCTATCCGGAAGCCACCGCCTCTCTGAACAAGGCCGAGCAGCTCCACTTCGATAACCCGTCGCTGCTCTACGCCGAGGCACGCGTCTTCCTCGACCGCCAGCAGCTGGATCCTGCCGAGAAGAAAATGCTCGCGTATCTGCAACTGCGACCCGGCGACGCAACCGCGTATTACGGCCTCGGCCGGATCTACCAGCTCGGCCTTCACTTCGAAAAGTCCCGCCAGGCGTTTCAGAAATCGATCGAACTCGAGCCCGAGCAGACGGAAGCCTGGTATCAGCTCGGCGACATCGCCCTCAAGGAGAATCGCGACGACGAAGCTCTTGCCGATTTCAGCAGGACCCTCGCCCGCAATCCTCGCCATGGCGGAGCCCTCGCCGGAGCCGGCGAGGCCTGTTTCCGCCAGAAGCAATATGAACAGGCCCTCGATTACCTCAACCGCGCCGTCGCCGCCGCGCCCGATTACGCCCCCGGCCATTACTATCTTGGCCTGACGCTGGCTCGCCTGGGCCGCAAAGACGAATCGCAGCGCGAACTTGCCGCCGCCGCCAAACTCGCCGACGCCGCAAATCGCCAGGCCGCCACGCAATATCAGATAACCACCCCGAATCAGCCTCAGTGACCAGGGATCCGCAGCCCTGCAGCGGCTCGGCCCATTTCTGGCAAAGATCCGCGCCATCCTTAATACAGCGCAGGATAGAACCCTGCCGCGCGCCGGCCGATTGAAAGGGCTTAGCTGCAGGACAGCGTCTCCGCGCAGGGAAATCGTGAACGAAACTAAGTTGGCACGATTTCTCCGCCGTTTCCGCCATGGAGAATGAGGGCGCCTGAGA
>DATJQW010000024.1:0-3049 GCA_035505395.1 Acidobacteriaceae bacterium
TCCGCGCCAGCATGTAACGGTCCAGCGGCAGCAGTTCCGCGTCCACCACCGCATCCCGCGCCGGCTCGAACCCCGCCAGATTCCCCAGCAGGAACCGGAAGGTGTTCCTCAGCTTGCGGTAATTCTCCGCCAGCCGCTGCATGATGTTCTCGCTTGAGACCACGTCCTCGCGGAAGTCCACGCTGGCCACCCACAGCCGCACGATCTCCGCGCCCAGCCGGTCGGCGATGTCCACCGGGTCGACGCCGTTGCCGAGCGATTTCGACATCGCCCGCCCCTGCTCATCCAGCGTCCATCCCGCCGTGCCCACCATGCGGTACGGCGACGCATGCTTCTCGCCTACGCCCACGCTGGTCAGCAGCGAGGTGTGGAACCATCCCCGATACTGATCGCCGCCCTCGAAATACAAATCCGCCGGCGGCTCCAGCCCCGGCTCCTGCTCCAGCACCGCGTACCAGCTCGCGCCCGAGTCGAACCACACGTCGAGAATGTCCGTCTCTCGCCGAAAGTCCTCGCCGCCGCACCGCGCGCAGTGCGCACCCTTCGGCAACAGCTTTTCCGCAGCCTCCGTGCGCCACGCCTCTGCGCCTTCCTTCTGGAAGAGCTCCACCACCCGTTCGTTCAGCACGCAGTCGTTCAGCGGCTGATGACAGCTCCTGCACAGGAAGACCGCGATCGGCACGCCCCACACCCGCTGGCGCGAGATGCACCAGTCCGGCCGCGTCGCGATCATGTTCGCGATCCGCTCTTCGCCCCACGCCGGGTCCCATTTCACGCTGTTTTTGATCTCCGCCAGCGCGCGCTGCCGGAAGGTCGTCCCCGCCATCTCGTGATCGATGGCGATGAACCACTGCTCCGTCGCCCTGAAGATCACCGGATTGTGGCAGCGCCAGCAGTGCGGATAGCTGTGGTAGATATCCGACCGGCCCAGCAGCACGCCGCGGCTCGCCAGCAGATCGACAATGGGCTGATTCGCCTGGAAGACCGTCTTCCCCTCGTACTCCGGCAATCCGTTGCGCAGCCGCCCGGCATCGTCCACGTTGCAGGTCTGGTCGAGGCCGTATTTCGCGCCGATATAAAAGTCGTCCGCGCCGTGCGCCGGAGCCGTGTGCACCGCGCCCGTCCCCTGGTCCGCCGTCACATAATCCGCCAGCACGCCCAGGATCTGCCGCTCCAGAAACGGATGGCGGAACGTCGCCCGCTCCATCCGCGCACCCTTGAACTTCGCCACCGGAACGGCGGCTTCGAGCTTGCAGTTGTCGCGCACCGAGGCGGCCAGCGCCTCCGCCACGATGTACACCTGCCCGCCCTGCTCGATCGCGACGTAGTCAAAATCCGGATGAAACGCCACCGCCAGCGACGCCGGCAGCGTCCACGGCGTCGTCGTCCAGATGATCGTCGCGACCTTCTTTCCCGCGAGCGCCGGATCGATGTCCCCCGCATCGCTGGTCAGGTCGTAGCGCACGAAGACGCTGGGGCTCGAGTGCATCTCGTACTCGATCTCCGCGTCCGCCAGCGCCGTCTGGTCGTGGATGCACCAATACACCGGCTTCAGCCCGCGGTAAACGAACCCTCCCTCCAGAAACCGGTAAAACGTCTCCAGCGTCCGCGCCTCGTACTCGCGCGACATGGTCAGGTACGGATCGTTCCAGCGCCCAAAAACCCCCAGCCGAACGAACTGGCCGGTCTGCAGGTCAACATATTTCTGTGCGTACTCCCGGCAGTGCCGCAGGAACTCCCCCGCCGGCATCTCCAGCTTTTTCCTGCCCAGTTGCTCGTCCACTTTGATCTCGATGGGCAGCCCGTGGCAGTCGAACCCCGGCACGTACGGCGCGTCGTATCCCGCCATGGTGCGGCACTTTACGATGAAGTCCTTCAGGCACTTGTTCAGCGCGTGGCCCAGGTGCAGCGGCCCGTTCGCGTAGGGCGGCCCATCATGCAGCACGTACCGGGGACCTCCCTGCCGCGCCTTGCGAATCTGCTCGTACAGCGCCTTCTCCTGCCACGCCTTCAGGCGCGCCGGCTCATTCTGCGGCAGATTCGCCTTCATGGGAAAATCCGTCCGCGGCAGGGAAAGCGTCTCTTTTAACGGGGGATACGCGCCGGTCTTCTCACCCTCCGGCGGCAGCGCTGAGGACATCGCTTCTCCAGTTTCTCTATTATGGATAAAAGTCCATTGTATCCGCTGTTTATCCGTGACTTCCGGCCCCGCGGCACGTCTATCCCTGAAGGAATCCGGCGGGCACCCATTCTTTTCAACCGGCATCTCAGGATTGCACCCCTGCCCCCAGGACAAGAGGGGCGGGCTCAGTGGATAATCAGGAGAAGCCGGGATCCCGCCCGGTGAGTCGCCATGGGGAACACCGTTTTGTCAAAACCCGAAATGGAACCAGAACAGACGCGGTCCGAAGAAGCTCCTCCCGCTCTTCTCGTCGAGACCGACGGTTCCATGTGGTTGTCGCTCTGGTCGAATGTGCGCGACGCCCTGATGCCTCCAAAGCAGCCTCCGCTGCAGTTAAGCTGTCAGCCGGTCGCAACCAGCGCCATGAACGTCATCGATGAAGAGCCGATCTGGAAGACGCTCTGGAACGGCCTCCACGATCTCTTCTTCCCGAAGAAGCTCCCCCCGCTCGAGCTGACCTGCGCGCCCATTGCCGTTCCCGACCGGATGGCCGTCAAGCGCAGTCCTGCGTCCAGCGCCGTCTCCTTCGCCCTGCACGCCGTGATCGTCGGCCTTCTGCTGCTGTTTGCCATCGAGCAGTGGCACGTGCGCGAGATCCAGAAGAAGAACGCCGCGATGGTGGACGTCACGCCCTTCATCCCCGCGGCTCCCATGAAAGAGACCATGGGCGGCGGCGGTGGCGGAGGCAATCACGAGATCGTCGAGGCCTCCAAAGGCAAGCTGCCGAAGATGGCCAAGACCCAGATCACTCCGCCGCAGCTGCTGCGCATCGACCACCCCAAGCTGCCGGTCGAGCCCACCGTGGTGATGCCGCAGCAGATCAAGCTGCCTGACGATCCCAACATGCCCAACCTTGGCATTCCGCAG
>DATJQW010000025.1:0-8713 GCA_035505395.1 Acidobacteriaceae bacterium
GAACATCCCTGCGCACATCACCGCGAAGATGGTCATCGCTTCTGCGAAGCGGTTGATCGAGTTTCGCCAGCCCTGCTTGAACAGCAGCAAAATCGCTGAAATCAGCGTGCCCGCGTGGCCGATCCCGATCCACCACACAAAATTGATGATTGCGAAGCCCCACGCTACCGGGATGGTGATGGCCCAGATGCCCACGCCCTTCAGAAACAGCCACGCGAGGCAGATCATCAGGATCCCCACCACCGAACCGGCCACCATGAATCCGAAATACCAGCCCAGCGGCGTGTGGCTCGTCAGGACGATCCGCGAAACCTCTTCGGTGACGGACTTGAACGTGTGCCCCGGCGCGATCACCCGGTATTCGCCGGTGACCGGATCCACCATCGGATTGTTGACGGGTGCGTCTTTTGTCGCCATGCGCTCCAGAATCCTCTTTCCCGGCCCGATTCCTGCTCTCGTCTTTCCTGCCCCTGCCGGCTCCCGGCTAGGTTGCGTACTCTCCCAGCGCTTTCGCCAGACCCTCGTTGATGTTCAGCACACCCGCCACATACGTCGTCCGCGGCCGGGTGTTGATGTCCGCCAGCACCCCGTAGGTCCGCACTTCCGTCTTCAGCTTCGCTACTTCGCTGCTCTTGTCGTTGATGTTTCCGAACACGATCGCACTCGTCGGGCACGCCTGCTGGCACGCCGTTTTGATCTCTCCATCCCGAATGGGACGGTTGTCCTTGTCCGCCTCGATTTTCACCGCCTCGATGCGCTGCACGCAGTAGCTGCACTTCTCCATCACCCCGCGGCTGCGCACGCTCACTTCCGGGTTCCGCATCAGTGCCAGGCTCGGCGTATCGTAGTCCGAGTACAGCAGGAAGTTGAACCGCCGCACCTTATAAGGACAGTTGTTCGAGCAGTAGCGCGTCCCCACGCAGCGGTTGTAGATCATCATGTTCAGCCCTTCGGGCGAATGCACCGTCGCCCCCACCGGGCATACCTGCTCGCACGGCGCGTTCTCGCACTGATGGCAGGTCATGGGCTGGAAGTGCGCCCGCGGCGCCGCCAGATCGCCCTCGTAATACGTGTCGATCCGGATCCATTGCATGATGCGGCCGATCTTCGCCTGCAGCCGCCCCACCACCGGGATGTTGTTCTCCGCGTAGCACGACGCGATGCATGCATTGCATCCCACGCACGAGTTCAGGTCGATCGACATCCCCCATGCGTTCTTGTCGTACCGGTAGGCCGGGAACATGCTGTCGTTCGGCTCCGGCGTCCAGTGCCCCACGCCTTCGTTCGCGAAGTCGGGATTCGATTTGTAGTCCGTCAGCGTCGCGTAGCGGATGATCCCGCGATCCAGCGACTCGTTCCCTTCGAGCGAATGCGTGCCGCTCCCGTCTCCGCCCGCGAAGACCGCCCGCTGATCGATATGGTGGCTCTTCGTAATGCACAGGTCGTAGATGCCCCCGGTCTTGCGCACGCTCGCGCCCGCCTGCATCCACGGGGTGGCCGAGGTCTGGATCAGATATCCGTTGTAGCCCACGCCTCCTGCCACGCGCCCGTTCCGCCGTCCCTGCCCCAGCGTAATCACCACCGTGCCGTCCGCCTGCCCGGGAACCGCCATCGCCCCGCCGATGATCGACTTCCCGCCGGTGCGGACTTCGACCGCATTGTCCTCGGCCAGCCCCAGCTTCTCCATCGTCGCGTAGCTCATCTGCACGGCGTTGTCCCACGCCAGGTTGGTAATGGGCCGCGGAATCTCCTGCATCCACCCCACGTTGGCGTAGCGCCCGTCATATACGTTCGAGTCCGGCCGGAAGACAACCTCAATCCCTCCGCCCGAGTCTGGCGCCGGCGCACTGAATCCCGCAACTTTCGGCGCTGCATTCCTCGGAGTAAACGCCGTTCCTGCGATCCATCCGTCGTGCAGCACCTTCCGCCACGGGAACTCCGGATCGCCGTTCGGCGCGTTCTTCGCGGCATCGCTCTTCGCCAGCTGCGCCTGCCACGTCAGCCGCACCGCGTCATACGGCGACACGTCCGGCTCGTCCAGCATCGACTGCACGATCTCGTGCGCCGAGTGCCCGTCGTACAGCGGCGCGATCATTGGCTGCACCACGCTCACCGTCCCGTCGTACGCCCGCGCATCCGACCACATCTCCAGATAGTGCTGGTTGTTGATGTGCCAGGTCGAAATCTCGCCCGTCTCGTCCAGGTGTGATCCCAGGTGGACCACCGTCGCCACCTTGTCCATCGCCCCTTCGAAATCCAGATCCGTCGGCGCCGAATACACGGGGTTCGCATTCAGAATCACCAGCCAGTCCACCTTGCCGGCATTCATGTCCGCGACCAGCGACTTCAGATCGTCCATCTGGATCGAGGGCATCGGGTTTACCGGGTCGGTGTACACCACCGTCTTGCCCACGTTCCCCAGCGCCTCATTCATTGCAAACGCCGCCAGGTGTACCTCCGGCGCCGCAAACTCGCCGGGAATCACCACGCACCGCCCTGCGCTCGCCTTCAGGTCCGCAGCCACGCCCTGGAGATACGTCGACTCATGCTGCGGCCAGCTCGCGCCGCTCTGCGCGCCGCCTGCGCCTACAGCATTTGCCAGCGCGGCCGAAAACGCCGCCACCTGGCTCGGCCGCAGCTGCAGCCGATGCTCTGCCTTGAACCCCGTCAGCGTCGTCACCGGCTCCACGACATAGAGCCGGTTCATATTCGTATCGCCCTGCAGCTTCCGCTTGTTGGCGTAATCCTTCGCCAGCCGGTGGAACCCCGGGAACTGCGCCCCGCCCAGAAAATCGGCGTCCAGCGAAACGATCACGTCCGCCTGATCCAGCCGGTACTGCGCGTCTGCATAATCCCCAAACGCCTGCTTCGCCGCCCTGTAATGGCTGTCCCGATTCGCCGGATCGTACTGCACCAGCTTCGCCTGCGGATAATTCTTCTGCGCTTCCTGCCACTGCCGCGCCAGCGTCGGCGAGGTCACCGTCGCGCTCAGGAAATACAGTCCCTTCCCGCCCGACGCCTTCTTGTCCGCCAGCATCGCGCGGAATTCCGCGACAAACGAGATCCACGGCCGCGTCTCTCCCCGGTTCAGCACATGCTGCGACCGGTCCGGGTCGTACATGTCCAGCAGCGTCGCCTGGGTAATCGGATCCGTTCCACCCTGGTTGTACGGGTGCTCCGGATTGCCCTCGACCTTAATAGGCCGGTACGCCTCAGTCTTGATCAGCGTCGGCACAGCGCCCGTCGTGAACGGAAAGGCCGAAGCGAAATACACCGGCTTGCCCAGAATCAGATCTTCCGGCGCCTTTACATATGGATAAATCAGCTCATCCGGCTGCTTCGTGCAACCGGCCAGCCCGGCCAGCGCCAGCGAGGCTCCCATCACCTTCAGGAATCCGCGCCGCGATACCGAATCGATCCACTCCGAGCTCTGCTCCGGAAACTCCTTCGCCACCAGCTCCTGGAACTCCGGCGTCTCCGCCAGCTCGTCGATCGACCGCCAGTACCTTTTGCCTTTCTGATTTGCCAGCTTCTCCCGCACTTCCGCCAAGGTCGGCTTCCGCTTCGGCTCAACCTGCACGAGCATTTCTGTACGCTGATCGCCGTTCGCTGTTCGCTGTTTGTCGTTCATCGGTGGCAAACCTCGCAGCTGCTCAGCTCACGCGGATTCCGGATGTCGTAGTGCTGCGCCAGAAAATTCCCCAGCGCCTCCTGGTTCGTAAACCTCACGTAGTGCAGGCCCGCGGGCAGCTGGATAGGCGCCGTATCTTCGCTGCTGAGCGCTGTCCCCGCACTCTGCGGGTGCAGCCCCGGCAGCGGCGATGTCAGGCTCGCCATCTCCACACCGTTGTTCCCTTTCGGATTACTTTCCGTGCAGGTCACGCTCTCCGCCGTCGGCGTGCCGGCCGCCACGCTTTGCGCCGCGCACCACACCGGATGCAGCTCCGACGCCCCCTGCCACGCCATGTTGTAGATCTCGCTCGTCGGCCGCAGATTCTTCTGCGGATTGCGATGGCAGTTCAGGCACCACTCCATCTGCAGCGAATTCTGCATGTACATGATGGGCATCTCATCCACCCGCCCATGGCACGACGAGCACCCGATGCCCTTGTTCACGTGAATCTCATGATTGAAGAAGACGAAGTCGGGCAGATCGTGCACCCGCGTCCACGTGATCGACTCTCCCGATGCCCAGCTGTGCCGCACCGGATCGAGAATCTGCGCGTCCGTCCAGATCTGCGAGTGGCAGTTCATACAGGTCCCGGTGGGAGGAATGCCCGCGTAGCTCGACTCCTCCACCGTCGTGTGGCAGTACTGGCACTGCAGCCCCAGACCCTCCACGTGATGCTTGTGGCTGAACGGCACCGGCTGATCCGCCCGCTGCCCCTGGCGCGTCACCCACGGCGATCGCTGCAGTGCGTCCAGAGTCAGCCCGAGGGCGATGATCAGCAGCCCGCTCAGGATCAGGCTCATTCGAGCCAGAGCGTTCGAGCTGCGGTCGAAAATCTGCGGCATGAATGCGTCCTGCTTCTCCTGGTGATTCGCTGCTGGTTCAGGGCATCAAAATGCTGTACACAGCCGCAGCGGCGCGCTCCACGCCCGCGCTGCGATTTCCGGGACTCCCGGAAGCTGGCCCTGCTGGTCCGGCACGCAGACCTTCACCGTCTGCGCCTGGAGTTTACGTTGGGTTGTGTTCTGGATCACTTCTGAGTGTGATCTGCATCACTTTTTTCTGCAAGCAAGCACTATAGCGGCAACTTGCAACGATTCGCAAGCCAGCCCTGCCCGGGCCAAAATAATTTTCTCCTCAGCCCTGACCCGGCCGCACGCATCCTCAAATCGGCCCGCTGCCCCGGGGGCTTTTCCCGCCGCGTCCGCTCCTCCGGCTCGCCCGCGCTGCCCGATCTGTAACCGTGCCCGTGGCAAATGTGCGGCTCTCCAGGTGCCCTCAGCCTTGCCATGGCAATGCGATCCGCGACCCCATGGAGCACCCCCGCCATGACGGCATCATGCGAAAAGCGGGGCCTCAGCCCCGCCTGCTTTTTCCTGGTCGCTGATCTCTGTCCTACCCCGGCGGCCAGTGCATCTGCCGGCCGCCAAGTAAATGCAGGTGCAGGTGATCGACTGTCTGCCCGCCCTGCGGACCCGTGCTGATCACTACCCGGTAACCCTGTCCCAGCCCCTGACCCTGCGCGATCCGCGCCGTCGTCGCCAGCAGCCTCCCAAGGATGGCCTCATCCCCCGCTTCGGCGTGCGCCAGCGAAGCCACGTGCTTCTTCGGGATTACCAGGATGTGCGTCGGCGCCTTCGGATCGATATCGTGGAACGCAAATACCCCGTCGTCCTCGTGAACCTTCTTCGACGGGATCTCCCCGGCCACGATCTTGCAGAAGATGCAGTCCATGCCCGGCTCCTCCGGTTAGAAGCGGAGGTACACGCCCGCCATCGGCTCCGACGTCTCCCGCCACGCGTTGGTCTTCAGATACGCCTCTCCGAAATCCGGCGCTTTGTAAAACAAGCCCCGGTACTGCACCCGCACCCCCAGATGGCTGGTCAGCAGCGGCACGTTGATACCCACGCCGTAATTCGCCGCCGGCCGCGCCTGGTAGGGAACGTTCTGTCCGCCGTTCAGCGACGGCGCAAAGAGCAGCGCGCTCACGCCCGCCGTCGCAAAGGGCTGGATCCCCAGCGCCCGCGGTCCGTGCACATACCAGGAGCCCGCGAACTCATGCAGGTTGTGCTGGTACCCGAACGGCTGCCCGGTGTAGTTCTCCGTAAACCGCGTGTACGCGTATCCCGCCTCCCAGCCCAGCCACCAGTGATAGCTGTGGCGCAGGAATGCCGCCCCGCCCGCCGATTTGCTCGCTGTATCCGTGATTCCATTGCCGCTGGCGTTCGACGACATCTGATAAAACCCATCGACGGAAACATCGGTATTGCCCAGCGCCTTCACCTGCGCCTGCGCCGACCCCATCAGCAGCGCGGCCGCAGCGACTGCAATCCACATCCGAAAAACCATGCGAGCGGAATCCTCCTGCTCCATAGTAATGAAAGAGGAGCGCCGACGCCGCCTGGGAAAATGTGGCGTCAACCCGCAGCCCCTCTGCTTATGCCCAAAAGAGAAGCGGAGCCTCGGCCCCGCTCTCTCCTCTTCTCTGTTCGCAGTTCACTGATTACTGATCACTGACTCACCCTGAACGAGACCGACGCCACATGGTCTTCCCACCCCAGAGTCAGCCTTCCCCTGCCGTGGCCCTCGTTCTTCACATCCCACTTCAGGTCCTCGATCATCTGCGGAGGCTGGCTCATCTGCATCGGCACCCTGCCCAGATCGTCGGCGCTGTTGTACGCCAGCCCCCACTCCCCGGTCTGCTTGCTCACGATCAGCGTCCACTGGTCCGGATTGCTGATGTCCACAAACAGCGTGTACGTTCCTTTCGGCACCGTCAGATCGCCGATGGTCAGGTCGGCATCGGTATCCAGGGTGGTTGCGGCATTCGCTCCCGCCCGCCACACCGGATACTCCTTGTGCGTCTTCTGGATCAGCCCGCCCGGCCCGAAGATATGCCCTTCGCGTCCTCTCACCCGCGGCGAAGAATATTTAATGGTGATGGAGTGTCCGCCCACCACTCCCGTCGCATTGGCCGGCGGGCTCTTTGGCGGCATATTCTGATTTTGCGCACCCAACGGCAGGGCCAGCGCCAGCAGTCCCAGACTCAGAACGAAACGTTTCATGGATCGATTCTCCTCCCGGCTCAGCATTGTCGCATCCCGGGTCCTCTCCGCGCATCTCGTCCAGCCTCCGGCGCCAATGCGCCCTCCCCATTCACCTCCGCGATTTCCCTCCTGAACGCCGATTTTCCCCATTTAGCCATCTTCCGTTCCCGCGGGGCTCGTTTCACATCTAACCTGATAACGACTAAAGTCCTGGCAGACAGTTACTTATCTGATTCCCAGGCACCCCACGGGACATCCTCCAACACCCAGGAGATTTCAGCATGTCGAAAGCTGTTAAGTACGCAGAACGCGCGGTTACCATCGCGGCCCAGGGCGCCTGGACCGTCTTTGAGAAGCTGAACGGAATCCGCCCCAACCCCTCGTTCACTCCCAAATGGTCCGACAAGCCGCTGCTCAAGTCCTGGCAGAAGGAAAAGCCGCCCCTCGGCTGGCCCCGCACCACCGACTCGCTCTGCCCGAAGTGCGTCCCCGAGATTCGCCAGCAGATTATCGACGGCAAGCTGCCCCACGAGATTCTTCTCAACGAGAAGGTCGGCGAAATCAAGGCCCAGATCATCGAGCGCGACGGCAAAATCCTCATGGTGAAGGATTGCCCGAAGCACGGCCACTTTGAAGACGTCATGTCCATCGACACTGCCTTCTTCCGCCACCTCGAGGAAGTCTTCCCCGGCCGCGACATCCGCGCCCACAACGACGACAAGCTCCACAACCACGGCACCTCCACCGTCACCCATGGCCGCGGCTCGGTGCTGACCATCGACCTCACCAACCGCTGCAACATGATGTGCGATCCCTGCTTCATGGACGCCAACCAGGTCGGCTTCGTCCACGAGCTCACGTGGGAAGAAATCAAGACCATGCTGGACAACGCCATCACCATCAAGCCGCGGCGCCAGATGTCCGTCCAGTTCTCCGGCGGCGAGCCCACTCTCTCGCCCTACTTCCTCGATGCCATCGCGTACTCCCGCAAAGTCGGTTACAACTCCGTGCAGGCCGCGACCAACGGCATCGAGTTCGCGAAATCCAAAGAGCTCTGCCGCGCCGCTGCCGAAGCCGGCCTCCGCTACGCCTACCTCCAGTTCGACGGCATCGGCAATGCCGCCAACTCGCACCGCAAGGTCGGCAACCTCTTCGATGTGAAGCTCCAGGCCATCCACAACCTGCACGAAGCCGGCGTCGACATCGTTCCCGTGACGACCATCATCAACGGCATCAACAACGAGCAGGTCGGCCACATCATTCAGTTCGCGCTCGATAACCCGAAGAAGATCAACTTCCTCAGCTTCCAGCCGGTCAGCTTCACGGGCCGCGACGAAGCCGTCACTGACGAGCGCCGCGCCGCCCAGCGCTACACCCTCAGCCACATGGCGCACGACGTGAAGAACCAGACCGGCCTCGGCGAGCCCACCCGCGACTGGTTCCCCATCAGCTTCATGAGCACCTTCAGCGACTGGGCCGACCTCGTCCATGGCCCCAACCATGAGTGGGGCCAGCTCTCCTGCGGCTGCCATCCGAATTGCGGCATCGGCATGGCGCTCATGATCGACAAGGAGACGAAGGAAGCCGTGCCCGTAACCGCCTTCCTCAACGCCGATCGCCTGGCCAAAGACGTCGCCAAGGTCAACGACGCCGCCCGCGGCAAGTTCCTCTCCATCGTCGGCGTCTCTCTCGCGCTGCTGCGCAACTACGATCCGACCAAGTCGCCTACCCACTTCCGCATCCTCGACCTGCTGCAGAAGTTCGATAAGTGCTTCGGCGCCACCGGCCGCAACTACGGCAAGGTGACCGGCGACCGCACCATGGCCGACATCGAGCAGCGCCGCGCCGACCGCTGGAACTTCCTCTTCATCGCCGGCATGTGGTTCCAGGACCTCTTCAACTACGACTTCCGCCGCACCGAGCAGTGCATCATCCCCTACGCCACCCAGGAAGGCGAGATCAGCTTCTGCGCCTACAACACCGGCATCGGCTGGCG